>JBAXXX010000003.1:0-98390 GCA_037127695.1 Verrucomicrobiia bacterium | reverse complement strand
CTCGGGTGAACTTCCCGCTAGGCGTGAGGGGTTTTCCGGTGCGATCCGGGCGGATCAGCGCGATCGATGCGTAAACATCCCCGGTGCGCCCTTCCTCGTGGGTGATGACCAGCTCGGCGGATTTGCCGACCAGATCCTCGGTTTCGAATGCTTCCTCCTCTGTTGCGGTGAGTGCCCGCCCGATCCACTTCTTGAGGAATTGGGCGAACGCCGACTTTTCATGGAGCGATGCGGTGAAGCCCCGGCTCCAGACGCAGTATGGTGATCCGTCCTGCCGGAGGAGGGTGGTTTCAAAGACGCACTTGAACGTCTCCTTCACCCCGTAGGCGGTTTCGGTTTTCTTGAGTGGAGTGACGTCCACGCACACGGCCTTGCCGGAGTATTCCGGGCAGGGCTCGAACGATTGAGATTTCTTACTGAGTTTCATGATTTTGGATTTTTCTAAAAAGTCGCTCTGCATTGATGCCGCCCCCGGTGCGACCACCTCCGGGGAGGCGAAAGTGATCAGGTGGTTGCTGCCGCTATCCGGCGACGGCGCATTCGGCGTTTCTTGGTGAGTTCCGGGGTTGCCGTCCGAGTGCCAGTGACCCGTGGTTTGCGCGGGTTCTTCATGAACAACTGAGGAGTTCCAGGAGGTGGGGGATGACCACCGTAGAGGCGGATGTTGACGACTTGCTGCCAGACTTCCTTCGACATCACCGCCCGCCACCGGCGGTTCGGCGTGCCTTCGGGGTCCACCCACGAGAAATCCATGCCGGGAAGGATCGGGAACATTTACTTACCCTCCTTTCCGGAAAATTCCTTGAACGCATCCGATGCGGCGCACTCGGCGGCGTCATCAGTGCCGGTGGCAAGGATATCAGCTAATTGCTCAGCGCGAGGGGCAGGAACGGCAAAAGCTCTTCGGCGCGAGCAAAAAGTTCTGTGCGATTGGGAAAGGCCGCTGTTCACTGCGTGGAACAGGTCAATTTGTAGAGTCGTCATTTAAATTTCTGGCTGTGACGACCCGGCCCCAAGTGTATCCTTTGGGAGGTCGTCAGTTGGATTCGGGCGTTTTTTTTCGGGTCTGACTTCGATCAGGCTGCGGGACCGTTGGCGCGGTTCCGCAGCCGCTTCTCATTTTTAGCCAGGTCGCCTTTTCGCCGACTTGCTTTTGGCGGGCGCGTCCTGAGCTTCAACAAGGTCTAAAAATCTTTCCACGGCATGGCGGATCAGCAGAGACGGGCGGCGGCGATGCCGCTTGGCAACACTCATAAGCCGGACGCGCGTGCATTCTTCAACCCGACAAGAAAGCCGAACATCCTTCTTTGGATCAGTTGGCATTACCGGCCTGCTATCCCCAAAAATAAAATCTGCGCGTTTCATATTGCAAGTCATATTGTCTTTCGTTTTGTCGTATGTCAACTGTGATGCGCCAAGTTTTATGTCCGACATTTCGGTTGACATGACGTCACCCATCTGGCAGGCTCCAATAACGTGAAATCAAAACAAGTCAGCTTCCGGTGCCCCGAGCCAATCGCCGACAGCATCTCTGCGCTTGTCGATGCGAGTGGGAAATTTCGCACCCACTCGGAGGCAATCATTCACCTCTTGGAATGCGGCCTGGAGGGACGCTTACAAATCCCTGGCAACCTCCGCGAGCGAGTGAGAAAAAACGCTGACTTTTTGGGCCGAGACGAGCGTTCCTTTGTTCAGCAGGCCATCGAAGGGATGTGCGACTTGATCGAGGGCACGAAGACTGCTTCTTCATTGCAACTGGAATACCGATTCCGGCAGGAGCTGCTGCGCGGCAATACCGCAGACCTTGAGGAACGGCTCGGATTCGGTTCATCGCCGCAGGCTGAAACGGCCCGGCACGACGCGGAAGCGCCCAAGGCCGAAACTCTAGCAGAGATTCAGATTCCCGCGCGGCGGCGTCACCCATCCAAGCATTCCGCCCTTTATGTCCAGAGCTTCTTGTCC
Source organism: Verrucomicrobiia bacterium (assembly GCA_037127695.1). GTDB lineage: Bacteria > Verrucomicrobiota > Verrucomicrobiia > Chthoniobacterales > Terrimicrobiaceae > QYQL01. Next base: position 96,428 of record JBAXXX010000003.1, on the reverse strand, counting down.
AGCTTCATTCGTGAAGAAGGCGGAGAAGTCTCCATTGGGGTTCTTGCCTACGCCTATCATCTCTTGCTCGACCGCGATTTACTTGTTCGCAAAATCGAATCCCTTTCTCCAGATAAAGTGCGCCAGTGGGCGGATGGATATTCCGAGAAGCCACACACCAGCCATTTTCTTCTGAGTTTGAGGGATATGGCCTCGCGCCGCTTGATTCGCGTGGATGGAGGAGCCGACAAGCCGATGGTCAAACTGCTCAAGGATGGAGACGGCGAGCCTTGGGCGCGTGTGGATGCCGCGATGGTTCGCGCCGCTCTCGGGACGCACCGCGCAGAAATTTCATCGACAGATGTTCAGAAAGCAAAAGAAGTTCTTTTGCCCGAAGGGAGTATTAACAAGCTGTTGGCGGCATGATTTTATGGAAGCACAGAAAGAGTTTGAAACCCTTCGCCCCTCGCGAACCTTCGGGATCGCGCGGAACCGACCCAACCCTGTTTTTTGGATTCGTCGCCTGGACATTCTCCGCGATCTTGACGGCACCGAAAACAGCGTCGTCCGAACACTTCACCTCCACCGCGGACTGAATGTCCTTTGGGCCAAACCGGAGGACGCTTCGCTGCCGACCGAGCTTTTCCAGGGAGGTATTTCCGGCCACGCTTCGGGCAAGACCACATTCTGCCGCCTCCTGAGATTCGTTTTGGGCGAACGGCATTTCTCTAGCGAGAGTATCCGCCAGCTTATTCGGGATAAGTTTCCTGCGGGATGGATTGTTGGGGAAGTTGTTGTCGGTGACGAAGAATGGCTCGTGAAACGCCCGATTGGGGTTGGTCGCCAGTCGTTTGCTGCGCGCGGGGCCACTTTTGAAAGCCTTCTTGATCCTGAAACCCCATGGGAGCCCTATCAGGCATTTACCGACTCGCTGTCCGAAAACGCGCTGGCAAACTACCCGGTGACACGCTTTGCGTCATCCGAAGATCAAATCAACTGGCTGCATCTCCTTCCGTGGCTCTCTCGGGATCAGGAATGCCGGTATGCGAAACTCGTCGTCTGGCGCGATTCCTCAAGCCAGTCGGAGACGCCAAAACTGGACGACGATGATCGCGCGTATCTTGTCCGGGTGGTTCTGGATATGCTCTCCGAGCGGGAGCAAGCCGAACTGTCCAAACTTTCCTCGCAGCACACTCAGCGCGACCAGTCCGAAGCCAATGCACCCAAGCTCGAACACGAATCGCGCTCCTATCATCGCACTTTAACCGAGGAATACGGTGACGAATTGCCATCGCTCGCGGATTCCTTGTTCCTCGACGAAATCATCCGCAGGCTGGATGGTGAAAGGAAGACGCTCGACGAGCAGTTCTCGAACATTATCGACGAGCCCGCTTTTGAAGCTGCCCAGAAAAGGCAGACCAAGGCCATCGAAGGCAGGTCGAAGGCGGAAGCCGCACTGGAATCGCTGACCAGCAATCTGAAGCAAGCGGAGGAAGTTGTCGAAATGGTGCGCCACAACGCCAGCCAGCAGGAGCAAATCAATTACTACGCCAGCCTTCCTGAGCCCGATGGCGTCTGCAAAGTCAGCCTCCAGGCTGCGGCAGATCTCGGATGCCCCGTTGCGTTGAAGAAGATCGAGAATCAGAACACGGTCGATTTCACAACCCGGAGCGTGGATCACAATGTCCGCAAGGAAGGGGAGAATCTAGAGTCCCGGGTGACCACACTCAATGCACAAATTGAAAAGGCATCTTCTGCACTGAGGGATGCGCAGGCGGAAGAAAAGGAGTGCGGCAAGGAAATGCATGCCCTCGGCGAGCGGCAACAGGCCACGATGCTGATCCGAAAGCGGGCCACCGAACGCCTCAGCAAACTCCAGTGGATCGCCGGTCGGGCTCGCACGGTGCACGATGCGGCGGAGAAAGAGCGTCAAAGCATCGTCAATCTGACCAAGGACATCGAAAACACCAAGAAAACGGCAGAAGCGATTCGCGAGGACTTCAAGCGTGTGATGTCGGATTTTTCGGCCACCTTCAATCGCGTCATCGCGGCACTGATCGGCGAAGATGTTTCCGCCGGCGCATCGTTTCATGGCAGGGCTGTTCAGGTTAGTCTCACTTGCCGTGGAGACTTCACCAGCGCAGCCATCGAGACGATCAAGATTCTGGCGTTCGATCTTGCTGTGCTCGCCAGCAGCATCGAGGGACGCGGCCACCATCCCCGGTTTCTTGTTCACGACGGCCCTCGTGAAGCGGATATGTCCGCCGCCATCTACCGGCGCTTCTTTATACTGGCGCGGGAGTTCGAGCGCGCAGCGGGTGAAGCGGAACCCAATTTTCAATACATCATCACCACGACCGAACCCCCGCCGGATGAAATCCGGAAAGAACCGTGGCTCCTCGACCCAATTCTGGACGCATCGACCCAAGAAGGGCGTTTGCTGAAGGTCGATCTCTAACACGATGCCGACACTGAACTGGATTGGGAAAGAGGCCGTGGTGAAGCACCATTTACAGGTGCCGTTTCGCCTTCTCAAGGATGTGCCCGCCCTCGCGTGCGGCGACCCCGGCACGGGCAACATCATCCTCCAGGCAGACAATCTTGTCGGGCTCAAGGCGCTGCTGCCCTACTACGCGGGCAAGGTGAAATGCGCCTGCATCGACCCGCCTTACAACACGGGCAACGAAGGCTGGGCCTACAACGATAACGTCAATAGCCCGATTCTCCGCGAGTGGCTTGGAAAGGTTGTGGGCAAGGAGGGTGAAACCCTCGACCGACACGACCGCTGGCTTTGCCTGATGTATCCGCGGCTCGCGCTGCTTCGGCAGTTTATGAGCGAGGACGGGGCGATCTTCGTATGCCTGGACGACAATGAAATCGGACCGTTCCGGATGCTGATGGACGAGATTTTTGGCGCATCGAATTTTGTGGCCACGGTGCTTTGGCAGAAGGTCTATTCGCCAAAGAATTCGGCACGGCATTTTTCCGAGGATCACGATTATGTGGTCGTCTATGCCAAGCATGCTGAGACGTGGCGACCGAATCTGGTGCCACGGAACGAGGCGCAGGATTCCGCTTACAAAAATCGTGACAATGATCCACGGGGCGTTTGGAAAACCAGCGACCTCTCCGCGCGAAATTATTACAGCCAAGGCACCTACGAAATCATCACTCCTTCTGGCAGGGTGATTCCGCATCCGCCCACTGGAAATTATTGGCGCGTTTCCAAAGAGAAATTCTTGGAACTCGATGCAGACAAGCGGATTTGGTGGGGCCAAAAAAACGACTCAATTCCTCAGACCAAGAGGTTTTTGTCAGAAGTTAAGCAGGGAGTGGTCCCTCAAACGATGTGGTTTTATCAGGACGTGGGCCACACTCAGGAAGCAAAGAAAGAACTGGTTTCCATCATGGCCTTTCCAGACTCCGAGTCGGTCTTCATTACCCCCAAGCCGACCCGTCTGATCGAGCGCGTTCTGCAAATCGCCACCAACCCCGGTGATCTCGTTCTGGACAGCTTCGGAGGATCGGGCACGACAGCCCATGCCGTCATCAAGATCAATGCGGCGACCCCGGATGCCGAACCCCGTCGATTCATCCTGATCGAACTGGAAGACAAGATCGCCCGCGAAGTAACCGCCGAACGTGTGCGTCGCGTGGCGGAGGGCTACATCAACGCGAAGGGCGAGAAGGTGGAAGGCATCGGCGGTGGCTTCCGCTTCTGCGAACTGGGCGAACCACTCTTCGACGAAGCCGGCCAGATCCGCGACACCGTCCGTTTCGCCGACCTCGCCCGGCATGTCTATTTCACCGAAACCGGCGAACCGCTGCCCCGCGAGCGAGTGCCGAACACCCCCTTGCTCGGCGTCTGCCGGGGAGTCGGCATTTACCTTCTCTACAACGGCATCCTCGGAGACAAGAGCAACGGCGGCGGGAACGTGCTCACCCGCGCCGTGCTGGCGCAACTCCCGCCATTCGACGGGCCAAAGGTCGTCTATTGCGCCGGTTGCCTCCTCGGTCCCGAACGCCTCACCGCCCACCGGATCACCGCCCGGCAAACGCCCTACGAAATCCGGGCGACATGAAACCGGAAACCCTGTAGATTGCAGAACGAAAGGAAAAAAACCATGCCAACAACACTCGAATCCATCACACACGAAATGCTGGAACTGCCTGGCAGCCAGCGACTCGCTCTCGCCAGGATCATACTCGACCTCGACAGCGGTCCGCCCGATGCGGATGTAGAAGCGGCGTGGGACAAGGAAATTCGCGCCCGGCTGAAAGCCTATGATGAAGGCAAACTGGAGACCGTTTCCTACGAAGCGTTTCACGAAGAGATGGAAAAACGCTTCGGGCGATGCAACTGAAATTTCCCCGAAGGGTCCGCGAGGAGGCGAGGGAGGCCATTGATTACTACGAGGTGGAGCGCCCGGGGTTGGGAGACCACCTCTGGCAGGAGTTGCAAATCAGCATCCGGTGGATTTCATCAAATCCAACTGTTCCGAGACTGCGGGCGGGCGATTACCGCCGGGTGAACCTGCATGCCTTCCCCTACTATATCGCTTATGCCATTCGAGGGGAATTTGTCGTTCTCCTCGCCATTGGCCACGCGGCGCGGCGACCGGAATACTGGATGACCCCATGATCTCGCCGAAGGAATACCAGAACCGGGTGCTCGGGTCGCTGCGGGACTTCCTGCACGCCTGCGGCAACGGCGAGTCGCCCGCACAGGCATTCCATGCGGTCGTCGCCTCCAATGGCGGCCCATACTTTGAGTATCAGCCGGTCCATGCCGCGAGCCTTTCTCCGGAAATGCCCTACGTCTGCCTGCGCGTGCCGACGGGTGGCGGAAAAACCTTGATCGCCTGCTACGGCGTCGGGATTGCCAAAGACGAGTTGCTTCACGCGGAGCGTGCGGTGATCCTCTGGCTGGTTCCCAGCAACACGATTCTCGACCAGACCGCCGACGCTCTGCGCGATCCGGGGCATCCGTATCGCCGGGCACTGGAGATGGCCTGCGCCGGCCCGGTCGAGGTCGTCACCATTGAGGAAGCGCTGCGGCTTTCCCGCTCCACAGTCGAAAGCCAGACCGTCGTGATTGTGGCGACCATCCAGGCATTCCGCGTCGAGGACACAACCGGGCGCAAGGTCTATGACCAGAACGGGAGTTTTGCCGAGCATTTGCAGAACGTGCCCGCCGACCGGCTCGCCGAACTCCTTCCCGGAGCGGACGGCAAACCGAAGCCCTCGCTGGTCAACATGCTCCGCTTGCGCCGACCCATCGTGATCGTGGACGAGGCTCAAAACGCCCGGACCTACCGCTCCTTTGCCATGCTCGCCGACGTGCGGCCAGCGTGCATCATCGAGTTGACCGCCACGCCATCCAAAGGTGGCACGGAAATCATCTCTGGGCGCAAGGAGCCGGTGCCGCCGTCCAATGTCCTTCACCGCGTCTCGGCCGCCGAACTCAAGGCAGCGGACATGGTGAAACTCCCGCTGCGGGTCATCACCCGGCATCCGAGTCAGAAAGATGCCTTGCTTGCGGACGCCATCAGTTTGCGGGCGGATCTGGAAAAGCTGGCCATCGCCGAATCCCAGGCCACCGGCGAGTATCTGCGCCCGATCATGCTCATTCAAGCCGGGCGGGTGGATGCCTGCGAACCTCTCCGGGACCGGCTTGCGGCCGATTTTGGCATCGCCCGCGAGGAAGTGATTATTTCAACGGGCACCAAGGACGAATTGAAAGATGTCCGCGACATCTCGACGCCGAAGTGCAAGGTCCGGTTCATCCTCACCGTCGAGAAGCTCCGGGAAGGCTGGGATTGTCCGTTTGCTTACGTCCTTTGCAGCCTCAAGGAAACCCGCTCTGCCACAGCGATCGAGCAGATTGTCGGGCGCATCCTGCGCCTGCCCAACGCGCGGGCGAAACAGCATCCCGACCTGAACTGTGCCTACGCATTTTCCATTTCCGACAACATCCATGAAGTGCTCTCGGAGTTGAAGGACGCCCTGGAACACAACGGTTTTACGGCTGCCGAGGCTGAGCGGATCATTATTCCCGTGCCGCAGGGGGTGTTCCCGCTCGGCGTCCAGCCAAAGACCGTGACGCTGGATCCGGCAACCGAGATCGACATGGATTCGGCGGCTCGGGAGATCGCTGCGCTCGGGGGCAAGGCAAAGTTGGAATCCTCAACCGGTGCCATCACGGTCTTCGTCCCACTTGATCGGGAGGAAACTGTCCGCCTTGCGTCTTGTGCCAGGACGCCCGCCGCGAAGCTGAAAATCGAATCAGCCGTCGAGGCAGTGCGCGAAGCGGAGCGGGCTTTCGGCGGCAGCGGAGCAACCCGCCAGCCATCGCCCTACGAGCAACAACTCGATTTCATCGTTCCGCTCTTGTGTGTGGACGAGGATGGGCAGCTTTTCGAGTTTGAAAGCACGTTCCTTCTCGAACACCCGTGGCGGCTTGGCGCAAAGGACGCCACGCTTCCAGAAACCTACAACCCGCTCGAACGCCCGAAGGGCAAACAAGGGGTGGTGGACATTGCAGGCAAGGGCGATGTGACCGTCGAGGTCGTCCGAGAACTTCCGGATCAGCCGAACGGGGATTACGTCGGACAACTCCATCAGCAGGTCATGCAGCTTGGCGGAACAGTCGATTGGACAATCGAAACGCTGATCGCTTGGCTCGACCGGCATATTGACCACGCCGACATCCCCTCGGGCGAGTCTGCTGTATTTTTGCATAAAGCGACCAGTGCGCTGATGGCCCGACACGGAATCACGGACATCGGCTTGCTGGCAATGGACCGGTTCCGGTTGCGGGATGAAGTCGAATCGCTCATCCACCGGCACCGCGAACAGGAACGCTCGAATGCGTTTCGGGAATGGCTCCTGCCAACGTCCGCCCTCTCCGTGTCCGACGGGCGTGCGATCAACTTCAAAACGATGGCCTACGAACCCGGCTGGCTTTACGAAGGCGGGTTCCAATTCAAGAAACACTACTTCGGCCCGAAGCCTGGCGAGCTTCGCGAAAAGCGTGCAGACGGCACGTTGACTGACGAGTTCAAGTGCGCACAGTTTCTTGACGGCCTTTCGGAAGTCCAGTTCTGGGTGCGCAACCTCTCTCGCAAGGCGTCTTCATTTCGCCTCCAGACATCCACCGACTGGTTTTACCCCGACTTCATCTGCCAACTCACCGACAGGCGGGCGCTCGTCGTCGAGTTCAAGGGCGAACACCTTTGGGCGGAAGCCGTGGAAAAACGCGCGGTTGGTTCCGTCTGGGAAAGTCGCAGCGGCGGGCATTGCCTTTTCATCATGCCAAAGGGTTCCGACCTTGAGGCGATCAACTCCAAAATCAAAAAATCGAACTGACCATGCCTGCCAAGAAACTCGACTACATCATTTCATGCGACCAGTGGGATATGGAGAAAGCAGAGGCGTCCGTCTATGACTGGATCGACGCAAACGGAAAGAACGTCGAGTTGCGGCCCTACGACTCGGCCGAGCACGACCAGTTTGCTGTGGAAATGGCGCGAGCCACAAATCAGGCCGACCGCGTCGTGCTTTTTCTGACAAACCGATACGTTCCACTCAGCTTTACCGTTCCGGTATTTCAAGCCGCAATTTCGTCTGATCCGCAGTGCTCAGGCAAAAAGGTTTTCGCAGTCGCGTTTGAGGAGTTGGAGCGCACCGAGGTGGTGAGTGTCATGAATATGATGGACGCCTTTTCGGGAAATGATCGGGAGCGCCGCCGCCGGTTCGTTGAGCAGGTCATTCAATCGAAACCGAAGGCTAAGAAGCGTCTGAAAGCCGATGAACCGCCGTCTGGCGTGTCCATCAGCCAGAAAGTGGGCAAGGCGCAAAACGTGATCGCCGCTGCGGGCAATGTGAACATCGCCACAAAGCATGTGACTCGGACGGAGTTCACCCCGGACGAGAGGCATTTGTCGCCCGAGCAATCCGCAAAAATCCAAGCCCTCGTCAAGGAACTCGCTGAAATGGATGTTGCTGCCGGGAAAAGCGAGGCAAGAAGCTTTCAGACTTGGTGGAGCTATCTGAAAAACACCTTCAAGGTGACGACCTACAAAGAGATTCCCAGAGAGCGATTTGATGAAGCGGTTTCTCTTCTCCAGCAGGCCAAAGCCAGAAATCTCCCGGCGATTCGCCGTAAAGACAACGAGCTGTGGAGGCGAAAGCTCTACGCATCCATTTTTGCAATAGCGAAGAAGAACCTTGGCTGGTCGGATGAAGACATTCACGCATTCGCCTCGCTCAAACTTGGGAAAGCAGTTTCATCCCTGAAAGATGTGGGCGAACGCGATTTGACAAAAATCGTGCGACTCATCCGCGCCGAAGCCAGGAAAAAGTGACGCTTCCGCATGTAGTGGAAGATGGGTATGCAGACTGCCCCGGCGGCGAGGTGAACACGCCTTTGGGGGTCATTTCAGAGCCAAAACAGGGTGGGAAATCTTGGGGAGTCCCAGTCTCACCAGAGGCAACAGTCTAAAATCCAGCAACTTCCGCTTTTGCCATAAAACGAGCAATCATTTGCCTGATGAACCAACGGATTCCCTGAGGGGAGGGCTCAGCGCCCCGAGAGCGAGACCGACGCGGTCTGCCCGATACGGAGCGGGACAGGCGGCTTTCCGGTGACGAGGACGCGGACCGGGAAGCGATTGGGGAGGCGCACCCAGTCGATCGTCTGGCTGACATTCGGCAGCATCTGCACGGTCGAGCCGTCGGAAACAAAAATCCCCCAGGCCACGCTTTCGACCACGCCGTCGAACGGCTGGCTGTCATGCCCCATCAGGCGGATTTTGACAGGCGCCCCCTCGACCACATGGAGGAGCTGGGTCTCCTTAAAATAGGCCGCAACCCAAAACGAGGTGGAGTCGACCAGGGCAAGGATCCCCTGCCCGCCAGAAACAAACTCCCCGGGCGAGGTGTCGACGTTGGTCAGATAGCCATCCACCGGTGCAAAAATCTTTGTGTAGCTGAGGCTGAGCTTTGCGTAGTCGAGCGCGGCTTGGGCGGCAGCGACATCCGCCTGGGTGGCGATGTAGGTGTCCTGGGCATCCTGGAGGTCCCGGATATCGATCACCTTGGTTTTGTAGAGGATGGTTTGCCTGTCGAGCTGCTGTTTGGCTTGGACGGCTTTTGCCTCGGCCTGCTGGAGGTTTCCTGTCGAGGTGTTGACTTGGGCGATATATGTGGCGGGATCGATTTCAAAGAGGAGGTCGCCTTTTTTCACCTGCTGGTTGTCCTTGACTGGGATTTGCAGGATCGGTCCGGCAACGCGGCAAGCGATGCCGACGACGTTCGCCCGGACCTGCGCGTCGCGCGTCCACGGGCGCGTGACGTACCGGTGATACATGGCAAGCGAGGCGGCGACAGCCAGGGCGATGACCACCGAGGTGACCGCGTATTTTGACGGGGCGGTTTTCATGGGGCGAAAGCGAGGCCGAAGGCGCACCCGAAGAGGACGGCCAGGGCGACAAAAAACAGCGGCACATGCCAGATATGGCGAGTCCAGGTTCTCCGTTCCAGCTCGAGCACGGCGAGCCAGGCCGCCAGAAATCCGAGCGAGCTGATCACCATCCCCCACGGCAGGAGGAAGTCGCCGATCTGAAACTCGGGGGTCCGGAAGAAATTGAGGACGCTCATGGTGCGGCTTAGAGGATGCCGAGCTTCATCTTGCCGACCTCGCTGATCATCGCCTGGTTCCACGGGGGATCCCAGACGAGCTCGACTTCCGCCTCGTCGACGCCGTCGAGCGAGAGGATCTTTCCCCGGGCGTCTGCGGCGATCGTCGGCCCCATCCCGCAGCCGGGCGCGGTCAGGGTCATCTTGACTTGGACGACGGTTGTGCCGGCGTCAGTTTTGCGAACCTGGCAGTCGTAGATCAGGCCGAGGTCCACGACATTGACCGGAATCTCCGGGTCGAAAACCCCTTTGAGCTGGTCCCAAACCGCCTGCTCGATCGTCCCCTCGATTTTAATTTTCTCCGACGCCTCCTCCGGGGTGATGCCCAGCGCGTCGGTATCCTTCCATTCGATGCGGGCGAGCCCGCCTGGGGTGGCCACCGTGAACGTGCCGCCGAGCGACTGGGTGACGACCACCGACATCCCGGCAGGCAGGACGAGCGGCTGGCCGCTTGGGATCTGGATGGCTTCGCAGTCGCGAGAGAGTGTGATTTCGCGTTGTGAGGGCATAGGCTTTAGGGGTGGAGTTCGCGCGTTGTCCTGCCCGGTGAGGTGATCATTGGGTTCCAAGCTAGTTGATTTGCGAAGGATTTCAACCCCCGGCAGGGAAATTGTCGCGCGGAGTTTTCGCGGGGGGCTGCCCCTGGCAATTGCCGATCGCCCCTTATTTTCCGATGCAGAACCGGCTGAAAATTTCTCCGAGGATCTCTTCGGTATCCGCCGATCCGGTGATCCGGCCGACGGCGTCGAGGGCGGATCGGAGCTCGATCGCAGGCAGCTCCAACGGCTCGCCGGCCTGGAGGAGGACGACGGCTGCGCCAAGGGAGGCTGCCGCTGATTCGAGGAGCGTCTTGTGGCGGGCGCTGACGGCAACGAGGGACTGTCCGGCCGAGAGGTGCTGCCCGCAGGTTTCGCGGACCATGGCATCGACGAGCTCCGGAAAGCCATCGCCGGTTTTGGAAGAAACGCGGAGGGCGGCGGCGGGGAGGGGGAAACCTTCGGGCAGGAGGTCCACCTTGTTTGCGACGAGAATCTCGCTCGCGCCGAGCCCGGGCTCGCGGAAATCCTCCGCGGCATCGAAGACGTGGAGGACGAGGTCGGCCAGCGCAATCGTGCGCCGCGCGCGAGCGACGCCTTCGATCTCGACGGGGTCGGAGGTTTCGCGGATCCCTGCGGTGTCGGTGAGGCGGAAGAGGATCCCGCGCAGGCAGGCGGACTCCTCGATCGTATCGCGGGTTGTGCCCGGGACCGGGCTGACAATCGCGCGCTCCATCCCGAGCAGGCGGTTGAGGAGGCTGGATTTCCCGGCGTTCGGACGCCCGACAATCGCCACGCGGACGCCCTCGCGCAGGATGCGGCCGCTTTCCGCAGTGGCCAGCAAGCCCTCGATCCGCGAGGCGGCAGAGGCAACTTTTGTGACGAGGCCGGCGTCGGGCGCGATCCCTTCCTCCGGGAAATCAATCCAGGCCTCGAGGTGGGCGACCGCCTCGAGGATCTGGGCGCGGATGGCTTCCGACTCTTCGCCGATCCGCCCTTGGAGCTGCTCGGCAGCGGATCGGAGGGCGAGCGGCGTGCGGGCGCTGATCAGATCCATGACCGCCTCGGCGCGCGTGAGGTCGAGCTTGCCGTTCAGGAAGGCTCGCTGGGTGAACTCTCCAGGCTCGGCCGCGCGCGCGCCATGGCGGAGGACCATCTCCAAAATGTGCGCGGCCAGCAGGATCCCGCCGTGGCAGCCGATCTCGACCAGGTCCTCTCCGGTGCAGCTCGCCGGCGCATGAAAAACCGTGACGAGAACCTCGTCCACGAGCGCGCCCGCCTCAACGATCCGCCCGAAGGTCGCCCGGCGAGGAAGCGGGGGCCCCGAGGCCGGAACAAAGAGTTTTCCCAGGATCTCGCCCGCCTGCGGGCCGGAGATCCGGATCAGGGCGACCGCCCCCTCTCCGGGCGGGGTTGAGACCGCCGCAATGGTATCGCCCGGCTGCATGGATCAGGCGGCCGACCCGCGCGGGATCCCGCCTGCCGCGTCGAGCGCCTTGAGCTCGGAAATGAACCTCCGGTTCTGGTCCATCGTCCCGATCGAAACCCGGATCCAGCCCGGCAGCTTGTAGCCGCGCATCGCGCGCACGATGATCCCCCGGCCGAGCAGCGCCCGGAAGACGGCATCGCCATCGCCGACCCGGACGAGCACGAAATTCGCGACGCTCGGGACGAACTCAAGACCCATGCCTGAAAATTCGGACTGAAAATAATTTCGTCCCTCGTGGGTGAGCTCGCGGGTCCGGCGCATGTGGTCGGTGTCCGCCAGCCCGGCGAGCGCGCCGGCCTGGGCGATCCCGTTCGCGTTGAACGGCTGGCGGGTCTTCTGGAGGACCGCAGCAACTTTTTCCGGGGCAAGCCCGTATCCGATGCGCAGGTTTGCGAGGCCCTGGATCTTCGAAAACGTGCGCATGACCACGACGTTCCGACCATCGCGGACGTGGCGGATGACATCCGGCGGGCTGTCGAGGAACTCGTGGTAGGCCTCGTCGAAGATGACGAGGACATGGTCCGGCACGCGCGCCATGAACCGGTCGAGCGCGTCCTGCCCGACCACCGTGCCGGTCGGGTTGTTCGGGTTTGCGATGAAGAGCTGCCGGGTTTTTGGGGTGATCGCGGCAAGCATGCCCTCGAGGTCGTGGGTATACCCAGGGTCCGGCACCTCGACCGTCTTCGCTCCAAAAAGCTGGGTCATCAGGGAATAAACTGCGAACGCATGCTTCGCGGTCACGACCTCGTCGCCGGGGCGGAGGAATGCGTGGCCGATAAACTCAATGATCTCGTTCGACCCGTTTCCCAGGATGACATTCTCGCGGGTGATCCCGAGCTTGTCCGCGATCGCGCTCCGCAATGCCCAGCCGCCGCCATCGGGGTAAAAATGTGCGCGCTCGAGGGTCTCGCGCATTGCGGCCAGCGCCATGGGGGATGGTCCGAGGGGGTTTTCGTTCGAGGCGAGCTTGACGATCTGCGCCGGGTCGAGGCCCATTTCGCGAGCGAGCTCCTCGACCGGTTTCCCGGGCTCGTAGGCAACGATGTCACGGATGTGTTGGTGTGCGGAATTCCACATGAGGGGCACTGTGGGATTTTTGATCCCCCGCGTCAAACGCGCTCTTCATCTCGATCTTCATCTCCGGCATCGAACATCGCCGCAAGCGGTGCGGCCTCGCTGCTGCGCTCGATGTAGATCCACCCGGCCTCCGTGCGGAGGAGCTCGATCCATCCGGCCATCTGGAGCGCGCCAAGAAGTTTCCGGAGCCGCTTTTGATCCGAAACCCATGCGCCCAGCGAATGGGCCGCGCACCGCTTCTCATGATGGATGTGGCGGAGAAGCTCCTGGGCCTCGATTTGTGCGCGCCGGTTCAGGCAGATGATCGCGGAGAGCTGAACGCCGATCCCGAATGTCAGCCGCGCCGGCAGGAGGAGGATATCCCCGAGGATATGCCACCCGATCACCGCGCGGTCGCTGACCGGGAGGAACCGGGTCCTCCATTCATCCACCGCTTCCCAGACGAGGGTCGCCAGCGCGAGAAGCAGGGCGCCGGGATACAGCCACCCCGAAACCTCGATAACCGGCTCTTCGGCAAGGATCTCTTGCCCGTGGGCGACAGTGAACGCCCCCAGAACGAGCCCGATGACGAGGGCGTAGGCGAAAGCCCATGCCAGGCAGGCGCCAAGTAAGCTCAGAAATGCGGCAAGGGCGACGTGCCGGTTGTGCGAGTCGATCCGCTCGAGGAATGGTGGCAGCAATGTGGGCATAGCAGGCGGCATGTCGCTCCTGGCCTGCCCGCTCCATGCCGATAACGTTTTCATACCATGCCCGCCCCGCCTTGCCATCGCAAATCCAACAGAACCGGAAATCCCGCGCATGCCTTCCTGAAAAACGGGAAACATCGCCTGCTATACGGCGAGTAGCGCCTATGGTCGCATTGACTATTCCGGCATGATCACTCTAGGAAAAACGGTATCAGTGCGCCGCCTCGACAGATGACACCTCAAAAGCGCGAGGTGCTGCTTTCGTGCCGATCATCTTTGCGAATAACATGGCACGAGATTGACATAATGTTTTGTCTGTGCCAGTATCCTGGTCGCCGATCATCGGCACGAAATCGACATGATCCCATTTATCGGACGAGAAACAGAACAGGGCGAGTTCGCCTTGCTCCTGAGGAAGCAAGGTGCCTCGCTGGTGACCTGCCAGGGGCGACGGCGGATCGGCAAAAGCCGGTTCATTGCGGAGTGCGCGAAAGGGGCCGACCATTTTATGTCCTTCGCCGGGCTGCCGCCGCGCGAAGGGATTTCCAAGCGGGACCAGTTGGACGCATTTGCCGGGCAGCTTGCATCGCAGTCCCGCGCGCCGAAGCTGGCGCTGGACAACTGGCCGTCCGCACTTCAACTCCTGGCCAGCCAGATTCCCGGGACCGGATCGGTCGTGCTCCTGCTGGATGAGATTTCCTGGATGGGTGCAGGCGACCCGGATTTCGCGGGGCACCTGAAATTGGCCTGGGACGCGCATTTCTCGACCCGGCGAGGCTTGGTCCTCGTCCTCTGCGGCTCGGTTTCGTCATGGATCCAGCGCAATATTCTCAACAGCACGGCATTTGTCGGCCGATGCTCGTGGCAGTTTGTCCTTCAGCCGCTGGCGCTGCCGGAATGCGCGGCGTTCTGGGGGAAGCGCAAAGTGGCCCGGGCGGAAATGCTGCGTTTGCTCGCCGTGACCGGCGGGGTCCCCAAGTATCTTGAAGAGATAGTTCCCTCGAAAACGGCGGAACAAAATATCGAAACCCTTTGCTTCAACGCCGGCGGGATCCTCTTCAACGAGTTCGACAGCATATTTCACGATATTTTTTCCCGCCGTGCGGGGGCTTATCGCGACATCGTGCGGACGCTTGTTGCCGGACCCCGCACCGTCCAGCAGGTCGGCCGGGCACTCCGCGTCGGCCGCGGTGGCAGCCTCAGCGCGGCACTCGAGGATTTGGAAGGGGCGGGGTTTATCCGAAAAGATGTCTCGTTCGACCCGGAGTCCGGCAAATCCCGCGCCCGCGACATTCGCTTTCGGCTCAGCGACAATTACCTTCGATTTTACCTGAAATACGTGGAGCCCTCAAGGGAGCAGGTCAAAAAAGGAATCTTCCAATTCGCGCCCCTTGAAACCCTCCAGGCGTGGGACACGATGATGGGCTTGCAGTTCGAGAACCTTGTTCTCGGCAGCCTGCCCGCCATTTTGGCGCGGGCCGGGCTCTCCAACGTGCCGGTTCTCAACGCCGGCCCCTATTCGCAAAACAAAACTCTGCGACGCCAGGGATGCCAGATCGACCTCCTCCTCCGAACCAACCAGTCGCTCTACGTCTTTGAAACGAAATTCCGACAACGTATCCAGGCAAAAGTCATCGCCGAAATGAAGGAGAAAGTGCGGCGCCTCCACCCCTCGCGCGGGCTCTCCGTGCGCACCGGCCTGATCTACGAGGGAGAACTGGCCCCCGAAATCCCCCGCTCGGATTACTTTGATTTTCTCATTCCGGCCGCTGATCTGCTGACGACGTGAACGGCGGTTCTCCTATGGGGCACTATTGCAGGATTTGCGGAAGAGAACGCGCGAACGAGCAATTCTCAGGCAAAGGTCACCGCGTCCACGTCTGCAAGGATTGCTGGAAGCTCCCGCCCACCCACAGAGAGAAAATCGAGACCGGGGACGAAGTCGCCGGCTTTCTCCGGCAATCGCGGATTTCGCAAAAGAACCTGCAGAGGCTCGCCGAACTGTCAGGCCACGCCGATGCGGGGATCCGGCACTTTGCGGGACTTGTGCGGCGAGTAGCCGACATCTCCGAGGGCAAACGCAAGCGGTGGAAGAAAGTCCATGCGCTTGACCCTGCGCTCTACCAGGAATGCCTGGATGAGCATTTGACGGATTGTCCGGCGGATTTTGAATCGCGGCCGGACGATTCCAACGGGAGTGTCGAAATTCCTTTCTGACCATGCAAACAACATGCAGCCCGTCGGAAAATTCCCCTCTCGCCTCTTAACCCACAACGGAAGACCCCCTTTACATTGGCTTCGACTGGTGATATATTATTTGTTTCCATGGTTTGGTTCTTTCACAGGGGACTCTCACCCTATTTGCAACGCACCCATGCTGGGCGCACACGATTCGATGTGCCTAATCCTATGCCTGCGGCACTTCTGTCATGTCTCCTGCTTCCGCTATGCGGGCAGGAGTCACGCCAGAAGCAAGTAGAGATAGGTCATCGGGGACGTTGCAGCATTGCAATAGTAGATCAACTATGAGCCCGCTCATTCTATATGGCGAAACTCAAATTGTCGCGGGCGACAGAGTTGCTTCCGGACATTTGCTGTTGGGGCAGACGTGGGATCTTCACACCGACAACATGCCGTTCGTCCGCTTGGTCCACCGGAAGCCCAAGAACGCTTCCGAGACCTGGAGCCTGACCCTCGCCGGGTGTCTCACGCTTGTTGGCATCAACGCGGAGGGCATCGTGGTCGGAAACACTAATTTGGAGACCACTGATGCACGTATTGGCGTGCAGTATCTGACCGTCTTGCATCGTGCCCTGCGCTCTCGATCCCTTGCGGAGGCTGTTGAGGTCATATATCAGGCACCGCGGTCTGCGGCGCACCATTATTATGTGGCCGGGCCCGATGGTGTCGCGACAGGCGTGGAGTGCAGTGCCACACGGGCGGTGTGCAGCGAGTTCAAAAGCGGAACCTATGTTCACTGCAACCATGCCCTGAACGCCAAGATCGCTTCTCTGGAGGTGCATCCACCTACACCTTCTTCGCATCACCGGCAAATGCGCCGCCGGCCGATTTGCTGCGATCACACGGGGGATTTATCGGTATCGAGGATGTGAAACGGTACCTCTCGGACCACAAGCGACCGCCCTTCAGCCACATTCTGACAACCTCTCACCATGACCAGCCCCACCGAATGCTCCTACGCCCCGCCGGGCGAATACATCAAGGATCACACGCTGCTCTTCAACGACGGGTGGTGGCATCTCTTTTCCATCAGCGGGACCGAGGGCTACTACCACGCGTTCAACGGCAACGAGGAGACGATTTCGTGGAGCATCAGCCGCGACCTCGTCGATTGGGAGATGCGCGGGCATGTGCTGCACGCTTCGCAGCGCACCGGCACGTTCGACCAGCACGAGGTCTGGGCACCGTTCTGCATTCGGCATGACGGACGATTTTATCTTTTTTACACGGGAGTCATTCACCCTCACCGTCCGCTGTCCTACGAGAAGCCGAGCCGCGACCATTTCTGGGTTTACGAGGGCCACCGGGAAACTCTCGGTGTCGCGGTTTCCGCCGATTTGACCGATTGGGTGAAAATGTCGGATGCCGCGCGCGGCATCGACATTTCTGGGCGCGACCCGCATGTGGTCTGGGACGACGTGGAGCAGATGTGGCTGCTCTATGCCACCGGGCCCCGCAAAAGCGACGGGCTGCACCAGGTGTTCGCCGCCCGCTCGCATGATCTGCTCGACTGGCAGTTCGAGGGCGTCTGCGCGATCATCCCCGACCTGCCGGACTGCCGAAACGGCAACAACGAGAGCTTGTGCGTGATGCGCCATCCGCTTGACGGAAGCTGGATCATGCTGGCGAACTGGCAGTATGTGAAATCCGACGACCCGCATACTTTCCTGCGCGGCGAGGTGCGCCCGTATGAGTGCCTTTCGGGTGGCGCGGATATCGGTCTGGCCGGAGAAATGATCGAATGGCAGGGGAAATGGTATCGCAGCGGATTTTTCGGCGGCGGGAACAACGCTACGCGACTTGGTTTCACCGAGATCGAGTGGGTTTCCGGCGGCGCATTTCGCGTGGTGCGTCCGAGTATGGGGGCGTGATGGAGGAGGTTTGCAGGCATCCCTGCCTGTGGATGGAATTGACGGGCAACCGCCCGCGACAGCCGCAAAGTGATTTCCTATCAGCTCAGCCAGATAAGGAGAAAACCTCATGAGAATTATTGCCTTGGAAGAGGAGTTTGTAACCGAAGCCTTGATGAGCGAAATGCCCCCATTTATCTCCACCCGTATTTCCCTTTGCCTGGCCTCATGGAGTCCTACTTCAAGGGCCGCGAGGAGCTCGGGAAAAGGTCACTCGTCCACCAAATGATCAAAGGGCCCCGGCTGGAATCGCTGGAGGGCGGCATGCTCGGCGTTGAAGAACTGAGCCTTCGTGGCACCTGACGACTTCCTCACGCGCACGGACGAAGCCCGGATCACGTCCCAAGAATACCTGTGCTGGCTGCACAGGGAGTTTGCTGAGGCGAAACCTCTCGGCCTGGTGCCGCAGGATGCACAAGCCGGGGGAGCCGGGGATGCGCCCAAACCTGACTTGACACGTCCGCCTGCATGATAGATTGTCTCTCATATGAGAACGGCTACAGTAGCGGATCTGCGCAATAACTTTTCCACGGTGTCAAACTGGATCAATCACGGAGAATCCGTCACAATTACGAAGCGGGGGCTACCCTTTGCCACTCTCGCACCAACTAGGCGGCGAAAAGCCGCCCCGGAGTGGCCTGACAGAGAGGAGTGGCGGAGGAAACTTTTTCCAGATGGCCAGACGCACGTCGACGTTCAAAATGTCCTTGATTACGACAGGGGCGATACGTGAAGACCTATGTTGACACCGGGCTTTTTGTAAAAAGCTACATTGCTGAGCCGAACTCGAAAGAGTCGGATGCGATCCTTCGTTCCATCGGAACCCCATTTGCTTTTTCTCATTTCCATGAGATCGAAATTCCAAACGCGATTCGTTTAAAACGCTTTCGTTCTGAGATCACACCCGCGCAGGAAACATCGGCGATCCGGGCTTTTCGGACTGATGTTGATGCAGGCAGATTTGACCGGCCAGCCTATGACATTGGCGAGGCGTTCACCCGCGCGGAGCAACTTTCTGCCCGGTTCTCTGGGGATATTGGAACCCGGAGCCTTGACCTCTTGCATGTTGCCGCAGCTCTGGAAATCGGATGCACCGTTTTTGCTTCGTATGATGCCAAGCAGAGAAAATGTGCGGAACTCGCGGGACTGAAAGTCATTCCGTGAACCACGCAAGCGACCTCGCCAAAGCGGCGGCGCAATATCACGATCGCGCACCTCGCGGCCCTGGGTACGGAAATCCTGCCCGGCACTATGGGCTTGCCCCCTCCGCCCGCCTCATGCACGAATGGCCCGGCGGCTCCGCGCGGGCGTGGCGCCGCCGATTTTCTGCAAATCGAACCTCATTTTATGAAACCATGAACCCCCTTTTCCCCCTCCTGCTGCTGCTGGCGATGACGGCCTTGCTGCCCGCCAAGGAAATGTCCGACAGCCAGGCCTTGGAAATCGGACGCCGGATCTGGAAAAACGAGTGTGCGGGAACGATTTCCGGCCTGGTCTCCTGGAACAAAGGCGAGGGGTTTCCCTCGCTTGGGATCGCCCATTTCATCTGGTATCCTGAAGGCCGCCGGGGGCCGTTCGAGGAGAGCTTTCCGGGGCTGGCGCAGTTCCTCAAGGCCAACGGGCGGGCGGTGAGCGGATGGATGCTCGGCCCGTGCCCGTGGAGTTCGCGAGAGGAGTTTGTCGCCGCCCTCAGCGGGCCGCGCCTCACCGAGCTCAGAAGCCTCCTTGCGGAGACCGTCCCGCTCCAGGCCCGCTTCGCTGCGATGCGCCTCGACTCCGCCTTGCCGAAAATGCTCGTAGCATCCCCGGTCGACGCGCGCGCCAAGGTGGAGGAAAACTTCCGCCGGGTTGCCGCCGAGCCGCTCGGATACTACGCCCTCATGGATTATGTGAACTTCAAAGGCGAAGGCACGAGCCCGACCGAATGCTATGGGGGGGCCGGCTGGGGGCTGCGGCAGGTTCTTCTCCGCATGAGAACCTCCGGCCCTGCGCTCCCCGAATTTGTCCGTTCGGCGGACGAGGTGCTCACCCTGAGGGTCAAAAATTCTCCGCCGGCGCGCAACGAGGCGCAATGGCTGCCCGGGTGGCGCAACCGGCTGAAAACCTACCTGCCATGAACAAGGACTCCATCATCGAAGTCCTCGGGAACATCTCCCGGCTCCTCGAGCTCAAAGGCGAGAACCCGTTCAAAATCCGCGCCTACACGAACGCGGCCCGCGCATTGGAAACGCTCGCCGAACCGCTCGAAATGCTCGTCGAAGAGGACCGGCTGGAATCGGTCGACGGGATCGGCCCGGCCACCGCAAAAAAAATTGCTGCGCTCGTCCGCGACGGGAAGCTCGACGACTACACCCGCCTGAGCGACGAGTTCCCGCCGGACATCCTCAGCCTCTTCGAAATCCAGGGCCTCGGGGCAAAAAAAATCAAGGCGCTCTGGGATTCCCTCCGCATCCACTCGATCACGAAGCTCGAGCGAGCGTGCCTGTCCGGCCAGGTCTCCGGGCTTCCGGGGTTTGGGGAGAAGACGGCTGCGAACATCCTGCAGGCGATCGAGCACCACCGGAAACACGTCGGCGAATTCCGCCTGGGAGATGTTGCCGGGCTTGCCGGGTCGCTCCTCGACGACCTGCGCAGCCACCCGGGGGTCGGCCAGGCCAGGATCGCCGGGAGCTACCGCAGGCAGAAGGAGGTCATCCGCGACCTCGACTTCATCGTCTCGTCCCGCCACCCGGCTGAGGTGTCGGAGTTTTTTGCTACGCACCCGCTGGTCGAGTCGGTCCTTGCGCGCGGCGCGACGAAGACGAGCGTGATCTTGAAGTCCGGGATCCAGTGCGACCTCCGCGTCGTCACCGGCCAGGAATTCCCCTTCGCCCTCGCCTATTTCACCGGAAGCAAGGAGCACAACGTCCGCATCCGCTCGCGCGCGCTGGCCCGCGGGTGGTCGCTGAACGAATACCGCTTCAGCGCCGCCGGTGGCCGCGAGCTCAAGGAACCGCTGCCGGAAATCCACGAGGAGGACGATATCTACCGCTCGCTCGGGCTCGACCCGGTCGCCCCGGAGCTCCGGGAGGATCGCGGGGAGATCGAGGCCGCTGAGGCCCACACGCTGCCGATCCTGATCGAGTGGCAGAACCTCCGCGGCACATTCCATAACCACACCACCGAGAGCGACGGCCGCGCCAGCCTCGAAGACATGGTAGCGGCCGCCCGCGAGCTCGGCATGGAATACCTCGGATTCGCGGACCACAGCAAGGCCTCGTTCCAAGCCCACGGCCTCGACGAGAAGCGGCTCGCCGACCAGGTCGCCCGCATCCGCAGCCTCAGCGACGCCTCGCTCCACCTCTTCGCCGGCACCGAGTGCGACATCCTCAAAGACGGGACCCTCGACTTTTCAGACGACATCCTCGCCTCGCTCGATTACGTCGTGGCCAGCGTCCACTCGTCGTTCACGCTCTCCGAAGCCGAGATGACAAAGCGGATCATCCGGGCGATCAGCAACCCGCATGTGACGATGCTCGGCCACCTCACCGGACGCCTCCTCCTCACGCGCGAAGCCTACCGCGTCGATGTCCCGGCCATCATTGAGGCCGCAGCGGAAACCGGCACGATCATCGAGCTCAACGCCAACCCGCGACGCCTGGACATGGACTGGCGCTGGTGGCCGCTCGCCAAGGAAAAAGGAGTCAGGTGCTCGATCAACCCAGACGCCCACTCGGCCGCCGCGCTCCAGGATCTCATCTTCGGAGTCGGGGCCGCCCGCAAGGGCTGGCTCACAAAAAATGATGTCATCAACACGCTCACCCTGGAAAATGTCCGGCCCGCGCTCGCGGCGAAGCGCGCGCGGCTGGCCTGAGGGCGGGGGTGCATGACGGGAAAGTTATCAATGGAGCGGGGAGACGTTCCCCTACCCCTCCCATTGGAGGCAGCCCGCCCTCGGCTGCCCGGCAAGTCGGGCGTGCGAGGGCTTTTATTTGCACTGCCGCTGGCGTTAGCCCATGATCGCGCGCTTTCCATCCGATTATGATCGAGCAACACATTGTTAAAATCACGAAGGAGCTGAGCTTGCAGCCGCGCCAGGTGGCGGCGGTGGCGGTGCTGCTGGAGGAGGAGGGCACGGTCCCGTTCATCGCGCGCTACCGCAAGGAGCGGACCGGCGAGCTCGACGAGGTCCAGATCACCTCGATCCGCGACCGGCTCGAGCAGCTCGGCGAGCTGGACAAGCGCCGGGATGCGATTTTGTCCTCGCTGGAGGAGCGCAAGCTGCTGACCGAGGAGCTCAAAGCAAAGATCGGCGCAGCCGAAACCCTCTCCGCAGTCGAGGACATCTACCTGCCATTCCGACCGAAGAAACGGACGAAGGCGACCGTGGCCAAGGAGCGCGGGCTCGAGCCGCTGGCTGAGATTTTATGGGCTCAGGATCCGGCGGCGGATCCCGAGAAGGAGGCGGCGGCCTTCGTGGATTCCGCGAAGGAGGTCCCCGATGTCGCGTCCGCCCTGGCCGGAGCGCGCGATATCCTGGCCGAGCGGATCAACGACGATGCGGACGCCCGCGCCAAGCTGCGCGCGCTCTACCTCGCGAAGGGGGTCATCAAATCGAAAGTCGCTTTCGGCAAGGAGGAGGAGGGGGCAAAATTCAAGGACTACTTTGACTGGAGCGAGCCGGCCGCCAGCTCGCCCTCGCATCGGATCCTTGCCATCCGCCGGGGCGAGGCCGAGGGGTTTCTTTTCTCGCGGCTCACCCCTCCCGAGGACGAGGCGATCGCGATCCTCGTCACGCAATTCGTGCGGGGAAGCTTTCCGGCGGCCCAGCAGGTCCGGCTTGCTGCTGAGGATTGCTACAAGCGGCTGCTCGGGTTTGCGATGGAGGCTGAGTCCCGGATGCTCTTTAAAAAGAAGGCTGATGAGGAGGCGATCCGGGTATTTGCAGAGAACCTCCGGGAGCTCCTGTTGGCGTCGCCGCTCGGGCGCAAGAACACGATGGCGATCGATCCGGGGTTCCGCACGGGCTGCAAGGTTGCGGTGATGGACCGCCAGGGAAAGCTCCTCTACCACGATGTGATTTATCCCGAGAAAAGCGCGCGAGAGCAGCTCGAGGCGGCGGAGTTCCTCCACTCGGTCGCCAAAAAATATGAGATCGAGGCGATCGCGATCGGGAACGGGACCGCCTCGCGCGAAACCGAGGCCTTCGTGAAAAAATGCAAGCTGCCGGGAGCGATCCAGGTCGTCGTGGTGAACGAGTCCGGAGCTTCGATCTACTCCGCCTCCCCGGTTGCCCGCGAGGAATTCCCTGACCTGGACCTCACGGTCCGCGGGGCTGTATCGATCGGGCGGCGCCTCATGGACCCGCTTGCCGAGCTGGTGAAGATCGACCCGAAATCGATCGGGGTCGGCCAATACCAGCACGACGTCGACCAGAACGCCCTGAAGCGCTCGCTCGATGACACGGTGGTCTCCTGCGTGAACAATGTCGGCGTCGAGCTCAACACCTCGAGCAAGCACCTCCTCGGCTACGTGTCCGGCCTGAACTCCCGCACCGCCGCGAGCATCGTCGAGCACCGGGACAAAAACGGCCCGTTCAAATCCCGCCAGGAGCTCCTCAAGGTCTCCGGCCTCGGGCCGAAGGCCTTCGAGCAGGCGGCCGGGTTCCTCCGCATCCGCGACGGGGCCCACCCGCTCGACGCCAGCGCCGTCCACCCGGAGAGGTACCCGCTTGTGGATGCGATCGCCAAAGACCTCGCCTGCACGGTCACCGACCTCCTCCGGGACAAGGCCGCGCGCGACAAAATCAACCCGAAAAAATATGTCACCGAAGACGTCGGGCTCCCGACGCTCAACGACATCCTCCTAGAGCTCGCCAAGCCGGGCCGCGACCCGCGCCAGCAGTTCGAGGCGTTTTCCTTTGCGGAGGGGATCGAAAAGATGGAGCAGCTTCAGCCCGGGATGAAGCTTCCCGGGATCGTCACAAACGTCACGGCCTTCGGGGCGTTCGTCGATATCGGCGTCCACCAGGACGGACTCGTCCACATCAGCCAGCTCTCCGACCAGTTCGTCAAAAGCCCGGCCGACGTCGTGAAGGCAGGCCAGCACGTGCAGGTCACCGTCCAGGAGGTCGATCTCCCGCGCAAGCGCATTGCCCTTTCGATGAAATCCAAGGTGGACCTCGTCCGCGCGAAGCCTGGGGAGCGCCGCGCCGAAGGCAGCGCCCGCGATGTGCAGCGCCACGGCGGCAGCTCCGCGCCCCAAGTCGACTGGTTCACCGCCGCCATGAATAAAAAGAACTAGCCTGGAGAAACCGTAGAGGGGGCGGCAGGACAAATTCGCTGACCTTCTCGCTTCTGGTGTTCCTGCTCTTCAGCCTGCGAATCCGGTTAGATTCCCTCGCCATGCAGCCCGGCGACTTCGGATAAGACAACAGGCGCTCCGCGAAGCACATCGGCCAGGGTGGTCTGGTCCATCAGCTCGGCGACCGTGTTCCTCGCGCGCAAAAGCACGCGGCGGAACCGGCAGACCGGCTCCTGCGAGCATCGCCTGTAATCGGTTACCGATACGCACGCGATGGGGGCAAGGTAGCCGTCAAAATGCCTCACCACCTCGCCCATCGTGATCTTTGCGGGGCTTTTCTTGAGGAGGTAGCCGCCACGCTTCCCGACGACGCTTTCCACCCAGCCCTTTTCTTTCAGATCGAGCATGATGTGCTCAAGAAACCTCTTCGGGACATCATTCCTACGGGCGAGTTCGCCGATGGGGATCGGAGTGCTCCCGTGGTATTCAACCAGGGTGAAGAGGGCCCGCAAGGCGTAGTCTGTGCGCATCGAAAGCTGCATCGACGATGAGGATAGTCGAGTTTACCCGCTTGACAAGAAAAGGCGCGCCCCTGCCGCAGAATCCAGCAGAACGACACGGGGAGGGCATCGTCCGCCGCCGTTGGCGGCCGATGCCTTGCGCCAGCCGAGCCCCTTTTTCGGCTTAGATTGCCTGCTTCGACGTGTAGAGCGCGACCAGCGCGGCCCCGATCGCCTGCGAAAGCTCGCCGAGCGTCGCCGGGACGATTTGCAATGTCTGCCGCTGGACCGGGTAGAGCCACGGCTCTGCGGCCACGCGGATTCCCGAGAGATACCGCTCGCGGAACTCCTGCGTCGTGGATTCGGGATCGATCAGCCCGCCGCCAATCACGACAAACTCCGCGTCGAGCGCGATCGAAAGGTTTGCGACATGGATCCCGAGCGCCTTCGCCTGGCAGTCAAAGATTTCGAGGGCCAGAGGATCTTTCTTCTGAGCGAGGCCGCGCAAGGCCATCGCTTTCTCCTTCGGCGGCACCCCCTGCTTTGCGAGGGCGTGGTCCGGGTATTTCGGAAGCAAATAATCCAAGTACTGGGGGAGCCCGGAGAGCGTGGTGTAAGCCTCGAAGCACCCCCAATCACGGCCGCAGCCGCAGGTGAAGGCCGGCAGGCCGAGGAGGTGCAGAGGGGCCGGCATGTGCCCCGCCTCCATGCCGCAAAACATGTCGCCCTCCAGCGGAAGCCCCGCCCGGTCAATATAGGCCGCCCCGAGGCCCGAGCCAGGAGCCAGCATGATCACCGATGCTTTCTTGTTCCCCCGAACGCGCGCGGCCTCGCCGACCCCGCCATAATTTCCGTCGTTGCCCGACACGAGCGGAATCGGGCGCCCGGCGCACTCGGCAAGCGCCCTGGAATAGTCGGCGTGAAATTCCCATCCGGCGAACGACGGCGGAAGATTCGGGGTCCTGTCGAGCACCCCGTAGGACTGGTAGGGGCCGGGGATCGCCAGTCCGACCCCCTCAACCTGGTCCCAAAGCAGCTGGTTTTCCGATAGGAACAGGTTAACACCCTCGATCCATCCGGCGACCACCGCCTGGGTCCCAAGCTGCGAGTTCGTCGAGCTCTGCGCCAGCTTCAGCGATACCGGCTCCCCGTCGGCCGTCACCCCGCCAATCTTCGATGTCGTCGCGCCGCTGTCGGTTCCAATAAAAACTTTTTTCATGAGGCCGTGAGCCTACCATGGCGGGGTTCGCAGAGGCGAGAAACTTTCGCTGAGCTTGCCGCTTGACCAGGCGGCGAGGGTCCGGCATAGTGAAGGATTCCCATTCGATGCGATGGCGGGACCGGTTCCCGCCTTTTTCATCGGCTGGCAAAGCGATTTTTTATGAATTCCGAACTAATAGCGATGCTCGATTACCTCGAGCGGGAGAAAGGCATCAAGCGCGAAGTGCTCGTCGAGGCGATCTCGGATGCGCTTCTTGCGGCCTCAAAAAAGAGCTTCACTGCAGGAACCCGCGAGCTGCGCATCGAGATCAACCAGCAGTCCGGGGCGATCCGCGCGCTGGCCAAGCTGATCGCTGTGGAAAAAATCGTTAACCCGCACGACGAGGTCCTCCTGAGCAAGGCGAAATCCGTGAAGCCGGATATCCAGGCCGGGGAGGAAGTGGAGATGGAGGTGACTCCCAAGGACTTCGGGCGCATCGCCGCCCAGGCGGCCCGCCAGGCGATCAACCAGCGGATCCGCCAGATCGAGCGTGAGATGATCTACGAGGAGTTCAAAGACCGCGCCGGAGAAATCGTGAACGGCACGGTCCGCCGGTTCGAAAAGTCCGACGTCGTCATCGATCTCGGAAAATT
Source organism: Verrucomicrobiia bacterium (assembly GCA_037127695.1). Lineage (GTDB taxonomy): Bacteria > Verrucomicrobiota > Verrucomicrobiia > Chthoniobacterales > Terrimicrobiaceae > QYQL01. The sequence continues at coordinate 70,175 of JBAXXX010000003.1, read as the reverse complement.
CGAGGGGATCATGCCGTCGCGCGAGCGGGTCGTCACCGAGGACTATAATGTGGGCGACCGCCTGCGCGCCTACGTTGTGGCTGTGGACCACGCGTCCCGCGGTCCGGAGATTATCCTCTCCAGGAGCCACCCGAATTTCGTGCGCCGCCTGTTCGAGCTCGAGGTCAGCGAGATCGCCGACCGCACGGTCGAGCTCAAGGTGATCGCCCGTGAGGCCGGATTTCGCACGAAGGTCGCCGTGCACAGCGAGGATTCGAAGGTGGACCCGGTCGGCGCCTGCGTCGGCATGCGCGGGGCCCGGGTCAAAAATATCGTGCGGGAGCTCAACAACGAGAAGGTGGACATCATCCGCTGGGATCCGGATCCCGTCAAATTTGCCACCGCCGCGCTCAAGCCGGCGAACATCCGCAGCATCTCCGCAGACGCGGAAACCAAGACCATCCGGGTGCTCGTCAACAAGGACGACCTCTCGCTGGCAATCGGCCGCCGCGGCCAGAACGCACGCCTCACCGCGAAGCTGACCGGATGGGAAGTCGATATCCAAGAGGACAAGACGGCCGCGCAGGTGATGGAATTCCGCACCGCCGAGGCGGCCCACTCGATGGCCTCTGTCCTGGCGATCAGCGAGGAGGACGCCCAGAAGCTCGCTTCCCAAGGCATGAACTCGATCGAGGCCGTCCAAACCGCACTGGCAGAGGACATTTCAGGAATTTTGGGCGTGGATCTCGAAGCCGGGCAGAAGATCCTCGATGCAGCTATGGCAAGCACTGCCACCTCCGCCGCTTGACGGTGATGAAACCCTCCTCCCGTACAGAATTGATTTATGGCAGAGAAAGTGACCAAGAAACCCAGCAAAGACAAAGCGGCAAAGCCCAAGCGGGCGACCTCTGTCATACACAAGCCCCTGGCTGCAGGGGCAGAGATTCCTGAGGCACCGGCTACGCCGCCAGAGCCGAAGCCTGTCATGGCGACGGTCGACCTTCTGGAGCCTCAGAAAAAACCTAGGAAGCCGGAGGGGCCGCGCAAGGTGCTCATCCGTCCGTTTCTTCAGCCGCTCGGCACTCCGGTGCTGCCTCCAGCCCCTGCTCCGCTGACGCCATCGGCCGCGCCAGAGCCCGACGTTGCACCTTCTGATTCCGAGGCGGATTCCGCGCAGGAAACCGCAGGTCCGGGAGAGCCGGAGAGAAAAGTGATCCACATCAAGCCTCCGATCATCGTCAAGGATCTCGCCGAGCAGCTCGGCCTGAGGCCTTTCCTTATCATTAAGGATCTGATGTCGTTCCAGATTTTTGCGAATATCAACCAGACGCTCGAGCCGGATATCGTCGCCAAGGTCTGCGATCTTCACGGGTTCTTTTTTGAGCGCGAGAAAAAGGACACGTCCAAGGGCCACCACAAGGTTGAGGTCAAGGTCGAGGCGCCGAAGGAGCCGGAGAAGCCGAAGGCGGACGAGCTCATGACCCGCGCCCCGATCATCACGTTCATGGGCCACGTCGACCATGGAAAAACTTCCCTCCTCGATGCCATCCGCAAGGCGCGCGTCGCCGCAGGAGAAGCCGGAGGGATCACCCAGCACATCGGCGCCTACAGCCTCGAGCGGAATGGCCAGAAAATCACTTTTCTCGACACTCCTGGGCACGCGGCATTCACGGCGATGCGCGCGCGGGGGGCAATGGTTACAGACATCGTTGTCTTGGTCGTGGCTGCGGACGACGGGCTGATGCCGCAGACGCTCGAAGCGATTTCCCACGCCAAAGCAGCCAAGGTGCAGATCATGGTGGCGATCAATAAGATTGATCTCCCGTCGGCGAACATCGATCGCGTCAAGACCCAGCTCCAGGAGCAGGGGCTCGTCCCCGAGGACTGGGGGGGCGAGATCATCTGCCTCCCGGTCAGCGCGACGAAAGGCACGGGCATCAGCGAGCTTCTCGACATGATGACCCTTCAGTCGGAGATCCTTGAGCTCAAGTCCAGCTCGACGGTGGACGCCCGATGCACGGTCATCGAGGCCCAGGTCGAGCAGGGCAGGGGGCCGACGGCCACGGTCATCGTCCGCATGGGCACCCTCCGCGTCGGAGATCCGTTCATCTGCGGAAACTACTGGGGCAAGGTCAAGCAGCTGATCAATGACCTGGGAAAGCCGGTGAAGGAGGCCGGCCCCGCCACTCCGGTGAAGGTGCTCGGCTTCAGCGGGCTTCCGAATGCCGGCGATGAGCTCATGGTGATGGATTCTGAAAAGTCTGCGCGTCTGCTCGGCGAGGAGCGGCTCGTGGGGATCCGGACAGACAAGCTTGCCGCCCCGAAACGCGCCACGCTCGAAAACCTTTTCGCCGATCTTGCCGCCGACCAGAAGCCGACCCTCCAGATTGTCATCAAGTGCGACGTGCAGGGCTCGCTCGAGGCGATCGTCTCCTCGCTCCAGAACATTCCGCAAAAGAAGATTTCTTTGGAGATCATCCACGCCGGGGTCGGCCCGATCACGGACTCGGACGTCCTGCTTTCGAGCGCGTCGAACGCGATCATCATCGGGTTCAACACGAAGACCGAGAACTCTGCGGCGCTGGCGGCGAAGCGCGAGGGGATCCAGCTCAAGCTCTACAGCATCATTTACGAATTGCTGGACCAGGTCCGCGACGCGATGAGCGGGATGCTGGAGCCCGAGCTCCGGGAGTCGGTCATCGGGCACGCCGAGGTCCGGCAGGTCTTCGATCTCACGAAGGGCAAGGTCGCCGGCTGCATGGTCACGGATGGGCGGATCGCTCGCACCGCGCGCGCGCGCCTTCTCCGCCGCCGCCAGCCGATCTACGATGGCGGGCTGGCCACGCTCCGCCGGTTCACCGACGACGTCAAAGAGGTGCGCGCCGGGCTGGAGTGCGGCATTAAGCTGGGCGACTATTCCGAATACATGGCGGAGGATGTGATCGAGTGCTACACGCTCGAGAAGATCCCCCAGCAGCTCTGACCACGGTGAACCACCGCCTCGAAAGGGTTAGCGAAGCCCTCAAGCGCGAGCTCGGCGCAATCATCCTGCGCGAGCTCGACTTCGGGGACGTGCTGGTGACGGTCAGCGGGGTGAAGGTCGCTGCGGATCTCAAGCAGGCACAAGTCTATGTCTCAGCTCTCGGAGTTCCCTGGCAGCAGCAAGCTGTCCTCGAAAAGCTTGAGCGGGCGCGCGGCCACCTGCAGGCGGAGGTCGCCAAGCGCGTGGCCCTCCGGTATACTCCGCACCTCCATTTCCAAATCGATGAGGCGATCGAGCGGGGATCCCGCGTGCTCGACATCATAAATGAGCTCGGACTTAACGAAAATGTTTGACCCCATCATCGCCGCCCTGCGCAACGCCCGTCGGATCGCGATCGCCAGCCACGTCCGCCCGGATGCCGACGCGCTGGGCTCAACGATCGCCGCGGCCCTCTGGCTTCAGAGCGAGGGCAAGGAAGTCTCCGCCTGGAATGAGGATGGGATCCCGGAAAAATTCCGGTATCTGCCTGGCTGGGAGCTCGTTTCTGTCCCGCCCTCCTCGCCGCAGGAATTCGACGTATTCCTTATCCTCGACACGGCCGTAAAAAAGCGGGTGGGCACGGTGCTTGGCGGGGTGGCTCCGGGCGCGCTTTGGATCAACGTGGACCACCATGTGAGCAACGAGGGCTTCGGGGAAATCAATTTTGTGGACCCGACCGCCCCGGCGACCGGGCAGATCCTCTTCGAGTTTTTCCGCCATGCGGGAGTCCGGATCTCGCCGGCGATTGCCACGAACCTCTTTGCGGCAATCTCCACAGACACCGGCTCGTTTCAGTACCAAGGGACCGACGCACGCACGTTCGATGCCGGGTCGGCGCTCGTCTCCGCCGGGGTTGACGTCTCGGTTCTTTCCCGTGCGATGTATGAGAACCTCCCGAGGCGGCGGTTTGACCTCCTCCGGTTTGCCCTCAACCAGGCGGAGTTTCACTGCGAGGACCGGATCGCGACATTCACGCTCACGCTCGCCGACGCCGCGCGGCTGGCCGTCCTGCCGGAAGACAACGAGGGGCTCATTGACCAGCTCCGCGCGATCGAGGGCGTCCGCTCGGCCATCTTCTTCGAGGAGCTGCCAGACGAGAAAGTCCGCGTCAGCGCCCGATCAAAGGATCCTGCGCTGGATGTCTGCAAAATCTGCCAGGCATTCAAGGGCGGCGGCCACCCGATGGCGTCTGGCGCGCGCGTCCGCGGCCCCCTCGAGCGGGTCAAAAAAGATTTTTTAAAAGCTGTTTGCGATGAGATCAGAAAACGCGATTGACGGGGTATTGCTGGTGGACAAGGCACCGGAGATGACATCTCACGATGTCGTGGCAATCACCCGCCGCGCGCTGAACACAAAAAAAGTCGGCCACTGCGGAACTCTCGACCCGCTGGCGACAGGTCTCCTGCTCATCACGATCGGTCGCGGCACAAAGATTCAAGACCTCCTGATGAGCGAGGACAAGGAGTATGTCGGCACGCTTGTGCTCGGCCAGGCGACCGACAGCCAGGACGCGGACGGGGTTGTCGTGGAGACGAGCCCGGTGCCGGCGCTCTCCTCCGAGCAGATCCATGCCGCATTCGCGAAGCTTCACGGGGATTTCTACCAGCTTCCCCCGATGGTCAGTGCGATCAAGAAGGATGGGGTTCCGCTCTACAAGCTCGCCAGGCAGGGGAAAGTGGTCGAGCGCGAGCCGAGGTTCGTCCACGTTTATGCCCACGAAATCCAAGCGATCCGGCTGCCGGAAATCGATTTTCGAGTCGTCTGCAGCAAGGGGTTTTATGTCCGCACCTATGCGCATGATATCGGCCAGGACCTCGGGTGCGGCGCTCATCTGAAGGCGCTGCGGCGGACGAAATCCGGGCGGTTTGACGTGGAGGGCGCGATAACTGTTGAAGAGCTGAAAGCCGGGCCGATGGAGGAGGTCGCGGCGCGCGTGCTAAGCCTCCCTGCGGTCTCCCGCCTTCGCGGAGCCTAATCAGGACGACCTCCGTGAAGCGGCCCCTCTTGCTCACATGGAAGAATCGCAGACGGGCGGAGTGCCGGCCTAGTGGTCTGACCTCCAGGGTGTTGCAAAATCTCTCTTTGGTGATTTCTCCCGGCTGATGAACGTGTTCCGTAGCATGGGAGGCCTCGCCTCGGTTCCCGGACCCGTTGCGGTTGCCGCCGGAGTTTTTGATGGGATGCACTACGGGCACCGCGCCGTTCTGCGCGCGGCGTTGGATGCGGCGCAGGCGGGCGGAGGCTCGGCTGCCGCGCTGACGTTCGACCCCCACCCATCGAAAATCCTGCGCCCGGATCGCGCCGCCAGACTTCTCACCTCGACGCCACACAAGCTTGCGCTGATGCGGGAGCTCGGGATCCTTCACGTTTTAGTTATTCCCTTCGACGAGGAATTTGCCGCTCTCGAAGCGGAGGATTTCCTCCGGATCCTCTCCTCCTCCGCCCGCTCGCTCCGGCGGGTTTGCGTCGGGCATGGCTGGAACTTCGGCCGGGGGCGCCGCGGGGATGGGGCTCTTCTTCGCTCGGTTGGACAGGAGCTCGGATTCGAAACCACCGAGGTGGCCTCGGTCGCCATCGGAGGCGAGCTCGTCAGCAGCACGCTCATCCGTCAAGCCATCGAATCCGGCGACCTCGACTCCGCCGAGCGCCTGCTCGGCCGCCGCTACTCGATCCTCGGAACCGTGCGGCACGGCGACGGCCTCGGCCGGCAGTTCGGGTTCCCCACCGCGAACCTCTCCGCCCATAACGAACAGTTTCCTCCCGATGGAGTCTATGCCGTCCGGGTGCGTACGGAAAATGCCCGTTTCCAGGGGGTCGCCAACATCGGAACCCGCCCCACGGTCAAAAACGCCGGCGAACGCCTCCTCGAAGTCCACCTCCTCGACTTCTCGGAAAATATCTACGGGATGGACATCGAAACCGAATTCGTCCGGCTCCTACGGCCGGAAATAAAGTTTCCCGACAGGGAGTCCCTGCGCACTCAGATCGCGCGGGATGCCGCGTCCGCACGCGAGATTCTCTGCCGATAATTTCAAAAACAGAACCTTATGAGTTACCTTGTTGCCGCCGCCATCGTTTTGACCGCCTCCCTGGCCGTTGCCCAGACGGATGCCTCCGCGAGGCCCCAGCATGCGCTGGAGCGGCTGGTCGCAAAAAATAAGGGGTTTGGAGGAGGCGTGCTGCGCATCGGCGATTCCCATGGGCTTGTCTGGGAGGGGGCGGCAGGGCTCACGGGAGGAGCGGGATCGGCCCCGATGACCCCGGAGACACCCTTTGAGGTCGCCAGCATCACGAAGGCGGTGACGGCCGCCACAATTCTCAGGCTCGTCGAGGAGGGGAAGCTCGAACTGGACTCCCGGCTGGCCGATATTTTTCCCGGGGAGCAGGCGCGCGGATTCTGCGGCGACATCACTGTTCGGCAGCTGCTGTCGCACACGAGCGGGCTCGCAGACTATTGGGGCGACCATGAGCCTTCCGGCCGCAGCCCCTTCCTCAAGGCTTTTCTGGCGGCGCCCGGCCGGCATTGGAAGCCGGAGGAAATCCTGGCGTATGCCCGTGAGCTCCCCTCCAAGCGCCCCCCTGCGAAGTTCCGCTATTCCGACACGAATTACGTCCTCCTCGGGCAGGCGATCGAGCGCGTCACAAAGCTCCCGCTGCACCGCGCGTTTTCAGAAATGGTTTTCCATCCGCTCGGAATGGATGACACTTGGCTGACATATCACGAAAAGCAGCGAGGCAAGGCCCCCGCGCACCGGTTCGAAGGCTGCGAGGATCTGCACGCCGTGGAGCGCCAGAGCGCGGACTGGGCAGGCGGCGGGCTGATGAGCACGACGCGCGACCTCGAGCGGTTTCTTTCCGGGCTCGCCTCGGGCCGGCTGTTTAAAAGCCCCGGCACCCTCGAAGTCATGAGGAAGGCGGTTCCTACTGGCGAGGACAGCGTCTCATACGGGCTGGGGCTTTTCCGCGTGGATCTGGGGGGCGGAAGGGGCGAGCTATGGGGGCACGACGGGCACGGCAACTCCTTCGCCTATTTCTGGCCCGAGCGCGGCATCTATTTCACGGGGACGCTGAACCAGACGAAAAACGACTGGTGGCCGCTCGTGGAGGCCTGTGTCGATGAGAAGAAGGGCACGGAGATTGCGGCGGAAGCAGGCAAGACGTTTGAGGTCTCGCTCAGCGCGGGCTGGGACAGCCTTTACATGTTCCGCGGCGTCAACGCGCTGCGAGACGGAGGCCGCTACGGGGCGGGCATCGCATGGGCGGACCTGAATGTGACATGGAGCCCGACCGACGAGGACTCGCTTTCCGCCGACCTCTGGCACTGCCTCTCCACCCACGGTGCAGCATACAGGGAGTTCGATGCTTCCCTGGCTTACACGCGCACGCTCGGAGATCTCTCGCTCACCGCCGGCTACTCGTTCTACTTCGGCTATGCCCCGCAGAATTTTTTCTCGCATGAGCTCAGCGCGGTGGCCGCCTACGAGCTGGCGGCGGGTCCGGCGACCATCACCCCCTCGCTGAGCTACTACTTCAACATCGGCCCGGACTCCGGGGATGGGCAGGGGTTCGCAAAGTCGGGATCGAGCTTCCTGCTCTTCCGAGTGGACGGGCATCTGCCGGTCTTTCGCAAAATCGTCGCCCTTGAGCCTTGGGGGGCGTTGGGAATGAACTTCCAATATAATGCCAGGACCGGATCCGATGGGGAACCAGTGCCCTTCAGCGGCGCAAACAACCTGGAATTCGGGCTTTCCGTTCCGTTCAAAATCACCCGCTCGCTGACCGTCTCGGGATATGCCGCCTACAGCCGGGCGCTCGCCGGGCTGGCCGAGACCTCCTCGGATACGTTCTGGGGCGGCGGAAGCGTCACGGTTTCGTTTTAGGCAGAAGTTCCCAAGTCTTGGGAGCTTCTGCCTAGCGGGGCACTGCGGCCCTTGAGATTTGTCGGGCTCTTAAAATGGCCCTTTCGCCTCGTTGGTGCTACGGCTTGAACCCGAACTCCGAAGTACAAAAAGCATTGTTCTGTGCGGAAGGCTGTGGCTGAAAAGGGTTGCGACACCAAAAGCAACCTCAACCCACGCACAAAACAATGCACTCGAAGTTTCACCCGATTTTCGGTTCCAGCCAAGTTCAATTCCGCAGCACGGTCAAGGCAGTCACCCCGTTCGGGGGATTGATCAGCCTGATCGAGTTTTTTGACCGGATCGGCCTTGCCGAACAGGTTCAAAAAGCGATGCCATTCCAGCTTCGCAGCCCCAATGCCATTCCCCCGGCACACACATTGATGGCATTCTTCTTCTCTGTGGTGGTCGGGGCGAGGCGCTTTGCCCATACAGACTGGCTACGCTCAGATAAGGCGCTGCACGCGATGCTGGGGATAAGCCGTTTCCCCGGCACCGACACGATTCGCAACCTCTTTGCCCGCTTCAGCCAAGGAAGGATCCAGGCGTTCTGGCGTCCTCTCTGGATCTGGATACTCTCGATGTTTAGCGCGCCGCCCGATGGCTTCAGTCTGGATCTGGATCCGACGATTACGATGGGCCATTCCAACTTCGCCGAAGTTGGATCCCACTACCAGTGCCGCAGGCGTGGGAGGGGCGTTTTAACCCCGATTTTTATCCCAACTTCGGAGTTCGGGTTAAGCTGCGTGCAACCCCGGCTCGCCTCCGGTGCCATGCCATTCAGGTCGTCGACCTGAATGGGCAAAACAAATGTTTGAAACATCTGATTGGATCGAATAGGTTGACCGCATCATGAATGCGATCAAAGGGACGATCCGGGAGCGGCTCATGGAGGCGGCGGGCGAGGTTTTTTCGGAGGTTGGATACAAGGCCGCCACGATCCGAGAAATCACGGCGCGCGCTGGAGCAAATGTGGCTGCGGTGAACTATCATTTTCGCGACAAGGAGGAACTGTATTCTGCAGTCCTGCAGCATGCCCAGCGCTGCGCGAGGGGGCCGGAGTGGGTTTCCGAGAGCCACGCATCGCCGGAAATCCGGCTTCAGGAATTTATTGGAAGGCTGCTGCGGCATGTGCTGGATCCCCTCCGTCCCGCCTGGCACAGGCGACTGATGGCCCGGGAGATCTCTGAGCCGACGAGGATGCTGAAGGGGCTAATCGAAGAGGACTTCCGTCCGAAAGTGGAGCTTCTTGGGCATATTTTGCGGGATCTGACGGACGGACGTCTGGGCGATGAGGAAATATCCCGCGCCAGCGCGAGCATCATCGCGCAGTGCGTCTTTTATCGCCAGAACCAGCCGATCATCCTGCACCTGTATCCCGACTTGCTCGGCGATGAGGAGCGCATCAGCAAGCTCGCCAGCCACATTGCCGCCTTTTCCCTCGGCGGCATGGAACGCCTCAAAAAATCGTCCCCTGAAAAGTTCTCGCACGTTTTATTATGAAAGAAAAAAAGCCGCTGTTTGTCCGGTGGGGGATGGCGATCGGCCTTCTGCTGGCGCTGGTTTTTGGAGTGAGATTTTATCTCCAGAGCCGGGGACGCCAATCGACCGACGATGCGTTCATCGAGGCGCATGTCATGCAGGTCAGCTCGAAAATCTCAGAAAAAGTGGTGCGGGTTCTTGTGGATGACAACCAGGTGGTCAAGGGCGGAGACGTGCTGGTCGAGCTTGATCCCAGGGATGCGCAGGCGCTTTTGAGCCAGGCGAAAGCGAATCTGGATTCCTCGGAGGCAAAGCTTGCGGAGGCCCGCGCGCGTCTGGGTGCTGAGCAGGCAGGCCTGGCGCAGGCGCTGGCGGACACGAGCGAGACCAAGGCGCTGGCGGACAATGCCGGGCAGGAATTGCTCCGCAGCAAAAGCCTGCGCAAGAGCGGGGCCATCGCGCAGAGGGAATATGATCAGATGATGGCCGGCGACCTTTCGAGAAAAGCCGCGCTGACCAGCAAGCAGCAGAGGGCGATCGGTGCGCAGGCGGGGATCAGCGTCGCCGTAGCTGCAGTGGCCTCGGCCGCAGCCTGGGTCGAGCAGTCCCGCGCGCTTCTCGATACGGCCCGCCTCCGCATGGACAACACAAGAATCTGCGCCCCCGGGGACGGACGCATCGCCCGGAAGAACGTCGAGCCCGGCAACTTTGTTCAGCCCGGCAATGCCCTCATGGCGCTCGTCGCGCCGGAGGTCTGGGTGATCGCCAACTTCAAGGAGACCCAGCTCGACCGCCTGCGCCCGGGACAGGCTGTCGAGGTCCGCGTGGATTCCTACCCGAGCCTTCTCCTGAAGGGGAAAGTCGAGAGCATCCAGGCCGGCACCGGCTCCCGATTCAGCCTCCTCCCGCCGGAAAATGCCACAGGCAACTACGTGAAAGTCGTCCAGCGCGTGCCGGTGAAGATCGAGCTTGAGCTGCCAGTAGATTCCCCCCTTCTGGCGCCGGGCATGTCGGTCTCGCCGTCCGTGATGGTGCGATAGAAATCCGCACGATGAAGAGCGCAGCCAACCCTTGGATCGTGACGGTCGTCCTGGCGATGGCCACCTTTATGGAGGTCCTGGATACGAGCGTGGCCAATGTCTCGCTCGGCCACATCGCAGGCGGGCTGGCATCGGGACTAGATGAGAGCACCTGGGTCCTCACGACCTACCTGGTCGCCAACGCCGTCATGATGCCGATCAGCGGATGGCTGGGCACGGTTTTCGGGCTCAAGCGATTCTACCTCGCCTGCGTGACGATCTTCACGATCAGCTCGTTTCTCTGCGGGCTGGCGGCGAGCCTCGACCAGCTGATTTTTTTTCGTATCCTGCAAGGCGTCGGAGGCGCGGGCATGGCCCCGGTCGTGCAGGCGATGCTGGTCGAGCTTTTTCCCCCGGCCAAGCGCGGCATGGCCTTTGCGATCTACGGGCTGGCCGTTGTGTTTGCCCCCGCGATCGGGCCCACTCTCGGCGGGTGGATCACGGACAACTTCAGCTGGAGGTGGGTCTTCCTGATCAATATCCCGGTGGGAGTCGCGTCGATTCTCCTGACGGCCTGGCTGGTCTCTGAGCCGCCCTCCACGCGCATCGAGCGCGACCGGCTGTTTAAAAATGGCTTCCGGGTGGATTCCATCGGCTTTGGGCTCACCGTGCTGGGGATTGGCTGCTTGGAGTATTTTGTGGACCGTGGGCAGCGGGAGGATTGGTTTGGCTCGCCTCTGATTGTCGGCATGGCGGTGACCTCGGCGGTTTCGCTCCTTGCCCTGGTGTGGTGGGAAACGCGCACGACCGACCCCATCGTGGACATTCCCCTGCTCAGGATCCCAAGCTTTCTCGCATCCTTCACGACCATGTTTTTGTTAGGGTTTATCCTCTTCGCCAGCACGGCACTCCTGCCGCAATTTCTTGAGCAGCTTCTCGGCTATACGGCGAGCCAGGCCGGCCTGGCGCTCACCGCCGGGGGCATCGCGATGGTGGTCATGATGCCTCTGGTTGGCGGCTATTTTGTGCGGAAATTTCCCGGGCGAAACCTTGTCATCGCGGGGCTTGTGCTCGAGGCGGCATCCCTCTACCACATGACAGGCCTCACTCTTGGGATTCCGTTTGAGCATGCCGCCTGGGCCAGGGTTTTTCAAACGGTCGGTCTCGCATTTCTTTTCATCCCGATCACCCAGGCCGCCTACGTCAACCTGCCGCCGGGAAAAAGCGGCAACGCAGCCGCGCTCATCAACCTCGCCCGCAACCTTGGCGGCAGCGTGGGCATTGCTGTCACCGGCACGATCGTTGCCCGGCGATCTCAGTTCCACCAATCGCGGCTTGCCGAGCATGTCTCCGCCTACAGCGCCGAAACCTCGGCCGCTCTGGAAAGCCTCAGCAACATGCTTGGCGGCGGCCCCGACGCCGTGCATGAGGCGCTCGCGAGGCTCTACCTGGCCGTGATTCGGCAGGCCGCGATGCTCGCATACATCGACGTGTTTTTGTTTATGGCAGCTGGCACGCTCTGCATCATCCCGCTCGCTCTCCTTCTCCCCAAGGGTTGCCCGAAAGCCGCCTCAAGCCTTCACTGAGGTGAAAAAATACCAGCGGGGCACTGCGGCCCTTGAGATTTGTCGGGCTCTTAAAATGGCCCTTTCGCCTCGTTGGTGCTACGGCTTGAATCCCAGCGTCCAGCTCATCTGCGTGGCATCTCCGATCGTCGCAGCAATGTCGAGCGGAACGTTTCCTATCCTGATCGTGAGCCCCATTTCCGGGTGGTCCCGGACAAGCCCCATGAATACGCCAAAGTAGTCTCCGCTCAGGGTGAAAAGAAATTCTCCGGACGACTTCCGCTTGAAAACCAACGTGTCCGTATTTTTGATGACGCCCAGATTTTTCCCTTCATCAGTGGGAAAAACCTTTTTATCACCGAGCGTGACGATCATGTCCTCAGAGAGCTCCTGAGGAATCCAAAGGTCAACGCGAGAGAAGCCAGCAGCTGAACCCGAGCTCCACTCTGCGGACATCTTGACCTCGGAGCCTTGGATTTTCACTTTGACAGCGTGCTTGATCTCCGAGCCATCTGGAAATCCGTAAGTTTGCAACCGTTCGATATCTGTGCCGGAAGTCGGCTGGTATTTTTCCTTGGCCTCGGTTTTCCCCCACTCCCTGTGTGAGACCTCCTTCACCTCCACTCGGATCTCCATGTCCGGCAGGCTGTCGGTGGCAATCGTGATATCTCCGGATTTTTTTAAATCCAGCCCAGTCGGGTTGGCGGCTCGCGCGGACTCTATAGAGAAAACGGCTGCGGCTGCTGCGATGAGGAAAGAAAGAAAGGCAGGGGACATTCTCATAAGTGAATGTGAAAGCCTTGCACAAAAGGAGTGCGTTGTCGAGCTGCCTGCCGGCTTGGCAAGCGCCCATCGGGTCACTAGTCGGCTTCCTTGAGGTCGAGGCCGAGCAGTTTGGCGAGCTGCTCCGCCGCGATCAGCAGGTTTTGTTTTGAGAGAGATGTTGGCGATCGTTTTTTTTGACGCCGGATTTTGAGCTCGGCGCATCGAGGGCCAAGATCAGCTCCCGGCTTGTGAGTGTGTCTATGCTGCGGCATGGCTCGAAGCTGATGCCTTTGATCCGGGCCCGCAGGTATGTTTCGGTCTGGGTGAACGGCGGCACGATATTGCGCACCACAAGGTGTTCGCTGGCGACCTCAAACTCTTGTTTTCTGAACAAGATGATGAACGGGAGTCAATTCGAAATCCGGATGGCCTCCCCTGAAATGGTTGATTTCCTCAAGGCGTTCGTGTTGACTGCCAAGCTCTATGGAAAACGTGATGATTGTTGGGACGGGCTGCGCCGGGCTGACGGCCGCCATCTACACCGCCCGCGCCAACCTGGCCCCGCTCGTGCTCGAAGGCCGGTTGCCAGGAGGCCAGCTCACGACCACGACCGCCGTGGAAAATTTTCCTGGTTTTCCGGACGGCGTTGACGGTCCGGATCTGATCCAGCGGATGCACCAGCAGGCCGAGAAATTTGGTGCGAGGTTCCGCTACGGTGTTGTTGAGGGGTTTGAGCCTGGCGCGCCGCACCGGGTCAACGTGGATGGCGAGTGGATCGAAACGAAAGCGCTTATCGTCGCCAGCGGGGCCTCTCCCCGATATCTCGGGATCGAGGGCGAGGCCGCGCTCATCGGCCACGGGCTGACGTCTTGCGCGACCTGCGATGGGGCGTTTTATCGCAACGTCCCGGTTTGCGTGGTCGGGGGAGGGGATTCGGCTTGCGAGGAGGCGGGGTTCCTGACGCGCTTCGCCTCGAAGGTCTACCTGATCCACCGGCGCGACACCCTGCGCGCCTCGAAGATCATGGCCGACCGCACGCTCGCAAACCCAAAAATCCAGCCGGTTTGGAATGCGCTCCTCACCGCCTACCTGACCGATGGTGCCGGCGAGGTTTCCGGAGTGCGGCTTCGCGACAAGGTGACCGGCATCGAAAGCGAGATCCAGGTCAAGTGCGTGTTTTCGGCGATCGGGCATGAGCCGAACACGTCTGCCTTCCGAGGGGTCCTGGAGACCGATGCCTCCGGGTATCTCGTGCAAAGATCCGGAACGGCGACGAACATTCCGGGCGTTTTTGCGGCGGGCGACGTGGCCGACCATACCTACCGCCAGGCGATCACGGCATCCGGACAAGGGTGCGCGTCCGCGATTGATGCCGAGCGCTGGCTCGCCTCGGTGGAATAAGCCCCCAGCCCACGCTCGTTGAAAATCTGCGACCTAACCCAGTTCTACTCTCCTGTGAGCGGGGGCGTGAGGCGGTATATCGAGCAGAAGTCGGCCTACCTGCGGGCTTTCTGTCCGGGTTCCGAGCATGTGATCATCGTTCCGGGAGCCACCACCGGGCATTCTGGCGACTCGAGGGTGCGCACCTACACGATCGCTTCGCCGCTTGTTTCCCGAACCTCCCGCTACCGGGCGCTCACGAGGCTCCATCTCATCGAGGAGGTCCTCGAGAAGGAAAGGCCGGACATCATCGAGTCCGGCGATCCGTACCAGGTGGCATGGAAGGCGGTCGCCTCCGGGCGGGGGCTGGAAATTCCGGTCGTCGGATTCTACCACTCGCACTTCCCGGAATCTTACCTGCGGACGATCGCAAAGTATTTCGGGCGCGTGGCCGTCTCGATCACCGACGAGGTTTGCAGGCGGTATGTCCGGGCGCTTTACAATGCCTTCCAATGCACGTTCGTGCCGAGCCCTGCGCTTTGCCGCCTGCTGGCCACGTGGGGGGTCGAGAGGCTTCACACCGTGGATCTCGGGGTGGACGCCTCGGTGTTCGTGCCCGGCATTCCCGATCGGGATCAGACGCGCGCCGGGCTCGGAGTTCCTCCGGACGCCCGGGTCCTCCTCTACGTCGGGCGCATGGCTCCGGAAAAAAATGTGAGGACCCTCTTCGACGCGTTTGCGATCCTGCATGCCCGCTCTCCCGGGCGGTACCACCTTCTCTGCGCCGGCGACGGATCCCAGCGCCAGTCGCTCGTCCGCCTGCAGGAGGCGACCGGAGCGGTTCACTGGATGCCCTACTGCACCGACCCGATGGAGCTCGCCTCGATCTATCGGGCGGCGGACCTCTTCGTGCATCCGGGCGTCCAGGAAACCTTCGGGCTCGTCGCCCTCGAGAGCCAGGCCAGCGGGACCTGCGTCGTCGGCATCCGGGGGAGCTACATGGACAGGATCATCTTCAGCGACCAGGAGTTCTGGGCGGCCGAAAATTCCCCGGAGGCGCTTGCGGATGCGGTCGAGTCGAAGTTTACGCTCGACCTTCGGGCCGCCGGGCTCAAAGCCAGCGCCGAGGCTCGGGGAAAGTATTCGTGGTCCACCGTCTTCTCCAGGATTATTGAAATCTATTCCGGGGTCATAGCGAACTTCAGCAGGTGATTGCGCTGCCTGAGCAAACCGGTTAGAGTGGCAGGAATGAAAGCCATCCTCATCGTCCTGCTGTTTGGGTCCTCCGTTTTTGCCGACATGGTCAAGGAGGTTCCCAAGTCGGAGCGCGACGAGCTGGCCGAGGGCCAGACCGTCGTAAAAAGCACCGCTGTCGCGGGCGTGCCCTGGCCGCAGCTCAGCCTGTATCGGGTGGTCAACGCCCCGCCCTCGGTCGTCTCCGATCTTTTTACGGATTATAACTCCGCCCCCTCCTACACGCCCGGGATCCTTTCTGCCCAGGTGATCGCGAACAACCCCGACGGCACCAAGGACGTGCGCTACACGGTCAAAGTTCCGATCCTCCAAAAGATCAGCTACACCGTCCGGAACTCCTACTCGACCTCCGGAGGGATCTACACCGTCTCGTGGAAGCTCCTCCAGTCGCCGCTCGCGAAGCAGAGCGACGGGTCGCTGCGGGTCGAGCCCTACGACGGCGACAGGACGCTCCTCTGCTACACGAACCTCTGCGTCCCGATCACCAACCTCGTCGCCGGGCTCAAAAACCAGGCGCTCGTCGAGGCGAAAAATACCGTGCTCGCCCTCGCCACCGAGGCCGAGCGCCGCGCAAATAAGACGAAGTGAAAATTCCGCGCTCGCCTTGTGCGCCCCGCTGGTGGTAAGGGTTCCGCGTGAGCGATCTGTTGCCGGTGCGCGTGCGCGCCAAGTTTTTTTTCGAGGGGGATAAAAAGTTTTTTATCAAGGGGGTGACGTATGGGCCGTTTGCGCCGGATGCGGCCGGCGAGCATTTCGGCGACCCGGCGCGCGCCGCCTCGGATCTGGCGCTGATGGTCGAGGCGGGGATCAACCTCGTGCGCATCTATTACGTCCCGCCGCGCTGGTTTCTCGATCTGTGTGCCGCCCGGGGGATCCGCGCGCTGATTTCGATCCCATGGGCCGAGCACCTCGAGTTCCTGCGCGATTCGAAGCTCCGCGCCAAAGCCGAGCTCGCGGTCGAGGAAGGCGTGTCGAAAAATGCGGGGCACCCCGCGGTATTCGGCTACCTCGTCGGCAACGAAATCCCCACGACGATGGTCCGGTGGCTGGGCGCGCGGCAGGTCACCGAGTTTGTCGAGCACCTGATCAACATCGGCCGCGAGGCCGACCCGCAGGCCCTCTTTTCGTATGCCAGCTATCCCCCGACGGAATACCTGCTCCCGCAGAACAGCGATTTCGTGACGTTCAACGTCTATCTCCACCGGCAGGAGGACTTCGAGCGCTACCTCGCGCGCTTGCAAAACCTTGCGGACGACAAGCCGCTCATCCTTGGCGAATTTGGCATGGATACGATCCGGCATCCGGAGCCTGAGCAGGCGGAGATGATCCGCTGGCACATCGAGAGCGTCGTGCGCGGCGGGCTGGCGGGGACGATCATTTACGCGTGGACGGACGAGTGGTTCCGCGGCGGGCAGGAGATCCTCGACTGGGCGTTCGGGCTCGTGCGCAGGGACCGCTCGAAGAAGGTGGCCTTCGAGACGGTGAGGAAGCTCTTCTTCGGCGATGGCTCGATGACCTCGCGCGTGCGCCTGCCCTCGTATCCAAAAGTTTCCGTGGTCGTCTGCTCCTACAACGGGGGGAAGACGCTCGGGCGCTGCCTGGAGTCGCTGAAGCATGTGGATTACCCGGACTACGAGGTCGTCCTTGTGGATGACGGGTCGAAGGACAACACGCCGGAAATCGTCGCGGAACACCCGTGGATCGTCGCGATCCGCCAGGATAACAAGGGGCTGAGCTTCGCGAGAAACGTGGGCGCCCATGCGGCGAAAGGAGATGTCATCGTCTATACCGACAGCGACTGCATGGCAGATCCGGACTGGCTTTACTACCTCATCGGCACGCTCCTCAGCGGCAGCTATGCGGGGGTCGGAGGTCCGAACATCTCCCCGCCGGCGGAGAACTGGGTGCAGGCCTGCGTGGCGTCCGCCCCCGGCGGCCCGAGCCACGTCCTGCTCACGGACGTTGTGGCCGAGCACATCCCGGGCTGCAACATGGCGTTCCACCGGTGGGCGTTCAACCAGGTTGGAGGGTTCGATCCAGAATACCGGAAGGCTGGCGACGACGTGGATTTCTGCTGGCGGCTCCAGCAGTCGGGCGGGGTGATCGCGTTCAGCCCCGCAGCGATCGTCTGGCACTACCGGAGGTTCACCCTCCAGGCGTTCCGCAAGCAGCAGGAGGGCTACGGGGAGGCGGAGTCGATGTTGCGGTTCCAGCACCTCGTTTTCTTCGGGCCGACAGGCACGGCGAAGTGGAAGGGCCAGATCTATGGTGCGCCGCGGTTCACCTGGCTTGTCAACAAGCCGATCATCTACCATGGAGTTTTCGGTGAGGGGCTCTTCCAATCCATTTACCCGACCCCGCAGTCCGACCTTGCGGCGTATCTGAGCAGCATCGAGTGGGTGACGCTGGCGCTGTTCATCTTCGTGGTTTCCATCCCTCTTCCGTTCCTTCGGATCGTTCCCTATCTGATGTTCGGGGGGACGTTGCTGGTGGCGCTGTCCTACATGATCCACGCGAGGCTCGAGCCGAAGCACGACACCGTGCCCGCGCGGCTGCTGGTTGCATTCCTGGCTCTCACGCAGCCGCTTTTTCGCGGGTGGGCCCGCTATTTTACCTGGCTCAAATTCAAGCGCACCCCGCCGGCCGTCATTGCGCGCGTGGAAAAAGATTTCAAGCCCCCCGGCGGAAGCGTTTCGCATCTGAAGTTCTGGAGCGAGGACGGGCATGGCCGCGAACTGCTGCTCCAGGAGGTGGTCCGCTCGCTCGAAGGCGAGGGGTGGAACTACTCGATGGATACCGGCTGGAAGGATTGGGACCTGCAGATCTACGGAAGTTTCTGGTGGGGGATCCAATTGCGCACGGTCACCGAGTATCATGGTGGGCCAAAATGCCTCACCCGCGTGAACCTCGGCACCCGGATGGTCGCCACCACCCTCCTGATCAACCTCGTCCTTCTCGGGATTCTTCTCTATCGGCATTTTCTTGTGGCCGGCATAGAGTATTGGCTCTGGATCCCGTATGTCCTTTTTGTCCTTTTCCTTTTCCGGAGGGTCTGGAAGCTGAAGCGGCGCGTGGCCGATCTCGTCGGCGCTGCCGCCACGCGCTGCGGGCTCACGAGGATCAAAAAGGCATCGTGACGGCCCTCCCGGAGCGAAGCCCGGGACCTCTGCGGCTTCCGCCGGTCATGGGGCCTCGGCTTTCGGCTTTTCTTTTTTGAGCCAGTCGCGGGCGGCATGGGGGGGCCATTTTCCGCTGATCGGGCGAGCGCCGCCGGCCTTGCTCCAGAGCATCCAGGCCGGAGAGCCGCCGGGCATGTCGAGTGCCGCAAAGCTCAGCTCAGCGGGCGACCGCCAGGCCGGGAGGGTTTCGCAACCCCAGCCCGGGTGCGCCGGAGAAATTACCTCCGAGGTGCCGCTCGCGAGGTCGACCACGGTGACGGCGTCGGTGCCTCCGTCGACGACCGCTGCGAGCTTGCCATCTGGCGAGGCCACGAAATAGCTCAAGCTCGCGGGCAGCGTCCCAGGGGCCGTTGCGATGGCGCGCATGGTTTTTCCGTCCTCAGAGACCACAAACAATTTTGGGCTGATCTCCGGTCCAGGCCCAGCGGCTGGAAACGCCGCCGCCTGGCTGGCGAAGAGGACGCTCCCGTCTGGCAAGGCCTGCAGGCGCGGAGGGTCGATCAGGAGGGCCATCCCTAAATCAACGGGCGGCGGCATGGCCTCCGGGGCGTTGGCGTCGCCGCCCGCCCTCATCAAGGCGCCCGATTCCTGAAGCGCGGTGACGCGCTGGATTTTTTTCAGCGGGCCGTCCTTTCCTGCCGCCGGAGTGGCGAAGATGATCGAGCGGCCATCCGGCGCCCAGTCGAAGGCCTCCGCCTCGCCAACGGAGAGGCGGTCTCCTCCTTCCAAGCCGATGACTTCAATGGACGGGGATTGCGCGCCCGCCATGAGGTACCCCACGGCGCGGTGCTTCGGAGACACCTTTGGCTGAGCCATGGCATGCAGGCTGCGCGCCAGGGTTTTTGGAGATCCCTCTTCCCGGCCTCCATGGAGCGTGATCAGACAAATCTCATAGATGCCGAACGAGGATCCTTTCAGCTTCGCCAGAAGCTCCGCCCCCTTGGGAAGCTTCAATAGCGCCTTCTGAACGGGCCTCTTCTGGTTTTGAAAGGCGCAGAGCAAAGCCTGGAGAAAATCATCGGGGTCGCCAGAGGTGAGCGAACCCAACAGGGACTCCGCGTCCGGTGGCTGGCCGGACAGCTTTGCAGCGCCCTCCAGCAAGGCCGGGATCGCGAGGGCCAGCCATTCGATATTTTCCGCCTCGCGGGCCGGAAGCAATTTGGCCGCATCTTCCCAACTGGAGATCTTTCGCTGTCGGCACAGCACGAGCCCGCTGCCATCGGGGATCCAGCTCGCTGCGGAGGGGGGGGCAAGAATGTCTGCTCCGCCTCCTGCTATCGGGGCATCCAGCGTGCCGTCCGGCTTCGCAAGACACAGCCCCCCGTCGGCCAGGACTGCGGCTTCCTGGCCGCCTGGAGCCCACCAGATCCGCTCTTCGGGCCCGCAGCCGCCGAGAAGAAGACAGGGTGCCAATAAACGGAGGAGGAATGTCGTTTTCATTTGAGTGATGGAATGTTCCTGCGAATTTCCATGCATGGATATCAAGAACTTCATCGCCCGGACACCCGAAATGATCCTCTTCGCGCTTGCCTCCGCCGTTTGCCCAAGGTGATTTGTTTCCCATGAGCCATCCGGTTGCCGACTACGATTACGATCTTCCGCAGAAGCTCGTCGCCTCGCGCCCGCTCGCGCGGCGGGACGGATCGCGACTTCTCGTCGTCGACCGGGCATCCGGAAAAATCTCCCATCGGATGTTCCGCGATTTCCCCTCCTATCTCCGGCCGAACGACCGGGTCGCGCTCAACGATTCCAAGGTCATCAAAGCCAGGTTGCTCGCGCCCGAAAAGAACATCGAAATTTTTCTTCTCGAGCCGTGCGGGGAGCGCCGCTGGAAATGCCTGGTCCGTCCGGGAAAAAAATTGCGGGAGGGCGCGGTGGTCGCGATCGCTGGCACAGAGGCGCGCGTGATCGATGTTCTGCCGGGCGGCGAGCGGACCGTCGAGTTTTCCTCCGAGCCGGACGTCGAGAAATTCGGCCTCATGCCGGTGCCCCCATATTTCAAGCGTCCGCCCGACGAGGCGGATATCGAGCGCTACCAGACGGTCTTCGCCTCCGCCCCGGGGTCGGTGGCCGCTCCAACCGCCGGGCTCCATTTCACCGGCGAACTGCTCGCCCGCATCCCCCATTCCTTCCTCACGCTGCATGTCGGCGTGGGGACTTTCCGCCCCGTCAAAGCCGAGCTGATCGAAGATCATCAAATGCACGAGGAGCGCTATGAAATCTCTGCGGATTCCGCCCGCGAGCTGAATGCGGCCACGCGGATTATCGCCGTCGGCACCACCTCCGCACGGGTGCTCGAATCCCGCCTTGAACCAGTGCTGGCGGCCTGCTCCGGCCGCACCGGCATCTTCATCCGCCCGCCGTATTCCTTCAGGCGCACCGGCGCGCTGCTCACGAACTTCCACCTGCCGCGCTCGACGTTGCTCATGCTCGTCTGCGCGTTCGCCGGGCGAGATCTCGTGATGCGCGCATATCGCGAAGCGGTGTCCGAATGCTATCGGTTTTACAGCTACGGCGACTGCATGCTGGTGATCTGAGATCCGCGCGGACAAAGTTTTTTCAGAAAACTGTCTTTTTGTTCTTGCGTTGCGGAAACCGATCCGTAAACTCCTCCCTCCCGCGAGCTGTCGGGTGGACGCAATGACCACGTAAGCGTGGTTTTTTTGTCCCCTGAGAAAATACAGGGCTCGTGGGGAATACTTTTTGAAATGAACACGCACAAAGACAACCGCGCTTCGGTCGCCTCCATACGGGGCGCAGAGGCTGCCTGTCGGCACAAGCATACGCATACGATTTGACCATGAGCGCGACCGTCCTGACAGCCGCCGATGCAGAGAAGGCGAAGATCCAACTGATTACCGATGAAGCCAAGGGCCGGCAGGCTGTGCACGACGTGGTTGTCGCGATACAGGCCGCCCGCCGCAGCGGCACCGCCTGCGCGAAGACCAAGGGCGACGTGAACCTCTCCGGCCGCAAGCCGTGGCGCCAGAAGGGCACCGGGCGCGCCCGTGCGGGATCCTTTGCCAGCCCGGTCTGGGTTGGCGGCGGCGCAGCCCACGGACCGAAGCCCCGCGATTATACCAAGAATACCCCGAAGGCGGTCAAAAAGCTCGCCCTCCGCAAGGCGCTCAGCGCGCGCATCCTCGACGGAGACGTCCTCCTCGTGGAAACTTTTTCAGTGGCCGAGCCCAAGACGAAGCTGTTTGTTGCCCTCCTCGCCGAAACTGCGGCCAAGGCCCGCAAGACGCTCGTCCTCTCGGCGGTGTTTGACGACACCACCCTGAAGGCAGCCCGCAACGTCGCCAGCGCCCAGCTCACCCGCGCGGAAGACGTTAATACCGAGCAGCTCCTCGCCTTCGACAAAATCGTCCTCACCAAGGACGCGCTCGAAAAACTCTCCGAAAGGCTTGCGCCATGAACGAAGTCCACGACCATATTCAATCCGTCATCCTCACCGAAAAGGCCACCCTCCTATCGGAAAAGTTTAACAAATACGTCTTCCGCGTCAGCCCGGCCGCCAACAAGCTCCAGATCAAGCGCGCCATCGAAGTCATCTTTAAAAAGAAGGTTCTCGATGTGAACACTGCAAATTTTGCCGGAAAGAAAAAGCGCGAGCGCAAGGCCGACTTCGGCCGCCGCCCGCATTGGAAGAAGGCAATCGTCACGCTGAAGAAGGGCGAAAAGCTCGACCTCGTCTAAGCTAAGGAACAAACATGGCACTCAAGACTTTCAGACCTCTCACTCCCGCGAGCCGGTTCAAGGCGCTCCCGGATTTTGCTGAGATCACCAAGGACAAGCCGGAGAAAGCACTGACCGAGCCGCTCAAAAAGACAGGCGGCCGCAACAACCATGGGCGGATGACCATGCGCCATCGCGGCGGTGGACACAAGCGCCGCTACCGGATCATCGACTTCAAGCGCTCGAAGCGCGACGTGGTCGCCGAGGTTCTGGCTATCGAATACGACCCGAACCGGTCCGCGCGGATCGCGCTTCTCCAATATCCAGACGGCGAGAAAGCCTATATTCTTGCCCCTGGCGGGCTCGCCGTCGGAAACAAGGTGAGCGCCGGACAAAAAGTGGATCCATCGGTTGGCAATGCCCTCCCGCTGAAGTTCATCCCGCTCGGCTCCTCGATTCACAACGTCGAGCTCACCCCGGGCCGCGGCGGACAAATCATCCGCAGCGCCGGGTCTGTCGCCACCCTGGCAAACCGCGAGGGCGGCTATGCGCTCGTCAAGCTTGCCTCCGGAGAAATTCGCAGGATCAACGAAAATTGTTTTGCGACTCTCGGTCACGTCGGCAACTCAGACCACATGAACGTCTCGGCTGGGAAGGCCGGGCGGACACGGTGGCTCGGGCGCCGTCCGCACGTCCGCGGAATGGTCATGAACCCTGTGGATCACCCGATGGGTGGCGGCCAGGGCAAGAGCAAGGGCGGAGGCGGACGCCACCACCCGATGTCCCCGTGGGGCCAGCTTGCCAAAGGATTCAAAACCCGCCGTAAACATAAGCCGAGCGACAGATTTATCGTCCAGCGCTGCAAGGCAAAAGCCAAGAATTAACCATGTCACGTTCCCTGAAAAAAGGCCCGTTTGTCGAGTGGAAGCTCCTCGATAAAATTGACCGGATGACCGAGTCCGGAGTTAAGAAACCGATCAAGACCTGGTCCCGCCGCAGCACGGTCACTCCAGATTTTGTCGGGCACACGTTCAACGTCCACAACGGAAAAACTTTTATCCCGGTTTTTGTGACCGAGAACATGGTAGGCCACAAGCTCGGAGAGTTTTCGCCGACCCGCATCTTTAAGAAACACGGTTCTCACACCGCAAAAGTGACCAAGTAGCCAGATGAGAGTTGTCGCCACGGCGGCAGCGCTCATGGTCCTGACGGCGATCTCCCGATCGCCGGCCAAGGACAACCGATCTTTGACAGATTTTGAATATGTGCAGTTGGGACAGGAAATTTCTGTCCCCTCACCCGATGAGTCCGGCTCAGGAAGCCTGGCAGAGAGGCTCGTGCTTGCACGGGCTTCGATCAAAGCTCTGACAGAAGCCCTAGGGATAGCCAACAGCGAGGCAGAAGTGTTTAAGCGCCAGGTAGCTGACCTCCGCCTCAAACTTGACGCCTACGGGCTGGCGGGCCTCGAAAAAGAGCCGGAAAAAATCGAGCAGCGGCTGCTCACTGCCGTCCGGGATCTCCGCCTGCTGAAGCAGCAGAATGAGGACGCGGTCAACGGGCTGGTCAGGCTCTCCGAGAGTATCCAGCTCCTCATCAAAACAAGCGAGGGGATCAGCCCCCAGGCCCGGATGTCCGTGGAGACCGAGCTCCGAAAAACCAGGGAGATTCTTGGCTCGCCGCATGCGTGGAAAGTCGAAAGCCTCGAGGCCACGCTCTCGGAGGGCATGATCGTGGATCTGAAGGAAGACCTATCGCTTGTGGTCGCCAACATCGGGGCCAAGCACGGAGTGAAAATTGGAATGCCATTCCAAATCTGGCGGGATAACCGCCGTATTGGAACCGCACGGGTCGTGGATGTTAGGGACAGGATCTGCGGAGCTATTATTCAAAATCTCGAATCGGAAAAAGTGCCGGCAAAAACCGGCGACCGCCTCCGGGTGGATGCCAGACAATAAAAAATTTTAACAAACAACGACATGCAGGTAAAATCCATTTACAGATTCGCACGGATCTCGGCTTTTAAAGCCCGGGAGGTGACCCGTGAGATCCAAGGCCTTCCGGCGACGGACGCCTTGGACCTTCTTCGCTTTATTCCAAAGAAGGCAGCGCTGCTCGTGATCAAGACCTTGAAAAGCGCGATTGCCAACGCGGAGAACAACAACAATCTGAATCCCGCAAGCCTGGTGGTTAAGGAGGCTGTCGTTGGCGAGGGGCCGACGTTCAAACGCTCTCAGCCGAAGGCCCGAGGGAGCGCCGGACCCATCCGAAAGAGGACCAGCCATATCCGAATCATCCTCACGGACGAGGTGGAAATCAAACGCCGCCAGCCTGCGGCAAAAACCAAGAAGCCGCGGGCAAAAAAGCCGGCTGCCAAACCGGCGTCTGCCGAGACCGTCACTGAAACCTCCGCCCCTGCTGCGGACTCCAAAGATTAAATCATGGGACAAAAAGTCAACCCGATCGGATTTCGCCTCCCCATCAACCGTGACTGGGGTTCGCGGTGGTACGCTTCCAGAAAAGACTTCGCCGACTACCTTCTCGCCGACACAAAGATCCGTGAGGCTCTGAAGAAGAAGCTGAAGCAGGCCGCCGTCGCGCGCATCGTTATCGAGCGCGCATGGAACTCCTTGCGTGTAACCATCCACACCGCCCGCCCGGGTGTTGTCATCGGCCGCAGGGGCTCAGAAATCGAAAACCTCACCAAAGAGATCAGCGATCTGGCATCTGGAAAACAGGTGAAAATTGACATCGTGGAAATTAAAAGCCCCGATCTCGATGCGCAGCTTGTCGCGGAGAACGTGGCCTCCCAGCTCGAGCGCAGGATCTCTTTCCGGCGCGCCATGAAGCGCGCTGTCCAGATCTCCATGGAGCAAGGGGCCTTGGGAATCAAGATCCGTGCATCCGGCCGCTTGGGCGGCGCGGAAATCGCACGCACCGAGTGGCAGAGGGCCGGGAAAGTGTCTCTCCACACCCTGCGCACTCCGATTGACTACGGCTTCACCGAAGCCGTGACCGTTGCCGGAAGGATCGGCATCAAGTGCTGGATTTGCAAAAAGCAGGAGGAGGCAGAACCCGCCAAGGTCGATCCCCCACGCAGGGCCGAGCAAAAAGTAGCCGCAGAGGCCGCCGCCTGATCCTAACCAACCCATTTTAAAAGGAAACTGACATGCCATTGATGCCAAAACGCGTGAAGTATCGCAAAACCCAGCGGGGAAGCCGCAAGGGAATTGCTTCGCGCAATATCCGTATTGATTTTGGAGAATTCGGGCTTCAGACGCTCGAGCGCGCCTGGATCACGAACACGCAAATCGAGGCCGCCCGCGTGGCTCTCACCCGCAACATGAAGCGCAAGGGGAAGCTCTGGATCCGGATTTTTCCCGACAAGTCAGTGACCGCTCGCCCGCCGGAAACCCGAATGGGTAAAGGAAAAGGGCAGCCGGAGTACTGGGTGGCGGTGGTTCGCCCTGGGAACATCCTGTTCGAGCTCGACGGCGTTTCGGAAACCGTCGCACGTGAGTCCCTGCGCCTCGCGGCAAACAAATTGCCGGTTCGCACCCGGTTCATCGCGCGCCACCACGCCGGTTGATTCCCTGCCATGAAAATTGCCGACATTAAAGAACTCACCGCCAAAGAACTCCTCTCCCGCAAGCGGGAGCTTCGCGAGGAGGCATTCAACCTGCGGATCCAGCAGCAGAGCGGGCAGCTTGAAAAGCCGCACATGCTCCACGCCCTCCGCCGCAACATCGCCAGAATCGAAACCGTTCTCAGCCAGAAGACACGGGCAACATCCGCAAAGTAAATGAGCGAAACCCTTACCACTCCTGAACCGCCGGCCAAGCGCGCCCGCGCCCTTCGCAAAACTCGCGTCGGCGAGGTCGTCTCGGACAAAATGGACAAGACGATCGTCGTCCGCACGGTCACGCGCGTGCCCCATCCGAAGTTCGGCAAGATCACCAAGCACATTACGAAATTTCATGCCCACGACGAGAAGAACGAGGCCAAAGTCGGCGACCGCGTGAGCATCAAGGAAACCCGACCGCTCAGCCGCCTGAAGCGCTGGCGCCTGGTCGAAATTCTCAAACACTGACATGATCCAACTCCGCTCCCGCATTGACGTGGCCGATAACACCGGCGCACGTATGGCCACGATGATCGGCGTCATCGGCAAGGCATCGCCCGTCGCACGCATCGGCGATATCATCACCGCCAATGTGAAGGAAGCTGCCTCCGGCGGCACCGTCAAAAAGGGCGATGTCGT
This sequence comes from Verrucomicrobiia bacterium, assembly GCA_037127695.1. Classification (GTDB taxonomy): domain Bacteria; phylum Verrucomicrobiota; class Verrucomicrobiia; order Chthoniobacterales; family Terrimicrobiaceae; genus QYQL01. Next base: position 43,696 of record JBAXXX010000003.1, on the reverse strand, counting down.
CCGCGCTGTCGTCGTGCGCACCAGGCAGCCGGTCCGCCGCGAGGACGGATCTTGCCTCCGGTTTGACAACAACGCGATCGTCATCATCGACAAGGATATGAACCCTCGCGGAACACGCATCTTCGGTCCGGTCGCCCGCGAGCTCCGGGAAAAGAATTTCATGAAAATCATCTCGCTTGCCCCGGAGGTTCTATGAGCAGGCCCCAATTCCATGTTCGCCACGGGGATACCGTCCAGGTGATCTCCGGAAACCACAAAGGTGCCTCCGGCAAGATCCTTCAGGTCATCGCGGCGAAGAGCCAGGTGATCGTCGAGGGCGTCCGCATGATCAAAAAGCACCAGAAAAAATCCCAGGACCAGCCGAATGGCGCGATCATCCAGCGCGAAGGTCCCATCCACATTTCGAACGTCAAGATGCTCGAGAAGGCCGCATCTGACAAACCGGACAAAAAAAGGCAGCCTAAGCCATGAACCAGGAACCCGAACTCCTTACTGAATACAAGACCCGCGTTCTGCCGGCGCTTCGAGAAAAGCACGGCTATACGAACGTGAACCAGATCCCGAAGGTTTCGAAGGTGGTCATCAACACCTGCGTGGGATCCTCGTCTGACGTCAAGGATGCGCTCGAGGTCGCCAAAGCCGATCTCGCGACAATCACCGGGCAGAAGCCCGCCACCACGTCCTCGAAAAAGGCGATCTCCAACTTCAAGCTTCGTGAAAACCAGGCGATCGGAGCGAAGGTCACGCTCAGGGGGCGCATCATGTATGAGTTTTTGGAGCGACTGATTAAGACTGCGCTGCCGCGCATCCGCGATTTTCGCGGCGTCTCGACCCGGGCGTTTGACGGGAATGGAAACTACACGCTCGGGGTCTCCGACCAGTCCATTTTTCCTGAGATCGAGCTCGACCGCATCAAGCGGAACATCGGGTTCGACGTGACGATCGTCACCACTGCAAAAACCAACGAGGAGGCAAAGTCCCTCCTGAGCGAGCTCGGCATGCCGTTCGCTGACAAAGCCAAGAAGCTGGCTCCGGCCAAGTCCGACGCCTGAGGAACCAAACTCCATGAATGATCCCATCGCCGACATGCTGACCCGACTGCGCAACGCCGCCGGATCCAGCAAATCCGAACTCTCGATGCCGTATTCGAAGCTCAAGAGCGAAGTTGCAAAAATCCTCAAAAAGGAAGGCTACATCTGCGATTACGAGCTGGATACCGCCGGGAAGCATCCGCAGCTCAAAATCCGTACGAAATCCCTTAACAAAACCAGCGCTATCACCGGGCTCAAACGCGTGAGCCGTCCTGGCCTTCGACGCTATGTGGGAGCCGGGGAAATCCCCCGTGTTCTCGGCGGCATGGGCATCGCCGTGCTCTCGACTTCACGCGGGGTCCTCTCCGGCCACGAGGCGCGCAAACAAAACGTCGGCGGCGAATTGCTCGCCTACATCTGGTAACCATGTCACGAATCGGCAACAAAAAAATCAACCTTCCCGCGAAGGTCAAGGTCACGATCTCCGGCTCGGGGGCGGTCTCGGTGGAGGGTCCCAAGGGGAAGCTCGATTGGACGCTCCCTGCGCAGATCAAGGCGGCGGTGGATGGCTCCGAGGTGGCATTCAGCCGCAATGGGGAGTCCCGTCCGGTCAAGGCCCTGCATGGCCTGTCCCGGGCATTGGTGGCCAATATGGTCACTGGGGTCAGCGAAGGGTTCAAGCGGGAATTGGAAATCCAGGGCGTGGGCTTCAAGGCTATCGTCCAGGGAAAAAATCTGAACCTCAGCCTTGGGAAGTCGCATCCGATCATCTTTGAGATTCCTGAGCAGATCAAAATCACTGTCGCTGACAACACGAAAATTACGATCGAGGGCATTGACAACCATCTCGTCGGCCAGGCTGCTGCCGATATTCGCGCCTTCTACCCGCCGGAGCCCTACAAGGGCAAGGGTGTGCGTTTCGTCGGCGAACAAATCCGCCGCAAAGAAGGCAAAACCGTCCAATAAACCATGTCCGCAACAGACAAACGCAAACACCGCCACACACGCCTGCGCAAAAAGCTCTCCGGGTCGGCCGAGCGCCCGAGGCTCGCCGTGCATTTCTCCGGCCGCCACATTACCGCGCAGGTCATCAACGATGAAAACGGCACGACCCTCGTCTCGGTCAATACCACAGAGGCGGATCTCCGCTCGGCAGCCAAGACCGGAGCGAATGTCGCCACCGCCCAGAAGGTCGGCAAGCTCATCGCCGAGCGCGCCGCATCCAAAAATATCTCCAAGGTCGTTTTTGATCGTGGCGGATTTCAATATCACGGCAAGGTCAAAGCTCTTGCCGATGCCGCCCGCGAAGGCGGATTCGAATTCTAATAAAACATCATGCCTCCGAAACCTAGAGATAGAAGAAATTCACGCTCGGATTCCCCCAGCGAGCCCAAGGAGACGACGGAGAAAGTCGTGTTCATCAATCGATGCGCCAAAGTCGTCAAAGGCGGGCGCCGGTTCAGCTTCAGCGCTCTGATCGTCTGCGGCGACCGCAAGGGAAAGGTCGGGGTCGGCTTCGGCAAGGCAAACGAGGTGAGCGAAGCGATCCGCAAGGCGACCGATGCGTCGAAGAAGCACATGGTCAAAATCGCTGTGCACGAGAACACGATCCCTCACATGGTTATCGGCGAATTCGGCGGCGGGCGAGTCCTGTTGCGTCCGGCCTCACCGGGAACCGGAGTGATCGCAGGCGGCGGGGTGCGTGCGGTCATCGAGGCGGTCGGCATCCGGGACGTCCTCGCAAAATCCCTCGGATCCAGCAACCATGCGAACGTCGTCCACGCGACGATTGCCGCGCTGACCCAGCTCCGTAAAAAAGAAGACATTTTCCGCCTGCGCGGCAAGACGGTGAAGGTCGCCGCTGCCGAGCCAGCCCTTGCCTGATTGAATATCCGCCTGATTTAATACCGCCTGATCCCATGAGACTCCACGATCTGAAACCCAATCCCGGTGCCAAGCACCGCCGCAAGCGCCTCGGCATCGGCGAAAGCTCTGGAAAAGGCAAGACGTCCGGCAAGGGCCACAAGGGACAGAAGGCCCGCTCGGGCGGTTCGATCCGCCCAAGCTTCGAGGGCGGCCAGATGCCCCTCTTCCGCCGGCTTCCGAAGCGCGGGTTCAACAACGCCGCCTTTAAAACCGTCTATGGGGTCGTGAACCTCGACTCGCTGGAGAAGACGTTTTCCGCCGGAGATTCCGTTACGGAGGATTCGCTTCGCCGGGCTGGGCTCGTCAATGGCCGGTTCGATGGGGTCAAAATCCTCGGGCGTGGGGAGATCACCAAGGCGCTCAACGTTTTGGTGGACGAGGTCAGCGCCAGCGCGCGAGCAAAGATCGAAAAAGCCGGAGGAACCGTCGAGATCCCCAAAACGGACTGCGTGAAATAAGGCGGCATGATCGCAGCCTTCGCCAACATCTTTAAAATCCCGGAGCTGCGCGCGCGCGTGCTGTTCGCGATGGCGATGATCGTGGTCATCCGTGCCGGTTCGGCGATCACGTCCCCTGGCGTTAATGCGGCGGTTCTTCGCCAGTGGTTTTTAGATCGTGCGGATGCGTCCTCGGCGGGCGGGGTGGCCGCGCTGTTCAACCTGTTCAGCGGCGGCGCGCTCTCCAACTGCGCGATTTTTTCTCTTGGGGTGATGCCGTTCATCAGCGCCTCGATCATGCTGCAGCTTCTGACCGCAGTGATCCCGCAGCTCGGGAAGCTCTCCCGCGAGGACGGCGGACGCCAGAAAATCATGCAGTATACCCGGTATGCCACGATCGGGCTCTGCATTTTTCAAGCCTACCTGCTGGCCCGTTCCTTTGAGAGCCCACAGAACAACCCTTTTCTGCCGAACATCATGGAGACGATCAACAAGCTCGGTTTGAGCTTGGTGACAGCCCCCGGATTCGGCTTCCAGTTCACCACGATCCTCACGATGACCGCCGGCACGATGTTCCTCATGTGGATCGGCGACCAGATCACCGAGCGCGGAATCGGCAATGGCGTTTCTCTCATCATCACGATCGGCATTCTGGCACAGCTTCCTGGTGGGCTCATCCAGGCCTGGAGAACTTTTGTCCCGGCAGCCGTCGGCGCCCAGTCGACGGTCAGCCCGGTCGTTCTTGTCCTGATGGTCGCGTTTTTGGTTTTTGTGATTGCGGCCGTCATCGCGGTGACGCAGGCGCAACGGAAGATCAGCATCCAATATGCCAAGCGCGTCGTCGGCCGCAAGGTCTATGGCGGGCAAACCCAGTACATGCCGCTGAAGATCAATTACGCGGGCGTCATGCCGATCATTTTTGCCCAGGCGATCCTCCTCTTTCCATCCACCATCTTTAACATGGCGTTTCCAGGACAGCGCTGGGCGCAGGAACTCTCAAGCATGCTCATGAACGGATGGCTGCATTACGCGTTCTACGCCGTCATGATTTTCTTTTTCAGCTACTTCTGGGTCGCCACCCAGTTCCAGCCGGTGCAGATTGCGGACGACCTGAAAAAATACGGCGGGTTCATCCCGGGGGTTCGCCCCGGCAAGCCGACGGCAGATTTTCTTGACTATACGATGACCCGGCTGACTTTTGCCGGGGCGGCATTCCTCACGATCATTGCCGTCCTCCCGCAGATGTTGACCCAGTGGCTCAAAGTTCCCTACATGACAGCGCAGTTCTTTGGCGGGACCGGTCTCCTGATCATCGTCGGGGTTGTGCTCGATACAATGAGGCAGGTCGAAACCCATCTCTTGCAGCGCCATTATGACGGATTTCTTCGCAAGGGAAGGATCCGCGGAGCTCGCGACCAGCGGTCGCGCATGGGGTCCGGGAATTTGCTCAACGACCAGACGCTCGTCCTAATGTATGCCGCGCTAGGCATCCTCGTCATCGCCGGAGTGACGATCTATCTCGCGACGCACAAGTAGTGCGCGCATTCGAATGTTGAAAATCTGCTTTGTTCTGTCAGGACCGTTTGCTTCAGCCGTCGGCACTCGGCCAAAAATCTTCGGAGCGACGCTTGGCGGCTTCCAAGAGAGGAAGGATGCGGCATGATCGTCATCAAGCGCCCTGACGAGATTGAGAAGATGCGGCGGGCCGGCGTGAGCGCCGGCGAGATCCTCAACGAGCTGGCGTCGCTCATCGCCCCGGGAGTTACAACCGGAGAGGTCGACCACGCCGCTTCGCAGCTCATGTCCGAGGCCGGAGTGCGCAGCGCGTTCCTCGGGTATAAAAACTTTCCCGGTCATATCTGCATCAGCATCAACGAGGAGGTTGTCCACGGGATTGGCGGCCCGCGCCGGATCGCCTACGGGGATATCGTCAAAATGGACGTCGGGATTATCCGCGACGGATGGATTGGCGACACGGCGATGTCGGTTCCTGTCGGCATCGTGGCGCCGGAGATCGAACGCCTTCTGACCGTCACCGAGGAGATTCTTTTGGGCGCGGTCGATCTCGCCAGGACTGGCAACAGAATTGGCGACATTTCCCACTACGTCGAGTCCCAGGCGGCGGCGAACGGCTTCAGCGTCGTCCGCGAGTTTGTCGGCCACGGGGTCGGTCGGCGCCTCCACGAGGATCCCCAGGTGCCTAATTTCGGGAAGCGCAATTCTGGGCCGAAGCTCAAGCCGGGAATGACCCTCGCCATCGAGCCCATGATCAACATGGGAAAATCGAAAGTGCGAGTCCTCGCCGACAGGTGGACCGCCGTGACCGACGACGGCCTTCCCTCCGCCCATTTCGAGCATACGGTGCTGGTCACCGACAACCTGCCGGAAGTATTGACATGGCCAAGAAAGACGCTATTGAAGTAGAGGGCAAAGTTGTCGAGCTGCTCCCGAATACCATGTTCCGAATCGAACTGGCCAACGGGCACCGCATCCTAGCTCACATCTCCGGAAAGATGCGGCTGCACTTCATCCGCATCCTCCCGGGAGACAGGGTCATGTTGGAGATGTCCCCATACGACCTCACAAAAGGCCGAATCACCTACAGGCATAAAAACGAATCGTCGTCACCAAATAACTATAGAAGAAGAAAATGAAAGTCCGAGCATCCGTGAAAAGAATGTGCGAAGCCTGCAAAGTTGTGCGCCGCAAAAACGTTGTCCGCGTGGTTTGCAAGAACCCGCGGCACAAACAAAAACAGGGCTGATGGCCCGCCAGCTGAAACCTTAAATATTTTTTAATTATGCCACGATTACTTGGAGTAGACATCCCGGGAGATAAACGCATCGAAGCCTCTCTGCCATATATTTACGGCATGGGCCCGAGCAACACGAAAAAGGTGCTGGAGCAGGCGAATATCGACCCGAACGCACGGGCTAAGGATCTCTCTCCCGAACAGCTGAACGCGATCATCCACGCGATCAGCGCCAACAAAATCGCAATTGAAGGGGATCTGCGCCGCGAAGTGCAGGGAAACCTCAAGCGCCTGCAGGCCATCAACTGCTATCGTGGCATCCGCCATCGCCGCAGCCTCCCTGTCCGCGGGCAGCGCACCTCCACGAACGCTCGCACCCGCAAGGGGCCGCGCAAAACCGTCGGCGTCCAACGAAACAAGGATGCCAAAACCGGAAAAGTCTAATTAATATCTGATCATGGCCGAAGAGAACTTACCCAACGAAGCGCCTGCCAACGAAGCGCCTGCCAACGAAGCGCCTGCCAACGAGGAGAAGAAGCCCAAGGCTCCGGCCAAGAAAACTGCTCCTAAAGAAGTTTCGGATGCGCCGCCAGCTGAAGCTGTTCCCGATGGTGAGGCTTCCGCAGGCCCTGCAGGCGAAGCTGCTCCAGCGGCAGCAAAGCCCAAAGCAGCAAAAGTAAAAGCTCCCAAAAAGTCCAAGGAGTCGGCAGCGTCTGCGGCGCCTGCACCGGTGAGCATCTCGCTTGACGATGCGATCGAACCGGTCAAAATTGTCAAGGCCAAGGGCAGCAAAAACATCTCGCAGGGGATCGCTCACGTGCAGGCCAGCTTTAACAATACGATTGTCAGCATCACGGACCTCCGCGGGGGAGTGATCGGATGGTCAAGCGCAGGGAAGTGCGGCTTCAAGGGTTCCCGGAAGAGCACGGCCTACGCCGCGCAGATGGTTGCTCAGGACGCCTGCCGCCAGGCAATGGGACACGGGCTCAAGGAAGTAGAAGTCCGAGTCAAAGGCCCAGGTGCCGGCCGCGAATCTGCCGTCCGCGCCATGCAGGCGGTTGGCCTTGACGTCACAGTCATCCGCGACGTCACCCCCGTGCCGCACAACGGATGCCGCCCGCCCAAACCTCGCCGAGTCTAATCCACAAGGGAGTCTTTCGTTTGAAGCTTTCTGCCCAACCGCTGAACCGGCCTTCAAATGCATAGACTTCCCTCTTCTGAATACTGAAACTGAAAATTGAAAACTAACTGAAATGGCTCGTTATACCGGTCCCAAAACAAAAGTCAGCCGCCGCTATGGTGTTCTCATCAGCGGTTCCGCGAAAGCATTTGAGAACAAGAACTACCCTCCTGGGCAGCACGGTCCGAAAGGATCCCGCCGCAAGCAGAGCGACTACTCGATCGCGCTTGCCGAGAAGCAGAAGCTCCGCCACCAATACGGGGTGCTCGAGCGCCAGTTCCGCCGCTATTTTCAAATTGCGAGCACTCGGCGCGGGGTTACTGGTGAGATTCTGCTCCAGCTCCTTGAGACCCGCCTGGACAACATCGTCCAGAAAATGGGTTTTTCGAAGACTCTTCGCGGGGCGCGCCAGATGGTCGCCCACGGGCACATCACCGTCAATGGCCGCAAGAGCGACTCCGCATCTATGAACCTCAAGCCCGGGGATGTCATCGCCGTCAAGCCTTCGGAAAAATCCAGGCGCCTTGGCGCGCGCGGCGTCGAGCTGACTCAGATCGCCACGGCTCCCGAGTGGCTCCTGGTGGACAAAGACAACCTCTCGGGCAGCGTCGTCCGCATCCCGAGCCGTGAGGAAATCAAGCCGATCGTCAACGAGCAGCTCGTCGTCGAGCTATACTCGCGCTAACCTGCAAGGCAGCGCCTTCGCTTCCAAGGCCACCCCGGTCCGACGGCCCGGGGTGGCCTTTGGTTTTTTCAAAAAAATCTCGGCAGGGCAGGTGATCTGCTGGCAGAATCTCCAGATCAAACGCCCCCCCTCATCCCTCGTCGTCCGCCCTGAGGAAAAATAATGGTCCGACGCTTGCTTCAACGAAGCCAAAAGGAACGCCCCGAGCACCATGTGGACATGAAGCTCGGCGAGGGGTGGCATAAAAGGAATTTTCTCGCCGAGGTGATTATCCCGACGCTTTTTACGAAGCGCCAAGGCCTGAAGCTCAAGCCGGTATTCCCGGAGCTGGACGCCGGGCAGATTTCGATCACGTGGATCGGGCACGCCTCGTTTCTCATCCAGACGCCCGAGCACAGCATCCTCGTGGATCCGAACTGGGCGAAATGGCTGAAGGTCATCAAGCGGATCCGGCAGCCCGGGCTTGAGATCCACGACCTGCCCGCCATTGATCTCGTGCTTGTCACGCATGCCCACTTCGATCACCTCGACCGCCGGACCCTCCGCGCGGTGGCCAGCGACCAGCCGGTTGTCGTGCCCGAGCATGTCGGCGGGCTCGTCAGCGGGCTCGGATTCCGCCATGTGCAGGAGCTCCGTTGCTGGGAAGCATTCGAGCTCGGAACGCTAAAAATCACACTGACCCCAGCCCGGCACTGGGGAGCTCGCATCCTCCACGATAACCACCGCGGGTTCGGCGGGTTCCATGTCGAATATGGCGGCCGCTCGGTCTTCCACTGCGGTGATAGCGCATATTTTGACGGGTTTAAAGAAATCGGCGAGCGCCTGCCCGTCGAGATCGCCCTCCTCCCGATCGGAGCCTACGACGCTCCGACCAGACGCGATGTTCACATGAACCCGGAGCAGGCGCTCAAGGCCTTCGTCGAGCTCAACGCCCGCACGATGATCCCGATGCACTTCGGCACGTTCCGCCTCAGCTACGAGCCTCTCCACGAGCCTCCGCAGCGGCTCATGGAATGCGCGGACAGCCTTCACCTCACGGACAGGATCTGCCTGCTGCGCGAGGGCGTGCCAAAGGTTTTTTGATGCCTCCCAAGCCGCGCGCGCCTGAGACAGTTTTTGATTCATTAATCAGCGGTTTTCCAATAGCCTTTCCGCAGATCGGTATCAATTATGAAACCCACTGATGCATTGTCCAAGTCGCCGGAAGAGGTCGTCCACGAGCTGAAGGTTGATCCGGCCTGCGGATTAGCTGGCGAAGAAGCCAAGTCCCGGCTTGCCGAATACGGGGCAAACGCCATCGTCGAAGTCAAAGAAAGCCAGCTGAAAAAATTTCTTGGCTACTTCTGGGGGCCGATGCCGTGGATGGTTGAGGCGCCCGCGATCATGGCCTTGGCGATTGCGGACTGGGTGGATTTTGGGATTATCACCTTCATGCTTGTTTTCAATGCGGTCCTTGGCTTTTGCGAGGAAAGCGCCGCTTCGAGCGCGCTCGCCGCCCTGAAAAATTCGTTGGCATTGAACGCCAAGGCGCTGCGCGACGGAAAATGGGGTGACGTGCTGGCGGCGGATTTGGTTCCGGGCGATATCATCAGGGTGCGGCTGGGAGATGTGATCCCGGCCGATTCCGTGCTGCTGGAGGGGGGGTATCTGAACGTTGACGAAGCCGCGCTGACCGGCGAATCGCTGCCGGTTTCCAAGAAAAATGCGGACTCTGTCTACTCCGGATCCATCGTCAAAAAGGGCGAGATGACGGCGGTCGTCACAACGACCGGCAGCAACACCTTCTTTGGCCGCACGGCCAAGCTCGTGGCCTCGGCCGGAGCCAAATCCCATTTCCAAAAGGCCGTCGTCGACATCGGAAATTTTCTCATCGTCCTCACCGTCACCCTCGCTGCGATCCTCGTCATTGACCGGCTTGCGGCGATGGACAGGCATTTTTCGAAGGATGCCATCTTCAAGCTGGCAGAGTATGTGCTGGTCTTGCTTGTGGCGGCGGTGCCGTTCACTACTCCGGCGGTCCTTTCCGTGACGATGGCGATGGGCGCAAAAATGCTTGCGGTCAAGAAGGCCATCGTCTCGCGGCTGGAATCGATCGAGGAGCTCGCGGGAATTGACATCCTCTGCTCGGACAAAACCGGAACCCTCACCCAAAACAAGCTCACCTTGGGGGACGTCATCCCCTGGGGATCCGCCTCCGCGCAGGATGTCATCCTGGCGGGTTCGCTCGCCTCCAAGGCGGAGGACAAGGATCCGATTGACATCGCCGTGATGGCTGGGCTGAAAGATGCCGGCCTTCTCGGCAGCTACCGGCAGACTGACTATATTCCCTTTGACCCGGTGAGCAAGCGCACGGAGGCGACTCTCCAGGATGCTTCCGGAACCTCCTTCCGCACGTCGAAGGGGATGCCGGCCGTCATTCTCGATCTCTGCAAAGTGTCCGGGGATGACCGGGGGAAAATTGATGCCCAGGTCACCGATCTGGCGCGCAAGGGCATGCGGGCGCTGGCCTCGGCCCGCAGCGCCGATGGCGAGCGCTGGCAGTTCCTGGGGATCCTGCCGCTCCTGGATCCCCCGCGAACGGATTCGAAGCAGACGGTGGAGGAGGCGCGCAGGCTTGGAGTCATCGTCAAGATGGTTACCGGCGACGACGTCGCGATCGCCCGCACGATTTCCGGCGAGCTCGGCATGGGCACGAACATCCAGCTCGCCAGCGACCTTTTTTCTGCGGATTCCGCCAACGGCTCGCTCCCGGCAGGCGCAGTAGGCAAGATCGAGGCCGCCGACGGCTTTGCAAGGGTTTTCCCCGAGCACAAATACGGGGTGGTCAAAGCGCTGCAGGAAGCGGGGCACATTGTGGGGATGACGGGCGACGGCGTGAACGATGCCCCCGCTCTGAAGCAGGCCGATGTGGGCATCGCCGTTTCCGGAGCGACCGACGCCGCCAGAGCCGCCGCCGCACTCATCCTCACTGCCCCGGGGCTCTCGGTTATTATTGATGGGATTCTGGAGGCCCGGCGGATATTTGAGAGGATGATGAGCTACATGCTCTACCGCGTGTCCATGACTCTCGCGATCATGTTCTTCGTGGTCTCCTCAGTTCTTTTCTTCGACTTCTTTCCGCTGTCCGCAGTGATGATTATCGCTCTGGCATTGCTGGACGACCTCCCGATTATGACCATTGCTTATGACCGGGCAACAGCGGCTCCGAAGCCGGTAAAATGGGACATGCCGCGAGTCTTTCTTATCTCCTCTGTGCTGGGGCTTTGCGCGGTGGTGCAAAGCTTCGCGCTCCTTTTCCTCGGGCGGAACCATTACCACCTCGACGCTCCCCACCTTCAGACAATGATGTTCCTGCAATTGGTGGCGGGCGGGCACCTGCTGCTTTTTGTGACCCGCTCGGTCGGCCCTTTCTGGATGCCGCCCTTCCCGGACTTTCGCCTGTTTTTTGCGATTGTTGGCACCCAGATGGTCGCGGTGCTGGCTTGCGGCTTCGGGATTGGAACTCTCGTTCCCGCCCTGCCTTGGAGCATTATCGGGTGGGTCTGGGTCTATAACATCGCCTGGATGTTTGTTCTGGACCTAGTCAAAATCGCCCTCTACCGCGTCTTGAACGGATGGAACCTCCATAGCAGTCCGTCCACGTTATTCAGCCGCCTCCGCACGGAGCTGAGCCCATACGGTTCGCTCCACTCGCGCCGGAAGTAGAGCCGCCGGCCGATCTCCGCCCAAGACGCTATGGAAAGCGCCGCCCGTTCCCGGGTCTGCTGATTTCTGGCCGGATGGGCGGGCTACCTCAGCTCCCGGCGGTGGATCCAGATGCTCTGCAGGAGCCCGAAGCTGAAGAGTATGATCATCACAAATGACCCTCCATAGCTCACGAGCGGGAGCGGGAGGCCAGTGATCGGGGTGACAGAGATCGTCATCCCGAGGTTCATGAACGTGTGGGTGAAAATCAGCATCGCGATTCCAGTCGCGAGGAGCCGCCCGATATCGTCCCCAGCCTCGATCGCAATGTTCAGGATGACCACGAAGAGGAGGGCGAAAGTTCCAATCAAAGCGACGCCGCCGATGAACCCGTGCTGTTCGCCCATGACAGAAAAAATGAAGTCGTTGTGGACGATCGTCGAGGGCAGGAACCCGAGCTCGTTCTGGGTGTTCGGCGCCTTGAACCCCTTCCCGGAAAACCCTCCCGACCCGATCGCGATGAGCGATTGCGTGATGTTCCATCCATCTCCCTGCGGGTCAGCCTCCGGGTTCAGGAACGTCGTGATCCGAGAGTATTGGTACGGCTTGAGCCCGAAGTGGATGACCAGAGGGACCATCGCCAGGCCGATCAGAAGGATCACAATCAGCCAGCGCTTCGGGATCCCGCCCACGAACATCATTGCCAGCACGACCGGTACCCACACGATGCACGACCCGAGATCCGGCTGGATGAGGATCAATATCCATGGGATCCCCACGATCGCCCCGCAGATGAGGATCCTGAGAAAGGACATCATGCCCCGGGATTTTTGTAGGAATATGGCAAGGGTCAGGATGCCCGCCACCATCGCCAGCTGCGAGGGCTGGAAATTCATCGGCCCGAGATTCAGCCAGCTTCGCGCTCCGAAGCGCTTCTCGCCGACGATCATCACCGCGATCAGGCCCAGCATGCCGAGCACATACAGGGGAACTGCGCCAAAGCGAACCCACCGGTAATCGACGAGCGAAACCACAAAAAATCCCGGCAGGCAGATCAGGATCCAGACTGTCTGCGAGCTCCAAAAGTTCACCTCCCGCATCCAGGTCGCGCTGTAGATCGCATACACCCCATAGGCGAGCAATGCCATCATCAGGCCGAACAGCAGCCAGTTCATGCGAAGAAAATTGCGAAGGATCGGATGCATGGCCCGGGTTATGTGAGCTGCGGCACGGCGGCGAGAAGAGCTTTCGTGTAGCTGTCCTGCGGGTTGTGATAAATTTCCTCGGCGGTGGCGGACTCGACAATTTTCCCGTGGTGCATGACGAGGACATGGTCGCTGATGTGCTCGACGACGGCGAGGTCGTGGGCGATAAAAAGGTAGGCGATCCCGAGCTGCTCCTGCAAGTCCTGGAGAAGATTCACGATCTGGGCCTGGACGCTTACGTCGAGCGCGCTGACCGGCTCGTCGCAGATGATGAACTGGGGTTCGACAGCCAGCGCGCGCGCGATTCCGATCCTCTGCCGCTGGCCGCCGCTGAACTCGTGCGGATACCGCGCCATCATCTCCGGGCTGAGGCCAACCAACCGGAGCAGCTCGGCAACGCGATCCCGGCGGTCGGATCGCGACATCCGTGCAAAATGGATCTCCAAGGCTTCCGAAACAATTTCTGCGATGGTGAACCGGGGGTTCAACGAGCCGAACGGATCCTGAAAAATCATCTGCATTTCGCGGCGCATCGGGCGGAACTCCCTTTCGCTCAGCGGGAGAATATCACGTCCGTTGAATGTCACCGCCCCAGAAGTCGCTGGGATCAGCTTCAGGATCGTCCGTCCAACGGTCGTCTTACCGCTTCCGCTTTCGCCGACAAGGCCAACGGTTTGGCCCGGTTCGACCGTAAAGCTCACCCCGTCCACGGCGCGGATGTCCCCGGACTTGCGGCGGAGCACTCCGCCATGCACGGGAAACCAAGTTCTCAAATCATTGACCTCAAGGAGCGGCATGGGAAAAAAAGCTATTCCATGTGGGAGGTCTTGTCACCCGTCAACATGCCAAGAGAGAAATTCGCAGCCCCCAAAGGGGTTCGCTGCGAGCGGCTTCTTCCCGGCTCGGTGGGTGGGGGCGCGGGACGGACGCGGCATGTTGGGGGCACTTGCTGGAGTCTGTGGAGCCTGCATCCGGCCTGGTGCTCTATATCGCCGAGGCTTCGGGCTGGATGGGGCCGCACGATCGGGCCAGATGCCGCAGCGAAGCCGCCCCTACTTGATCAGCCCGGCTTTGCTCAGCGTTTTCAGAGCGCCGTTTTTGGAGATCGTCTTGAAGGCCCTGGCGGTCGCCTTGACGGTCACGAACTTCTTCAGCTCGGAAACCCAGACGCGCTTGGTTTTCAAATTTGGGCAGAAGAACCGTGGGGTCACTGCCGTCACGTGCATGCCGATGCCGCCCTTTTTCTTGGCCAGACCCCGGCGGTGAATCTTCGATCCGCGGACGGGCTTAGCCCCTGTAATGCTGCACTTTCTTGACATAATGAGAGCTTGAAAAAATACCTTTTCCTTCTGAGCTGTCAAGAAGTGATTTCGGTATTTCCAGCATTCCAGCATTCGGGTGGGGAGCGCCTGCGGACAGTTTCTTTTCGGGGCGCTCGGAACCTGCTGTTTTCCCTGCTCGCCAGGCAGGCGGCAATGTGCGATGGTTTTGCCATGCCGCATCGCCCGCCGAGAAAAACCAAAAAGCCGCCGGGTCCGGCCAACCTGGCGGACCGCGCCGCCCAGATCGAGGAGCAGCGCCGCCGGGAAATGTCCGCCCGCTCGACGCTCGCCCGGTTCCAAAACCGTTCGTCCGACCGCAAGTAGCCGGATTGTTCCTCCATGGCAACTCTTGGCAGGCGCAACCAGCTTACCGTCCTCCGCGAGGCCCCTCCAGGATTTTTTCTGGATGGCGGGCGGCTTGGAGAGATCCTCCTGCCCGGCCGCTACATTCCTGCCGGATCCGGGCCGGGATCGGTGCTGGATGTTTTCGTCTATCGGGATTCCGAGGATCGGCTGGTAGCGACGACCGAGACGCCGCTCGCGATGGCGGGCGATTTTGCTTTTCTGCGCGTTGTGAGCGTGAAGCCAAGCCTCGGTGCGTTCCTGGATTGGGGGCTGAGTAAGGACCTCCTTCTGCCCCGGCGCGAGCAGGTCAGCTTTCCCCGAGCGGGCGAAGGCATCATCGTCCGCGTATTCGTCGATGAAAAATCCGATCGCATTGTTGCGAGCGAGCGGATCGACCGCTGGCTGGATCTCGCCCCTCCGGCCTACGCTGCCGGGCAGCCGGTGAAGCTCCTCATCGCGAGGGAGACCCCGCTCGGCTACAGCGCCATCGTTGAGAGCTCCCATTGGGGGCTTCTCTACAAGTCGGATTTCGCTGCCCGGTTTGGCGTGGGCGATGTGGCGGACGGTTTCGTGCGCGCCGTGCGGCCCGATGGGAAGATCGATCTCTCGCTCGACCGGTCTGGCTACAGCCGGATCAAGCCGCTCGCAGGGCAGATTCTCGACGCATTGGAGTCCGGCGGCGGCTGCCTGCCCCTCCATGACGGGAGCTCCCCGGAGGAAATCCGCCATGCCTTCGGCGTCAGCAAGAAAGCCTTCAAGCAAGCGCTCGGCTCGCTCTATCGCGAACGACAGATCGAGATTTCCCCCTCCGGGATCCGCATCCTTCGCAGGCGCGGATCTTCCTGAAGCGTGGGCTACTCGCCGATCGCTTCCCCGATCGCAGATGCGATTTTGTCGGCGTCGGCGTTGATCGCGTCCTGGTCGGGACCTTCGATGAGCAGGCGGATTTTTGGCTCGGTTCCGCTGTAGCGCAAGAGGACTCGGCCTTTGCCGGCGAGCCTGGCTTCGGTTTCAGCCAGCAGCTTCGAGACGTCCGCGAGTGATTCGAGCGGCGGCTTTTCGCGCACTCGGAGGTTGCGCTGGGCCTGCGGGTATTTCCTCAACACTTTTTTCAGCTCGCTGAGCGGCTTTCCTGTGTCGGCCATGACCCGGAGGATCTGGAGCGCGCTGACGATGCCGTCTCCGGTGGTGGCGAAATCGCGGAAGATCATGTGCCCGCTCTGTTCGCCTCCGACATTGTGTCCGTCGCGGAGCATTGCCTCGATGACGTAGCGGTCGCCGACCTTTGTGCGCAGGACACGCCCTCCGTGCGAGGCGAGGGTCTCGTCGAGGCCGAAGTTGCTCATCACGGTCGCCACGAGCGTATTCCCCTCCAGCTTTCCTCTCTGGAGAAAATCCACGGCGGCAATCGCCATGATCTCATCTCCATCCACGAGCTCCCCGAGCTCATCGCAGAGGAGGACGCGGTCCGCATCGCCGTCATGCGTGATCCCGATGTGGGCGCCGGTTTCCCTGACGAAGCGCTGAATTTCCGAAGGGTGGGTGCTCCCGCAGCCGGCGTTGATATTCGTGCCGTTCGGCTGGTTGTGGAAGACCGCAAGGTCGGCGCCCAGCTCGCGGAGGATGCAGGGCGTGGATTTGTAGGCCGCACCGTTTGCGCAGTCCACAGCGATCTTCAGCGACTCGAGCGTGCGCCCGCGCGGGAAGCTCTGCTTGGCAAACTCCACATACCGGCCGACGGCATCGTCAATGCGAAACGCCTTCCCGATCTTCGTCGCTGTCGGCCGGATGCTCTCGATCGCACCGCTGAAAACCAGGCCCTCGATCTTCGCCTCAATCTCGTCGTCAAGCTTGTACCCGTCGTGGCGGAAAAATTTGATGCCGTTGTCTTCGTAGGGGTTGTGGGAGGCGGAGAGCACGATGCCAGCATCCGCGCGGAGCGAGCGCGTGATGTAGGCGACCCCGGGCGTGGGGAGCGGCCCGATGACGAGCACATCCACGCCGAGCGAGGTGAGTCCTGCGACCATGGCATTCTCGAGCATGTAGCCGGAGAGGCGGGTATCCTTGCCAAGGACGACCTTGCGCCGCGCCCCCGGGAGGTGGCCGGGCCCTCCGAGCGACGAGAAGACATGCGCTGCGGCGCGCCCGAGCTTGAGTGCGGTTTCGGCGGTGACGGGCTCGATGTTTGCCACGCCTCGGACGCCGTCAGTTCCGAAGAGTTTTCGCTGGTGTTCGCTCATGTGTGGGTTTCTGGGTGCTGGCAGGTTTCGGGGATGCGGCGGGTTTGAGGGCTGCAGGGTTCGGAGGCTCAGCCAGAGGGGCTAGGAGCCGGGCGGGTTCGTTGGCGCGGTCGCGTGGAAATTCAAACCTTTCGTTTGCCCGGTCCACGTTCTGCTTGATGAGATACCAAAGGGCGGACGCTAGGATCAGGCACGCGGCTTTCGCTCTCCAGTTGTTGAGGATCATCTCTTTCATACTTGTCATGCAGCAGAAGCTGGCTGAGCCGCCTCCGGAATTTATCCAGGCTGAGATTGCGCTCGATCAGCCCGCTGTGGCAAATCGAAACCTGCCCGGTTTCCTCCGATACCACGATCGCGACGGCGTCGGAGTCCTCGCTGAGCCCGAGCCCGGCGCGGTGGCGCAGCCCCAGGTTCCGGTCGAGATCCTCGCGCTGGGTGAGAGGGAAAATGCAGGCGGCGGAAACGATCCGGTCGCCGCGCATGATCAGCCCCCCGTCGTGCAGGACGGTCTTTGGCTGAAAAAGCGTGAGGACGAGCTCCTTCGAATACTCGCTGTCAAGAAGGACTCCGGTTTCGGAAAACTGCTTGAGGCTGATCTCGCGCTCGATCGCAATCAGCGCGCCAAACCCCTTGCTCGCCAGCTCGAAAACCGTGTCCGTGATCTCCTCGATCGTCTCCCTTTCCTCGAAGACGGAGGAAAAGAAATGGTGGCTGCCGAGCTCGGTGAGCGCGCGGCGCAGCTCGGGCTGGAAGATCACGACGAGCGCGATCGCGAGGAAGACCGAAAAGCTTCGCAGGATCCACCCGATGACCAAGAGGTTGAGCATCTGGGAAACCAGGGTGAGGGTCAGAAAGACCAGCGCGAGGCCGATCAGGATCCTCGCCCCGTGAGTCCCGCGCAGGTAGAGGTAGGTGTAATAGAGGACGACAGCTAAAATCAGAATCTCCACCCCGGAGGTCCAGCTCTCGCTCAGAAATTTTCTTGCCGCCTCAAGCATCGCCCATCACCGCCTCGGTCATCCGAAGCGCCTCCCGGTTTGGCTTGACATCGTGGACGCGAAAAATCACGGCGCCGCGCTCGCGGCAGAAGCTGGTCAGGCAGATTCCAGGCCAGAACCGGTCGGCTGGATCCGGGCTCCCGGCAATCCACCCGAGAAACGATTTCCGGGAGATCCCGATCAGGAGCGGGCGGCCGAACTCGAGGAACGCGCCGAGACCGGCAAGCAACTGGCAGTTGTGCTCCGGGGTCTTTCCAAATCCTATTCCGGGGTCGAGGGCGATGCTCATCGGGTCAATCCCGGATCCTACCGCGCGGGCGAGCGCCTGTCGAAAAAAATCCCCGACCTCTTCTGCGGCGCGCTCGTAATGCGGCGCATCCTGCATGGTTCGGGGGATCCCCTGCATATGCATGATGACGACCCCGGCGCCGGTCCGAGCGACGAGCCCTGCCATGGCGGGATCGCCGCGCAGTCCGCTCACATCGTTGACGATCTCGGCGCCTGCAGCGAGGGCGGCCTCAGCGACTGCCGCCTTTGAGGTGTCTATGGAGATGCGCCCCTTGCCAGCGAGCCCGCGGACCACTGGAAGAACCCGGCGGAGCTCCTCCTCTTCGGGGACCGCCGTCGCGCCCGGGCGCGTGGATTCCCCGCCGACGTCCACCACATCGGCCCCCTCGGCAAGCATGCGGAGGCCGTGCAAAACGGCGCTGCCAGGGGACAGAAAGCTGCCGCCGTCGGAAAACGAATCGGGCGTGGCATTGAGCACGCCCATGATCCAGCCCCGCCGCGAGAGGTCGTGGTCGCGCCCGCAGATTCTCCAGATCACTTTTTCTCGATCCGGATCCGCGCCGAGCGCCCGTGAGCATCGAGGCCCTCGATCCTGCTGAACGTCTCCAGAAATGGGAGCGAGGCCCGGAGCGAGGGTTCATCGAACATGACGACGCTCGTCCGGCGCTGGAACTGGTCAACAGTGAGCCCGGCAAAGGACTTGCCGGCGCCGCCGGTCGGAAGCTCATGGCTCGGCCCGGCGAGAAAATCTCCTCCGGCGACCGGGGAGAGCCCGCCGAGAAAGATTCCTCCCGAGCTCGTGAGGTGCCGGGCGATGTCCCCTGGCCGCGCGGTCGCGATCGAGACATGTTCCGGGGCGTAGGCGTTCGCGAGATGGATCGCTGAGCTCATGTCGGGAACCAGGATGAGAGTCGCGTTCCCGAGCGCGGAAGCAAGCTCCTTCGGACGCTCGGAAAGCTTGATTTGCCTGGCGAGAGCCTTTTCCACAGCGGAAAGGATTTTTTGCGAGTCCGTCACCAGAATGGCCTGGCTGCCGTGCCCGTGCTCGGATTGCGCCAGGAGGTCGGCTGCGATCCAATCCGGCTGCGCGGTGCTGTCGGCGATCACCAGCACCTCGCTCGGCCCTGGGAGCAGGTCAACCGCAACGCGCCCGAAAACCTGGCGCTTCGCCTCAACCACATAAGCGTTCCCGGGCCCGAAGATTTTCTGGACCGGGCGGATGGATTTTGTCCCGCACGCGAGGGCCGCAACCGCCTGCGCGCCGCCGATCCGGTAAATCTCCGTGGCCCCGCACTCGGCGAGCGCCGCGAGAAGCGCGGGATGCACGCAGCCATTTTTTCCGGCCGGGGTGGTGGCGACGATCTCTGGGACTCCGGCCGCTGCGGCGAGCGTGCAGGTCATGATTGCGGAGGAGACCAGCGGGGCCGTGCCCCCCGGGATGTAGATGCCCACGCGGCGGAACGGATCGTATCTCTCGCCGACGACCGCGCCCTGACGGTTCTTCATGAACCAGCTTTTGCGCAGGCTGCGGCGGGCAAAATTCCGGACGTTCGTCCGCGCGGCGGAAATTGCGCGGCGGGCATCGGCGGGCAGCTCGGCGATCGCGCGGGCCGTCTCGGCCGGCGACACCGGGATCTGCGAGGCCAGCAGCGCTGGCCCCCCGAATTTCTTGGTGTAGCGGATCAGGGCCGCATCGCCTTTCGCCTCGACGGCGGCGAGGATTTTCGAGACCACCGCTCGGACCTTGGGATCCGCGACCGCCCGGCGGCTCAGTGCGGCGATGGCTTTTTTATAGCCTTTGTCTTCGGGGCGGAGAACCCTCATATCAGCGGAGGTAGGCGAGGATAAACGCCGCCAGGAAGATGTTCGCCAGCGCGAGCTCGAAGAAAAAATACCACCCGAGCCTCATGAGCTGGTCGTAGCGGAATCTCGGAAGCGTCCAGCGCACCCAGATGAATAGCAGGAGGATGGCGCAGACCTTGGCAAAGAAGACGCCGATGTTGACGAGCCCGAGCAGGGCGCCAGGGAGGCCGGGGGCCGAGCCGTCGGGAACCATCGGCAGGCTCCAGCCGCCGAGGAAAAGGGTCACGATCACGCCGGATCCGGCGATCATTGCCGCATATTCTCCAAGGAAAAACAGGGCGAACCCCATCGAGGAATACTCTGTGTGGTATCCGCCAACAAGCTCCTGCTCAGCCTCCGGAAGGTCAAAGGGCAGGCGGTTTGTCTCGGCAAACATCGCGACCAGGAAGACAAAGAACGAAACCAGCATCGGGATCCAGAGCAGCACGCGCTGGAGCGACCATCCGGCTGCGCAGGCCGCGCCGACCGCCTGCCAGTCGCCGGAAAGAAGCATCCCCGCCTCGAGCCCCTTCGGCCACCATGGCGCGACGAGCCATCCGTTCTGCACCTGCCAGCCCACGATGTCCGGGAGGCTGAGGGTCCTGCAGACCATGAAGACCGGGATCACCGAAAGCCCGAGGGCAAGCTCGTAGGAGACCATCTGCGAGGCGGATCGGATCCCGCCCAGAAACGGGTATTTCGAATTCGAGGCCCAGCCGGCAAGGACGATCCCGTAAACCCCCAGCGACGATACCGCGAAAACATACAGGACCCCGATGTTCAGGTCCGCAATCACCATCGGAACGCCAAACAGCGACGAGCCAAACGGCAGCACCGCCAGCACCAGAATCGGAGGGATCATCGCCAGCTTCGGCGCGATGTAATAGTAAAACTTGTTCACCCCGCCAGGCATGAAATTTTCTTTGAGCAGGAGCTTGACCGCATCGGCGATCGGCTGCCCGAGCCCGGCGAACGGGAGATCCTTTTTCAGCCCGAGCAACGTCAGCGGGATTCCGACCCGGTTCGGCCCGACCCGGTCCTGGATGAGCGCGCAGACTTTCCGCTCGGCGTAGACCGTGTAGGAGACAAGCCCGAGGATCACGCCCAGCAGGCCGAGAGTCTTGGCCAAGGACGTCCAAACCAGGAAGGCCTCGGGAAGGGAAAGCACACTCAAAATGTCCATCAAACCTGCTTAGCCGCTCCGCGCCTTGCCTGTCGAGAATCAAGTGATCCCCGGGAAACCCTCACGGCGAGATGGTGAACTTTTGGTTTCCGACCCGCGTGGCGGGCGAGATGTCTGGCGGGGTCGCGTTCTGCTCCTCCGGCCCGACCCACGAGCGCTTTTGATGCCCCCCCTGCGACGGGGAGATCAGGTCGTTCCAGCCGTCAGGCCACGAGCAGAGCGCCCCGTCCTTGGTTGCCGACCACTTCCCCTCCCTTCCTCCGCCGACCGTGCTGAACGCCCGGCCGCACGACTGCAGGGCCACATAAAGGGTGCTGCCGTCCGGCTCTTTGTTGAGCTGCCAGATGCCGGTGAAGCCGCCGTCCTCGACCTTTCGGGCCGCCGCCTCGTTCTTCCATATTCCTCCGAGATCCGCTCCCGGCTCAAACCCTCGATGCACGTAAGCGCCGCCCTTCGCGACGATCTCATCTGTCCAGCCGTCGTGGAACACGACGAGCAGGCGCCCCCGCTCGGTCCGCCAGAACCCGCGCTCCCCGTGAGCTCCGCCCGGCCCCTTGACCCAAGTGCTTACCGCCTGCCCGCCAGGGAAGATCACCACGTCGAACGCCTGGCCCTGGGCGTCCGACGTCGCCCAAGTTCCGACGAAGGCCGCCGCATCAACCGCCACGGCCTCCGGCTTCGTTTGCGCAGCTTTCGCTTCGGCAGCCTTCGCCTCCGCAGGGGGGGGCGGAGGTTCAGGAGCCGGAGAGGCCGGACGTGAGCATCCGCAGAAAAGCCATAGGGGAGCCAGAGCAAGGAGGGCGGCTGAACATTTCATTCGCTGCGGAGTCTCCGCCTGCACCGCCGCGCGCGCAACCCAATTTCTCCCCGCCCGCGACAGGCAGGAAAAATTCTTTTTTGCCTGTTTGACAAGCTGGCGGCAACGCTTCATGTTTCTCGGTTCCTGATAACTTACCGAATGAAAACATATTCTGCAAAATCCGAAGAGGTGAAGCGCGCCTGGTGGGTGATTGACGCTGCCGGCCAGCCGCTTGGGCGCGTGGCCGAGAAGGCTGCCAACCTCCTGCGCGGGAAAAACAAAACGATCTTCACCCCCCATGTGGACACGGGAGATTTTGTGGTCGTCCTCAACGCATCGAAGGTTGAGATCGGAGGGAAAAAGGAAGTGGCCAAGACATACATGAGCTTTTCCGGCTATGTTGGCGGGCACAAGCACGAGACGTTCCAGGCCCGGCGGGAGCGTCGGCCCGAGCTCCTGATCGAGCGCGCCGTGCGCGGGATGATCCCGCACAACCGTCTCGGGCGCTCGGTTTTCACCAAGCTAAAAGTGTATGCCGGCACCGAGCATCCGCACATCGCCCAGAACCCGCAACCCGCCTGATTTACCGAATGAGCACATCGAATCCTATCCTCGCCACCGGCCGCCGCAAAACCTCGGTCGCCAGCATCCGCATGCAAGCCGGCACGGGAGCTATCAAAGTGAACGGCCGCGACTTCCTGGACTACTTTTCCAGCCTCTCGCTGCAGAACCAGATCCTCCGCCCCTTGGAGATCGCCAACTCAGTTCACACCTACGACGTGGTTGTCCGGGCGAGCGGAGGCGGGATCAACGGGCAGGCCGGGGCGCTTCGGCTCGCGCTGAGCCGCGCGCTCTTGCAGGTCGACGAAGCTCTTCGCGTGCCTCTCAAGCTGGAGGGTCTCCTGACCCGCGATCCTCGGATGAAGGAGCGCAAAAAGCCCGGGCAGCCGGGTGCCCGCAAGCGGTTCCAGTTTTCGAAGCGCTAATTTCGAGCCATTCCAGAACGTCCGGCGCACGGATCCCATGCAGGCACTTTCCTGGGATCCCGCGCTGGCAAAGCATGCGTTTCGTTTTTAGGCACGCGCAGGTGCGGACATCCGCTATCGCGCCCGGATGCAGCGGCTTCCAGTGATCCGCCCGCGATGGGCCGAAGTGAATCAGCATTCTCTTTTCCAGCGCTGCCGCGATGTGCTCCGGCGCGGTATCGGCCCCCCAATAAGCATCGCACAGGGAGATCGTCCCGACGAGCCCATGCCAGTCGAGGTCATGGAAGACGCGGTATTTTTCCGACGGAAGGCCGGCGGTGCAGGCGGAGGCATGCTGCCGCTCGATCTCCGCGCGTCCCCCGGTGAGGACGACGCCCCAGCCAGACCGGATCGCCCCGGACAGAACCTCCCTCACGACGTCCGCAGGGATCGCCTTCTGCATGTCCCTTGAGGTGACGTGCGCGTGAAGGACCTTCTCCGGCAGCCCGGACAAGCGCGCGCGCGACGCATCGAGCGGCACCCGCCTCGGCACGAGCCCGAAGGACTGCCCCTGAGGTGGGACGCCGCAGGCCCCGAGCAATTCCAGGCGCTGGATCAATGTGTGCGGCTTCGCTTTGCGGTGCGGTGGGCGGAGCGTGTATGCCGCGCGGCGGAGCGACCATGCGGGCAGTTTCGGCCGCTCGTAAGCCACGCGAAATGCTGCCCTTGAGGCGAGCGAGATGAGGGCGCTGCGATCGTTTCCCGTGAAGTCCACAGCCCAGTCGTATCCGCCGGCCGCGAGCCGCGCCAGCGCTGCAGCTTCGTGAAGGATGCCGCGCGCCGGCCACTCGACCACCCGCGAGACATCCGGGCAATCGTCCAGCGCGCATCCGGTGCCCGCCGCCACCACGGCATCAATCCTCGCCCCGGGGAAAGCCGTCCGAAGCGCCCGAAGGCATGGGCGCAGCAGCAGCGTATCGCCGAGATATCTCACGCAGATGATCAGAATTGCGCCGGGGTCAATGGGCTTCATGCGTTCCGATCAAACAGTTTTTTCAGTCCGGGGAAAACTTGCTCTGGCAAGATTGCGGTCATCGAGGCATCGCGGGGCGAGGTGTATCCATCGGGGCGGGGCAGGGCGACCACCACATGTTTTTCCAGATCCGCCGCAGGCCCGACTCGATCCGAGCCCGGCGAGCAGTGCAGGATCGCGACCGTTGGCGTCCCGATGGCAAACGCGAGATGCATAATCCCTGTATCCGTCGAGACCAGGCACCGCGCCCGCTCGATCAACGCGGCCGACTGCGGCAGGGGAAGCTTTCCCACCGCATCGAAAAACGGAAGATTTCCGGCCTTTGCCGCGAAATCCATGGCCTTGGTCCGATGGTCGGGCCCGCCTAAAAGGAATATTGGGCCGATTCCGTCGGAATGCGCCATTCGGGCGAGCTCGATAAAATGGTCGGCCGGCCAGTCACGAAAAGCCGCGCCCCCGCCGCCAAGCTGAAAGACGACGCCCGGATCGCTGGGGAATCCCAGCTCCGAAAGCCTCCGGTCCAGCGCCTCGCGATCGGCAGGCACCACATCGTAAACCATTCGCGCAGGACCCTCGGAAGCGCCAGCCTCCTGCGCCACCCGCACCGCCTGCGCCGCGAGGTGCGCCCGGTGGAGGCCGGGCTCAT
Organism: Verrucomicrobiia bacterium; assembly: GCA_037127695.1. Taxonomy (GTDB): domain Bacteria; phylum Verrucomicrobiota; class Verrucomicrobiia; order Chthoniobacterales; family Terrimicrobiaceae; genus QYQL01. Next base: position 19,135 of record JBAXXX010000003.1, on the reverse strand, counting down.
CAATATTGCGGGCGCACAGCCATGGCATTTTCGTTCGCCGGGCCAAGCCGATCGTGGCGTCCCTCGCAAGCAAATACCCCAGGCATCGCGCCTCGGGATCATGGCAGCTCAAATAGAGCACGGCATCCCACGGCCCGCGCCTCCTCAGATCCTGCCAAAGCGTCCAGAAAGTCGTCGGCCCCTTGCGCAGGAAGTGCAGCTTTTTCAAAAATGGATTGCGCGAGGAGATATCCCTTCTCCGGTGGTGGACGACCGCCTCGAGGTGAATGCCCGGAAATGTTTCCGCCAGCGCGCGGATCCCTGCCGAATCGAGAAGGGAATCCCCCAGCCCGGCAGTCGAAAAAACCAGAACCTTGCTGCCTGGCCCCAAATCAATTTTTCGGGAGCTGGGCGGCCGCACTTTCACCAAAAGCCCGAAAAGCGCCCGATAGGCAAGGAGGTTGATCGATGACGACAGGCTGAGCGCGCCCTTCCTTTTCTCCCGGCCGGCCACCCCCGTTATTTTACCACCGACTTGCCGTCGGAGGTTCCTGCTGGCGCCTTGCCGCCAACTGGCTCCGGGTGCGGGATCGGGCCCTTCAGCATCCGAGTGTAGGGGCCGTTGACCTTCTGAGGAGAATACATGTCGCGGCGGTTTTCAAGCGTCGTGCATGCAGCCAGCCCCAAGACTGCCAGCGCCAGAGCAAAGAGGGAAGATTTCACGCCTGCCAGCTAAACCAAGAACTCTGCAGCCTGTCAATTCCCGACATGTCCGACATGACGGTGCCTCCTCACGCGGCTGTGGAAAGGGGAATTCTTGATTGCGTGCGGACGGAGCGATAGGGTTGCCGGCTTTCTGTCTATGAACCTTCAAAGCAAACATGTCGCGCGGCTGGCCGACGAATCGGCACGGACCGGCCACCCGGTGGAATGGTGGTTTGTCCAGGGGCGCTTTGAAGGCGAGGGGGTCGAGCCTCGCGAATTCATGGTGTCGCTGTTCCGGCACGCGCTCGAGTGGGGCGGACTTTCGGCCGGCAACTCCTGTTCGTTGATGGTTTCCATCCTGGATCCGAAGACCGGACAGTGCCGGACGCTTTCCCAAATTGACCCGGCCACGACATCGTTTCTTGTGATGGCCGCAAAAATCTCCCCCCCGGCCGGGCTGGATCCGCTCGTCATGGCGGCGGTGACCGAGGAGATCGAGCGCTACGGCCCGCCCGGGCATATCCGCGTGGCAAAAAAAAAGGCGCGCCTGGCATCGAAGCCGTTCCGGGCGACGTGGGGGGACTTCGAGCTGAGCCAGCACGATGGGGGCTTCGATTTGCGGTTTGAGGAGCCGGAGACCGGCAGGTTGTTTTCGTTCCGGCTGGAGCCCATGCACCCGCGAATCCATTTGCCGGCGGTCGAGGTTCCCGGCGGCGGGGCCATGGATTATGTTTCCTATACGCGCATGTCGCTTGGCGGCGAGGTGGACGGCTGCCCGGTGCGCGGGCAGGCGTGGTTCGACCACCAGTGGGGAAGCCAGGGCTGGTTTGTCGCCGGCAGCAAGCAGGAGCGCATCCTCGGCTGGGACTGGCTGGGGATCCAGCTCGACGATGGCCGCGAGCTGATGGTTGTGGTGCATCGCGACCAGCGCAGCGGAGAAACGCTTTGCCAATACGCGGTCGAGGTCGGCGCGGATGGCAGCCAGCAGGTTCACCGCGAGTTCCGCCTCGTTCCGCTCGCCTGGTGGACGAGCTTCCGCACAGGGGCCCGCTACCCGGTGCGCTGGCGGATGCAATTGCCCGATGCCGGGATCGATCTCGTTTTTGAACCTTTTGCCGAGGATCAGGAAATCCCGGTGCTGCCTCCGATCCGCGCGGTGTGGGAAGGCGCTGGCCGGGTGTCGGGCACCTGCAGCGGGAAAAGCGTTTCGGGCTGGGCGAGGCTGGAGCTCCACGGCTACGCCTACCTTCTCGATCTTGAGGAGTTTCTTGATCAGTTCATCCAGCGGATTCACGGCCACATCGAAGCCTTTATCCCGCGCGCATTTACTGAGCTCGAGCTCGTGAGATGGGCAGGAACCCCGCGCGGGCGGTATGACGCAGAAGCGCAATCTGCCATGATCTCCCGGCCGCTGTGGGACCTTATCGACCGCGGGGGGAAACATTGGCGCCCGATCTTCGGGATCCTCATGCTCGGAGCCATGGGCGTGGACCCCGTGCCTTACGAGTCCCTCATCACGATCACCTCAGAAATCCTGCACGACGCGGCGCTGATCATCGACGACATCCAGGACCACGGGCAGAAGCGCCGCGGCGACGAGTGCATCCATTTGCGCTACGGGGTTGATGTGGCCATCAACGCCGCCAACACGGCCTACTTCATGCCGATGGTCTTGCTGAGGGACTACCCCGGGCTGTCCGACCTGCAGAAGCTCGAGCTATACCACATCCTGAGCCGCCTGTTTATCGGGGCGCACTTCGGCCAGAGCCAGGACATTTATTGGTCGAAGAACCTCACGCCCGAACGGTTGCGGGCGTGGATGGCGGATGACATGGAGGCGAAGATCCTCCAGCTCTACACACAAAAAACTGCGGCGGTTGTCGAGGCGTCGGCCGAGGGCGCGGCAGTCATCGCCGGCGCGGCAGCCCCGCTCCAGTCGGCCTGCGCAAATTTCGGCCGGACGCTCGGGATCGCGTTTCAGATGGTGAACGACATCGTGGACTTCAGCGAGAGCCGGGTGCAGGCAGGCGACGGGGGGTCGGACCTGCGCGAGGGGAAGATCACCTACGCTGTGCTGCGCGCCCTCCAGCGCCTTTCCAGGAAGCCGAGGGAGAGGCTCGAAGCGATCCTTTGCTCGCCGGCGCTGCGCCAGGATGACCTGGCTATCGCAGAAGGCATCGAGCTTGTGCGCCGGTCCGGAGCCATCGAGATTTGCCGGAAGGAGGCGCGACGGATGGTCGAAGACGAGTGGAAGAGCCTCTCCAATCACCTTCCCCCGTCGGAGGCAAAACAGATGCTGCGGGTTCTCTGGACCTTCCTGCTGACCTTCGGTGACCAGGAGGGCTATGCCGGGTACGCCCCCGGAAACTGAGAGTTTCTGGCTGGCAGGTGAGATTACATCCCGCCTTGCGGTGTCTGGGCGGCATCCCAACGCTTCCAGAATATTTCGGCGTTTTGGCCGGGCGGATCATCCGGAGCGCGGAGGATGTCGAGCGAGCGGATCGCCCGCAGGTTTTTCATGACCTGGGGAGGGAGAAGAGCGGGCGAGATCGTGAGGCTCGCCAGCGAGGGCGGGAAGGTTTTCCCCATGTTGCTGATGGCTAATCCGGAGGCGTCGAGCTCGTGCAGGTTGGGGGCGTACTGGAGCGCGCTGAGATCGGAGATCTTTGTTCCGGAGACATCGAGCTTCTCGAGGGATGGCAGGCGCCGGATAAACTCGAGGTTTTCCGACGGAGTTCCCTTGAGCGTGAGCACGCGGAGGGCCCTCATGTAAGGGATGCTCTCCGGAATCTTCCCGGCACGTCCCTCTTCGATCACGAGCGACTTGATCCCCAGCCCGGCAAGGGACTCCCAGTTGAGGGCCTGCGCGCCCTGGATCCTGAGGGAGGCGGGGGCGACCGGCACGAGGGACTCAAGGCGGGAAATCTCCCTGATGCCGGAGATCGCCAGGCACTCGACACCCCCGTTCGAAGCCTCGGCAACAATTTCGATTTTTCCGGTCCCCCCGTTGGCCTCAATAAAATCGAGCAGGTGTTCGCTGGTTGAGATGGGGCGGGCGCGCGAGCCCGGCTTGAAGGTTGCGCCGATTCCGGGATTGCCTTTCAGCCAGCTCAAAACAACACCTGCAACCTTGCTGTCGCGAGAGCTGGAAGCATAGAGCAGGGAGGCAGCCAAGGAAACGCGGTCATCCGTGGCCTTTTGAATCTGATCGGCGATCCGGATCAGAGGCACGGGATCCTCCATTCCGGGCAGCTCCGGCCTCCCTGCTGCGGCGCGGCGGGCGGGCGATTGCGCCGCCATGGCAAATGCCTGCTGGGCGGCCTCCACCTCCATGCAGGCGAGGTGGTATCGGCCTTTGAGCGTCCAGGCCGGCCCGTAGGAATAATCCTTTGCCAGCGCCCTGCATGTGAGGGAGATCCCCTCGGAGATCCGTTCGAGCACCGTCAGCGGCTTGCCGCTGAGCCTCAAAAGCTCCTTGGCATCCAGCTTTTCCCTCAGGCAGGTGCCCGCGAGGTCAGTATAAACTGCCGCCTGCGCGAGATCGATCGCCTGCGGGGTCGTGGGCCTGTGCCGGCCGGAGAGGCCTTCCTCCAGGTCGCTGATCTGGATCTTCATCTGTTCCGCCGCCGCCTCGCTCAATGCCGAAGCTTTCTCTATCTGGCTGATTTTGCTGGCCTGTGCGCCGACCTCTTCCTGAAGCCGCTGGATCTCCTCGGACTTCTTCGAAAGGCTGGACGCCAAAGAAAGTTTCTCGCCGAGCAATTTCTCTGTTCCCCGCGCCGCTGCGTCGAGGCTCCTGGCCGCCCGGCCCGCTTCGCCGAGCGCCTTTTCGGCGGCTCCCTTGAGCGTGGTTTGGTTGCGTTCCGCCTGCAGCCGCTGCGCCTCGGCGAGCTCGGCTGTCCGGCTGGCAGACAGGCGCTCCTCCTCCTTCGCTTCCAGAGACTTGAGAGCGGATTCGGCAACGATCGCCCGCTTGCGAATTTCCAAGATCGAAAAGGTTCCCCCAAAGAGGAAGATGAGCAGAAACGCCCCGGCAAGCGCGAAGGCCACCCGGTTCCGCCGGATCAATTTTCCGGCCAGGTTAAACGCCGTGACCGGGCGGGCGGAGATGTGCTCGCCGCGCCGGTATCGGCCGATATCCGCCGCGAGGGTGGCGACCCTGCGGTAGCGTTCGGCCGGGTTGGTGCGCAATGCCTTGAGCACAATGATCTCCAGATCCTGGTCGATGGCCGGGTTCAGCTTGCGCAGCGGAACCGGCTCGAGCGACCGCAGCTTCTGGATATCCACCACCAGGTTCCCCTCGGTCTGGAAATGCCGGCGGCCGGTGAGCATCAGGTAGAGGATTGTCCCCAGGCTGTAAATATCCGCCCGCTCATCGACATCCTTGCTCGATTCCGCCTGTTCGGGCGCCATGTTCTGGAGCGTGCCGATCACGTGCCCGCTCAAGGACAGCGACTTCCCCGCATCCTCTCCGTGGACTTTCGCGAGCCCGAAGTCGGCAACCAGCGGGTCGCCATCCTCGCGCAGGAGGATATTCCCCGGCTTCAGATCCCGGTGGAGCACCCCGTGTTCGTGGGCGAACTGCACCGCTTCGCAGACCTTGAGCATGAGGGAAAGAGTCAGCTCGATAGGGAGGATCCTGGAGGAGGAGGCCCTTCCCTTTCCCGACTCCCAGTCTGTGTCCGAGAGCTCGGGAAGGCCGCGGGCGCGAAGCGAGCGGATGATCGAGCCAAGGTCCGACTTGCCCTGCCCGGAAGGAGCGGGTTGCCGGTAGTGGTGCAGCAGGTGCGAGAGCGTCACCCCCTCCACAAATTCCATGACGATGAACTGAAGCCCCTCAAACTCGCTCATCTCAAAAATCCGGCAGATATTCCGGTGTGGCAGGCGCGCCATGATCTCCGCCTCCCGCCGGAACCGCTTGAGAAGGGTATCCGAGGTGGCATCCTGCCCGTGGAGCACCTTGATGGCGACGGTGTTCCCCAGGCGGTCAATTCCCTTCCACACTTTTCCCATGCCGCCAAATCCAATTTCGCTCACCAGACGGTATTTCCCGAGGAACTGGTCGAGGGATTTTTTTACGACATTGTCGTTCTGCAGCTGCAGGGAATCTCCATCGGCCGACGGGCGGAACGCGCGGAGAACGGGCACCGCCTCACCATCTGCCGCAGGCGCGAGCGCCCACAGATACTCCAGGGAGAACTCGGCGGCGGAGGCATCCTCCCCGACGCCCGGGCCGAGCAGCCAGACGACCTGCTGGAGCTCCTCGGGCAGGGGAACAACCTGATCGCCCGACCACTGGAAGTCGGACAGATTCGGCGGGGTTTCGCTCGCGGTCTGGACCGCCTGCCAGCCTGGAGGAAGGTTTTCCCTCAGCGACTGGAGCGTGGGCTCCGAGAGAAGGATCTCTCCCGAGCGCGCCAGGCGCGCCAGGCGGGAAGCCATCTCCACCGCCTTCCCTGCAGCCGAATACCGCATCGTCGAGGAGGTGCCGAATGTCCCGACAAAAACCTCCCCGCTCCAGATGCCGCACTGCACGGGAGGCAGCTCCTTCCCTTCCTCATGAAAGGCCGTGCGCAGCTCAGAAAATCTTCCGCCTTGGGCGCAGGCGCTCCGCAGCGCGCGCAGCGCATGGTCCGCAAAATGCCGGGGGGCACCCTGGATGCCCAGCACCTCATCCACCGCCATCGGAACGACCGCTCCGCCATTCGCCAGCACCGCATCGGCGGCCTCTTCAAAAAAAACATTCATCGCGATTCGCGCCTGGCCCACGGGGAGGCGGTCGGCCAGGTCGGAGGCCCCGTCGAGCCGGCTCATCATGACCGTGAGAAACCTGCGTTCCGGCTGCCGTGCGGTGCGAAGCTCGTCTTCGCTCAGCTGATCCACAGGAACCCCGCTCGTGGAGTCCAGGTTCCGGCTCACTGCGGCCAGCGTCGTCACCTCGTCGAGCAGAATGTCCAGCGCCCCTCCGTCCCGATAGGTGCAGGCCTCAAAAACCCGGCCTTCCTCATCGGTCACCAGCTGGTGGGCCGGCCTTCTTCCGTCGTAGCGCTGAAAGCAGCCTCGAACCTCCCCCCTCACCCGCTCCGCAATCGTTTCCAGCGAACATCCGACCAGCATCTCCTTGCTGCTGCGCAAATACCTGGCCATGGCGGCGTTCGCATAGATGACGATGTCATCATGGGAAAAGCGCACCACCAGGGTGGACTGGAATTCTTCTGTGCTCTCCGCTGACATCAAAGCTCCTGACGTCTATCGGCTAATAATCAGGTGGGAAAGAACAACTTTCCGCTCAGGGGGTGCCGGAATCTTCCGGCCTCCAGAGCCGGCGGGACATCGAACGGTTTTCGGTATCGGGCCGTGGGCGACCCGAGTCCCTTTGAGGGGGCGAACGGGATGAGTGGCTTTTGCGTCCATCCGGCCGATCCGGGCTAGCCGCGCTCTTTCCCGCGCAGTCCGAACCATGCGGCCAAATAGGTGCAAACCGTCCACAGGAAGAGCGCGGCAAGCCCGGCCAGCGCCGAGCTTTGATTTTGAAAGATCTTCCCGTTTCGCAAGCTCCGATCCCGGTTGAGGTTCGAGAACGCCGTCGGAAAATCGACCCGCATCGCCCCGGAGATTTTTTTGTTCCAGAGCAGGCTCACGTCCATGACCGCCTGGGTGGCGGCGCTCGGCATCGCTCGCGACAGGAAATATGGCCCGGGCTTCATCTCTCCGGCCGGCGGAGTGAACCCGGAAAAAAGGATCTGCGGGATCAGCACCAGCGGAACCAGCATCACGGCTTGGAGGATCGTCCGGGAGAACGAGGAGATTGTGAGGCCGAGGCCAACGGAGGCGAAGGACGTCGCTGCCAGCGCAGCGACCTGCCATGCGGGCGCCCCGCCGATCCCCGTCGCGCCAAGCTGCATCACCCCGTAAAGCAGGAGGCTCTGCATGGCGGTGATCCCCGCCAGGGACAAAAATTTTGCCAGGAGATATTCGTGGCGGCCGAGGCCGATGAGGCGTTCCCGCCGGAACATGGGCAGCTCCTTCACGATCTCCTGGGCTGCGTTCCCGCACCCGAACCACAGGGTCGATATCATCGCAAAAAATAATACGAGCGGCGGGTCGTGGGTCACCCACGTGACCATCAGGCCGATGAAAACCGGCTGCCCGAGGATCAGGAAAAGGTTTTTCCAGTCGGCGCGCAGGATCGCCCATTGCCGAAGGAGCAGGATCGGCAGGGCTTTCGCCCGGCGCGGGAGATCGGGCGCGGGAGATCGGGTGGGTGAGGGTGCCGCAGGCGGGCTGGGCGGATCCGGAAGCGCGGCGGCCGACTCGATCCTCTCGTAAATTTGTGTGAGCCGCTCGACCCCGAATGCCTGCCGTGCGGCGGCCGGCTCGTCGAAGCAGACGAGCCGGCCGGCGCTCAGGATCGCAACCCGGTCGAGCAGGTGGGCATTCTCCATCACATGCGTCGTGCAGATGATCGTGCATCCGCCGGCAGCGAGCAGGCGGAGCGACTCCATCAGCCTGAACTCTGCGGAAGGATCGAGCCCGGATGTCGGCTCATCAAGAAAGAGCAGCCGGGGCCGGACGAGGAGCTCCGCGCCGACGCTCACGCGCTTGCGCTGCCCGCCCGAAAGGCTGCCTACGCGTGTTTGTGCGCGCTCGCTGAGGCCGAGCTGCTTGAGCTTGCGGCTCACAAGCTTGCGGATCTCTCCGTGCGGAGTGTCGCCTGGAAGCCGAAGCCGGGCGCTGAAAAAAAGGGCTTCCTCGACAGGAAGCTCGACCGGCACGATATCCTCCTGCGGCACATATCCGAGCCCCATCCGCATCGATTCGTAATGGAGATAAAGGTCCATGCCATCCAAAAAAACCTGGCCGGAATCCGCCGGCCGAAGCGCGCAGAGCGCGTCGAGCAGGGTGGATTTCCCCGCGCCGCTCGCCCCGATCACACCGACAAACTGGCACGGCTCGACCGCGAATGAGATTGAGTCCAGGATCTGCGTGCCGCCCACCGATTTCGACAGCTGCCAAGCCACGACGGCGGCACCCGTCGCCCCGGATGTCTCAATGAGACGCAGCCCATCGAAGCGGAAGGCGAACGGGCCGATCTGGAGGACATCTCCAAGGACAAGCTCCTCCCTCTGGAAAAGCCGGCCATTCAGGTAGGAGCCCGATCGGCTCCCCGCATCCTGGATTGCCCAGTGGCCGGGAGTTCCAGAGATCGCCGCGTGCCGCCGGGAGACCGACGCATGCGGGAGGACAGTCCCCGCCCCCTCGCTGCGGCCGAATGTCCACCCGTCCCGCAGCGGGATCGGCGGGATTCCTGCCACGGTGGCGGGCACCGGGTTCAAGGCAATACGGCCCAGACCTCAACCACGCGGTTCTTTTCCAGGGCGGAAGAATCAAACATCTCCGACCCCCCCATACCAACTGCATGGACCAGATTCCCCAGCCCGGATTTGTTTTTCAACACCGCCACGACCGCCTCCGCCCGCTGGAGGGAAATCGCCCGGTTCGCTTTCGGATCCCCCTTCTTGTCGGCATAGCCGAGCACGACAAAAACAACCGTCGGGTCGCCGGCAAACTTTTCGACCTGGGGAAGGGCGAGGGCTTTGGCGATCCCGGCCACGGCACCAGGCGCGAGCGTCCGCGCGCCCGATGAGAACGGGATTGTGATCACCTTCCCCATCGCGCGGGCGCGCTCGACCTGCACGTACAGCTTGTCCTTCTCCTCGTCGCCAAGGTTCGGCATCACATCAATTCGCTTCAGGACCTCGATCCGCATCGCGCGATTCCCCGCATCATCAGCATTGAGGTTGATCTGCTTGGGCGCAGAAACTTCCTCGGCCGCCGGCAGCGGCTGGGCGGGCGCAGGGGTCGGGGAGGCGATCGGAGCTGCCGGGCTGGCAGGGACGACAACGCCGGCAGTGCCCGGCGGGGGCGTGGGAGTTGCCCTCTGGACGGCAGGCTTAGCCGGAGGCTTCCCGCAGCCAGCAGCAAGAAAAACCGCCCCGAGAAGGCAGAGGATCCGGATCGTAAAGAACCCCTTGGCAAGCCCCGAGGCATTTGGAGGGACCGGCTCTATCCGGTCCGTTGCTATCCACGGACGACACGGAGGCCGTCCCTCCAGCAACAAAGCCGAAGCAGGCTTCGGGGTATCAGACCCAAAGGGAATGAATTCGGGAGAAATGCTGCGCATGCGAGCCATTAGACATCCATTCCGACCTTGCGATCAAGGCGAATCCACGCCAGTTGGCGCGCCCGGGCGCAGGCCTGCTAGACGCATTTTCGCGGATTTTTGGGAGCGTGTGCGGCCCGCAGCTTTCAGGCATGCTCCGCGATGTCGTCAATCAGGAAGATATCGGCCTTGAGATACCTGACGAGCGAGTCGTCCATGAGATGGATGACATCCTTGACATGGTGCGGGCGGACCTCGGCGATGTCCACAATCGGGTTGGTGAGCGTCGCCGCATGGGAGTGCGAGATGAGGCCCTCCCCCTGCCTGTTGTATGGGTTGTAGTAGAGGACGGTCTTCAGCTTGTCGTTGATCTCTTTTTCCCTGTCGCTTTCGAAGTCGCTCACGACGCCGACGAACGAGATGCTGATGTTGGGATCCCTGTGCTCGTCTTCCGTGTAATATTTCTTTTCGTTGAGAAAAATATTCTCCTTTTCGATCGGGGAATACGTGATGGATCTGGACCGGAGGAGGGCTAGCTCGGCGCAGCCGGCGATGGCGAACGGGGCGCCGGTGCGGGAGTAGATTTCGCTGTAGATGCTCCGGAGCGGGAGGCTGCGCTCGAGCGAGCAATACGAAACCTTGAAGTTTTCCTCGCAGTCCGCAGGGACGAGGAAGATCCCCGAGGTCACAAATTCCGGCCCCCACATCAGCGGGTCGCGCTCCGAGCGGGTCGCATCGGTCCGGCTCGAATACAGGAGGCCGTTCATGACCACGCACTCGCCCATGTTGAAGATCCCCTGCGGGGAGCCGAGCTCGAAACCATATTTGACTTCGGAAGCGGAAAAGCGCCGGTTTTTCAGGCCCTCTGGAACGATCCCCTTGATGACGTTATCGACCGAGCCGATGTAGGCGAGCGTGTTCTTTTTCCGGCTGGCTTCTGCGATCTGAATTTCGTTCATTCCATTTGGTTCTGATACGCCGAAGCTTGCTTCGGCTTTGTTTCGTCCACAGATTTCGCAGATTTTCGCAGAGAGTAAATAAGGCGTTTATACTCGATGGATGGGGTGCCGAAGTTGATGAGCTGGGCTCATGGCTAGTTGCCGGCCGCATCCTGGACGGTGAGGAAAAGCTCCTGGTTATGGGAGTAGTCCACCGGGACGTCGATGAGGACGGGGACATCGGATCGGATGGCCTCGTCGAGCAGGTCGCGGAAGCCGTCAAGAGATTCGAGCCTGTAGCCCTTTGCGCCGAAGGCCGCCGCGTAGGAAACGAGATCGACCGGCCCGAGGTCCACTCCGCTTCTCCTCCCGTATTTCAGCACCTCCTGCTCAAGGACCATGTTGTAGGATCCATCGGTCCAGACAAACTGGACGAACGGGGTTTTTTCTCTCACCGCGGTTTCCAGCTCCATCGAGGAGAAGAGGAATCCGCCATCGCCGGAGATCGCGAAGACCCGCTTTTCCGGGCAGGTGAGCTTGGCCGCAATCGCCCAGGGCATCGCCACCCCGAGCGTCTGCTGCCCGTTGCTGAAGAAGAGATGGCGCGGCTTGTAGACGAGAAAATACCTGGCCATCCACATATAGACGGTCCCGATGTCGCACATCACCAGGTCGTCGTCGCTGACGTATTCCCGCAGCGCGCCGATGAAGTGGAGGGGCGCGATCCTCCGGCTACCGGCCTGCGCGGGCGGCCCGCCATGGACATTGGCCAGAAGCTCCTGGTGGAGGCTGTCGGCCAGCTCTCCGGCTTCAGGGGATATGTGGAGCGAAAGGCGCTCGGACAGCGAGGCGATATTGGAGGGGATGTCGCCGAGGACCTCGACCTCCGGCTGGTAGCAGTTGTGGATGTGGCAGGGCACGGAATCGAGGTGGATGATCCTCCTCGACCGGTCCGCGTTCCAGACCTCGGGATCATACTCGACCGGGTTGTAGCCGACCGTGACCACCACATCCGAGCGATCCAGAAGCCGGTCGCCAAGCTGGTTCTTGAAAAGCCCGACCCGACCGACAAAATGGGAAAAGAGGTCGCGCGAGACGACTCCCGCGCCCTGAAATGTCGAGACGACCGGAAGCCCGTGCCGCCGGATGAGCGCCCGGAGAGGCTCGACATTTTGTTCGATGCTCGAGTCCTCGCCCAAAAAGAGCACCGGCGACCTCGCCTCGGAAATGATTTTTGCCGCCCGTTCCATCTCGGCCTCCAGGGCGGTTCCGTAGCCGGCTTCCCTGCTGGCACACGAGATGACATCGGAGGCCGTGTCGGCGAGGACATCGCACGGGATGTTGAGGAAGCAGGCGCCCTTCCGCGGAGCCTTCGAGATTCGGAAGGCATTGGCGATCGCCTCCTGAATGTTTTCCACATTATAAATTGAGACGCTCCGCTTCGTGACCGCCTCCATGATCTTGGAGCTGTCGGTATTCTGGTGGGAGCTTTTGAGCAGCATGTTTCTGGCCACCGCACCGCCGATGGCGATGACGGGATCCCCCTCGGTGGTCGCCGTGAGGAGGCCAGTGGTCAGGTTGCAAACCCCGGGCCCGGAGGTGGCCAGGACGATGCCCGGCTCGCCGGTGATCCTCCCGTAAGCAGCTGCCATAAAGGCCGCATTCTGTTCGTGGCGGCAGAGGATCAGCCGGATCGGCGAGTCGAGCAGCGCATTGAAGACGGCGTCGATTTTCGCGCCGGGGATCCCGAAAACGAACCGGGCCCCGTTTCTTTCCAAGCTTTTGACAAGAAGCACAGCCCCAGAGAACTCAGGCGTTTCCATAATTCAAGACGTGGTCAGAGCCGGTCGAGGAGCTTCTGGTGGATGCCATCGAACCCTCCGTTCGAGAAGACGGCGACGACGTCGCCAGGCTGTGCGAGCGGGCGAAGCCGATCGACGATGTCGTCTGCCGTCGGCTCATAGAAGGACGGCTTGCCGGTGGCCGCGATGTCGGCCACCACCTTTTCCGGGTGCAGGCGCTCGTTTTCCGGAAGCTGGTCGAGGCGCGCAACCTTCGCGATGAAGACGCCATCGGCCTCCTCAAAGGCGGCGGGAAGAACATTTTGAAAAACCGCCCGCCGGGTGGTATTCGATCGGGGCTCGAAAACCGCCCAGATCCTCGCCCGGCCAAATTTCGCGCGAAGCCCGGACAAGGTTTCCCGGATCGCGGTCGGGTGGTGCCCGAAGTCATCGATGATCGTGATCCCCCGGACCGTTCCCCGCACCTCCTGGCGCCGCTTGATCCCTTGGAACGACGCGAGCGCCTCGCGGATCATTTGCGGAGAAATTCCGTAGTAGTGCGCCGCCGAGGCCGCCATCGCCGCGTTCCGGATGTTGAAGTCCCCGCACATCGGGATGGTGAACTTTTCTCCGAAGAGCTCGAACGACGACCGGTCCGGGCCGTGCTCCACGTTGCGGATCCTGTTGCCGGCGTTCTGAGAAAACCCGACCTCGACGATTGGCGCCGGGCACGACTTCGCTGCATCCAGGCAGTTCGCATCGTCCGCGTTCAGGAGAACCATGCCTTCGGAGGGCACGATATTCAGCAGCCGGCGGAAGCTGGTTTTGATCTCGTCGAGGCTGCTGTAGATGTCCGCATGGTCGAACTCGATGTTGTTCACGATCACGAGCTCCGGAAGGTAGTGGATAAACTTCGAGCGCTTGTCAAAAAATGCGGTGTCGTATTCGTCCCCTTCGATGATGAAATGCTTTGACTCCGCCAGGCACGCGCCCTGGCCGAGGTTCGCGGGGATTCCTCCGATCAGGTAGCCGGGGGCCAGCCCAGCATGCTGGAATATCCAGGCGAGCAGCGAGGTCGTGGTGGTTTTTCCATGGGTGCCGGTGACGACAATGTTGTGGCGGCCCCGGAGGAAGAACTGCTTCAGGGTTTCCGGCAGGGAGAGATAAAACAGCTTCCGGTTGAGCACCGCCTCGACCGCCGGGTTCCCCCGCGTCATCGCGTTGCCGACAACGATCACATCCGCCGCAGGAATGTCCTCCGGACGGAACCCCGGGGTGATCGCGATCCCACGGGATGTCAGAAACGTCGACATCGGCGGATACACTTTATCATCCTGGCCCGTCACCTGAAATCCTCGCTCCTGCATCGCGGCCGCAACCGAGCCCATCGCCGTGCCGCAGATGCCGAGAAAATGGACGTGGTGGAAAGGGTTTTTCACAGAGCGAAGAATCTAGATGGCTTGCGGCCCGCCAGTAAAGAAAATGCTCCGCCCGCGGCAAGTGTCAACAGGGAAGCCTCTCCCTGATCCGCACGTCAGCGCAATGAATGGAGGGCGGTCGCCCCCGGCCGCCTTGCTGAGCAGCTCGAGGGCGGGCTGCCTCGTGCGCTGCGAAGCTGCGCGCTCCTTCGGGGTGGAAGACCCCGGCCATTGGCCGCCGTTGGGCTGGTGAGAACTTGAAGTATTGTGATTCTCTCTTCACTTCTTTGGACGCCGTTTCTTGATCGCTACAAGTCGGGCTTCTGTCATGCTCTGGTATTCGGAAGCGGCCTGCAAACGACCAACTTCACCACTTTCTCCGTCGTCGGATTCCGCCACTACTTTCTTACGCTGCCTCAACCATTGTTCCTGCTCTTTAAACAGGGTCTCACGTTCGTTGGCAGGCAGTTTCTCCCACAAAATGACGTAGGTGATGAACAACTCAGCATCTTTTACGCGAGCCATGCTCCAAACTGTGCTCAGCATGCTTTTTCCGGTGTCCAGTTGAGCCTGGAGCGGATTCTGCACATCTGCGAGGCTCTCAGGATTGATCCACTCCTTCGGGGCAACCGGTGTTTGGCCCTGGGAGAACGATGCGGACATCATCAAAATACCGACTTGGAGACAAAGAAGGAGCTTCATACGCCAGTATCTTTCATCGGTTTCGACAACCGATGTGACTGCCCCTATGATTGCCTTGGCGATTTCGTTTTCAATATCCGCGACGGCCTTGATGAGTTCCTCCTTCTTCGAGGTGATGCGGAGCAAGTTGCGAAGGGTATCGCTGGTGAGGTGTTTGATGTCCATATTTGGAGTAGGCAACAGGGGGTGATGTTTGGCAATAGAAACTCAGGCATTCACTTTTGCGGATGACCCTCCTGATACATCTCCAAGATCGCCTTACCCATGGTAAGGCAGATCGGGGTGCTATAACACATCCAGGCATCCCCGACAATCGACAACAGAGGTTCACCTCCAGAATCCAACACGGGCAGTCTCAACATCGGGTTCATCACTCTTTATCGAAATGAAACTGGTGTAGGATCCGGTGAGCGAACGGCAGAATAAGGAGCGATGCGACCCCGATAAATGCCAACCCGGAAAATAAAGCATAAATGGAGGCGAAGATCTTCGCCGCCGGAGAGTGCAGCGTCGATACGGGGCCCATTCCACCCAGTATCATGGAGGCATCAAGGAGCGAGTCGATCCAACTCAGTTTTCCAACGAAGTGATAACCCATTACCCCAGCCCCCAGCGCGATCAAAACAATCAGCAACGCAACCAAAAGATGGCGCATCACCCTCATGGCAAACGCAGCGGTGCTGATCAGTGGGCGTTTTCGATGCTCATACATGGTAGATATTGGTTGCGGGAATGGTTCGCTTGTCTGTTGGCTTCAGGTTTTGTTCTCACTTTTTTGTCCTTCCTGTTTCTGAATGCATGTTTCCAATCTCCCCGGGGAGGTTGGTTTTCTCCGTGCATTAATATCAAAAAATAATGCGCAGAAGCAATGGGGTGATGTCCTACCTGTGGACTTCGACTTCAGCGGCAATTCCTGCCTGACGCAGCCGTTCGGCGGGGAGCCAGCGCCCGTGTGCCTCTTGAAGCTGGCGGAATTTGACTGGGATCGCTGGCGACAGCACTGAGGAATAGAAGATTTATCGCACCTTGCGGGGTTGCGCAGAGGCCCTGGTTTCCTTGGCTGCCTGGTTTTTCGGACCCTGCAGCGCTCGCAGAAATATTTTTTCGCGCCGGGATTTTTTGCCTGCAAAACTGTGACGTGCATAGATGTGCCAGATGGAGACAGGATTGACGGATTTTATATTTTAGATACCATGGGCCGATGCTGGTAGATGGAATCATATTGAAGTGTCGGGACGAGATTTTTGAGGATGGGCTTGCCCGCCGGAGCGGGGTGCCGGAGCGGGAGGTTGCGCTCTCCGATTTATTGGAGGAATACCTTTTGAAGCTGGGGCATTCGAATGACCATGTTCTGGCGATTGTTTTGCGGCTGCTGACCCACGGCAAAGTGCGCGTGGAGTTCCGCCACGTCCGGGAACGGTTGGAGCTCGCGGATAAAAACCAGATCCGTTCGCGTTCGCAAGCCATCCAGCTCTTCGACGAGTTCATCGCGCACATGAGGAAGGAGACGCAAGACTCGCAATCCGCGAACATGACCCAGCGGATCGTTGTGCAATCTCCCACCGCAAAGAAGTGATGCCGGGCCAGCGAGGTGCCGGGGCTCAGTAGGCCCGGTAGTGCTGGCTGAGCACTTGGACCTCCTCGGTCGGGCTGCTGGCCTGGAACAGAAACAGGCGGATGTTTCCGCCAAACTGCGACCAGTAATACCCCCCGAGGAATGTCTCCACGTCCCCCTCGCTGCGCTTTTCCAGCACGAGCGGAAACCCCCGCCCGTAGCGGGAATCCAAGACTTTTTTGGTTTCCAGGAAAAAGCGGTTATAGTCGGTGGCCGCCCACGTCGGCTGGCCGAGCTGGAGCTCGACTTCGCACAGGACCCCATCTTCAAAAGAAAAGATGACGCGGAGCAGGTTTTTTTGCGGGATGCCTTTGGCTTCGATGCGCAGTAGAGATCCAGACTGCTCTTTGGTGGCGATGGATATTTTGGACCGCCGGAGAATTTCCTCCAGATCTTCTGGTGCCATGCCCCAGCTCAGGCCGAAAGGGGCAAGAATGGGTTCGGGATCCGCATGGAGGGGGGGGGAGGCCCCAAAAGCAAGAAGGCAGAGCAGAGCCCCAAGCGCCCTGCCCAGCGAATGCGGTCTCATGCCATGGTCGCTTGCGACTCCCGGATCTGAACGAGCGCACGAGGATCCAGGATCAGCCCGACCCGGCCATCGCCGAGGATTGCGGCCCCCGAGAGCATGCGGTTGTTTTTGAAGCTGTCTCCGAGGCTTTTGATGACGACCTCCTGCTGGCCGAGCAGATCGTCCACCAGGATGCATCGGGCCTCATGGGCCGACTCGACCACGACGACCATCGACTGGCAGGGGTCGGAGGTGCGCGGAACGATCCCGAAGTAGTCGTAAAGGCGAAGAAGCGGGCTGAGAGTTCCGCGGACGTTGACCATCTCTCCCTTGCCGTGAACGGTGGAGATCATGCCGGGCGTGGGACGAAACGACTCCCTCACGGAAAGCGTTGGGATGATGTATCTCTGCTCCCCGACCGCCACCATGAGCCCGTCAATGATCGCCAGCGTCAGAGGAAGATAAATTTTAAAGCTGGTCCCGTGTCCCGGCGAGGACTCGATCTCGATTTTTCCTCGCAGGCGGGAGATGTTCCGATTCACGACGTCCATGCCGACTCCGCGGCCGGAGAGGTCGGTGACGGTGGCGGCGGTGGAAAACCCCGGGGCGAAGATGAGCTCGTAAATTTCCTTTTCCGGCAGGGAGGTGCCGGGCGGGAACATCCCCCGCTCGATCGCCTTGGCGAGGATGGCATCGGCGCGGAGCCCGGCTCCGTCATCGGAAATCTCCACCAGGATGTTGCCTCCCACGTGGGAGGCGGATAGCCGGATCGTGCCCGACTGGGGCTTGCCGGCAGCGGCCCTCTCCTCCGGCTGCTCGATGCCATGGTCCACAGAATTCCTCACCATGTGGAGCAGCGGATCGGCCAGCTCCTCCACAATCGTGCGATCCATCTCAGTGTCCTCCCCGCGCAGGACGAGCTCCACAAATTTGCCTTTGGCAACCGCCGTGTCGCGCACCAGCCGGTTCATTTTTTGAAAAGTGCTACGGATCGGCACCATGCGCAGAGACATGGCAGCCTTTTGCAGGCCGTTGGTTATCATCCCCATCTGAGACATGTTGCGCAGAAGGTTTTGGCTTTTTGTGCTGCTCAGTCCGGGATCCTGGGCGACAAGGGACTGGGCGATAACCAGCTCGCCGACAAGGTCCATCAAGGAATCAAACTTCTGGATGTCGACCTTGATCATCCCACCAACCGGGCCGGAGGATCTCGCGGGGCCGCTCGTCGGGGCCGCTGCTGCCGCTGCTGCCGCAGGGGCTTCCACTGCAGCAAGGGGGGCGGTTCCTGCAGGAGGACTCACGATGGCCCGAACCTTGGCGCGCAGGTGCGCAGAAGGAATCAGGACCGGCTGAAATGGGCTCTGCCCGGCCAGCTGGGACTGAAGCTCATTGACGTAGTTGCGGAAGGTATCGGCCCCTTCAAGGATCAGTTCCACGATCGGGCGGGAAACTGGGAGCTGGCCGGTTCGGACAAGGTCGAGCAGGCTTTCCAGCTCGTGAGCGAGCCGGTTGATCGGGGTGATTCCGAGGAAGCCGGAACCTCCCTTGATCGTATGAAATGCGCGGAAAATGGAGGCGATGGTGTCGGTATCCCCTGGGTTATCCTCCAGGAAGAGCACTCCATGCTCGATATTCTCGAGGTGTTCGGCCGCCTCATTGGCAAATTCCTTGAGCAGGTCGCTGTCGGCGCCGGGATCGAGAATCGCTAGATCATCGGCCTCCGTCGGGAGAGCTGGTGCGCCAGCCAGCGGGGGTTGCTGCACCGGAGACATTTCCGGTTGGGCTGAGAACTCTGTCAGGGCGGCAGCGAGTGTGGGAGGCGGGGAAAACGGGAGGGAGGGATCCCGCAAGAGAGGGAAAAGCTGCGAGGCAAGCTCGTTAAGGGCATCCAGATTCTGGCTGCTGTAAACCGAGCCAGAAAACATCAGCCCTTCCACCAGCCCCAACGCGGCAAGCGCGCATTCGTGAAACCCCGCCAGCTCGGGCAAGCCGGTTGACTTTTCCGTCATGGAACTGAGCAGGTCTCGCAGCGGAAACTGCGAACGGTCGCTGCCGGGATCGGAAAGGATGATCTCCGAGCTGGCCTGGTCGATCCATAGCTCAAGTTTTTCTATTACGTCGGAAGGTATCATGGATATTGCCGCTGGCTCAGGCGCATTGTAGGAAGAAACAAGAAAAACTCGATAAAAACCTGACAATTTTCATGGACGGGAAGGATTTCCCAGTCGGCCGCCTGCCGGCGGGTTTCTGCCCCATCGGGCGAGGCTCGAGATCAGCGATGCGAGCGGCCGGGGGTGGGCTCCGGCACAGGCGGCTTGGGCGGGGG
>JBAXXX010000002.1:0-104699 GCA_037127695.1 Verrucomicrobiia bacterium | reverse complement strand
CCCCCGAGTTCCCCAAGTCCCCCGAGGAACAAGCACAGAAACCCGATGATTCGATGAATTCTGTCCTTGATGGACTTGCCCCAGAGGTGCGGGAAAAGGTTATCCAGGTTGCCCGTCAGCATGGGCTTGCCGATCAAGACCCCATCTGGGCCGTCATCCTTGCCATCCGAGAGGGCGACAAGCTCTACAGCCAATCGGTGCAGGAAATCAAAAACATCCTGTTGGATTTCCAGCAGGCAGTCACTGACATATCCGCGCACCAGATGAGTGCAGGGCGCGACTTGCGCAAGATGCTGGACGAGACAGCCGAAGTCCTCCGAGCGGGGCAGGGAATTGCAACGGAAGCCAGCAGTAAGCTGATTTCCAGCGAGGAATACTGTGAGAAGACCAGCCGCTTTTCTCTCTGCATATCTGGAGGGGCAATCCTTCTCAGCCTGTGGGTTGCGGTCATGGTTGCGGTTGGCGTCAGCACCCTTGGGGCGATACAGACCGAGAGACAGAACCTTGTCGCCGCCGTCCAGCAGGTTGTGAGCCAGCAAAAACTGGCAGGGATGCGCGGGCAACTTGTGAACGAGAAAGCGCGGGTTGAGGCCGATTGGAAGCAGCTTCAGAAAGCCGTCGCAGAGCAGGGAATGACTCCGCAACTGGAGGCCCGCAAAGCCGAGCTGGAGAGGATCAATGCGGACATCAACCGCAGGCAACAGGAACAATCAACCAGAGAAGAAAAGGCATATGAAAACAAAGAATGAAATAACACTGTGGGAAGCGACCGCCGAAATCTGCCGGTTCGATTCATTGAACGAAAAGATCCGCTTCACACTTGCCGAGGCTTGCGAAGGGGTGATTGCGTTTGGCGCGACCGGATCAGGAAAAACCAGTGGCACCGGAACACACATTCCGCTGGGCATGCTCAGAGCTGGATTTGGGGGATTGGTCCTGTGCGCGAAATCCGACGAGCCAGAGAGGTTCAGGGCGTTGGCCAAATCCTGCGGGCGTGAATCGGATATTGTCATGTTTGGCCCTGGCTTCACCGAGCGATACAATTTCCTGAATGCCGAGCTGTCCGGCATTGGCGGTGGTGTTGAATCGTTGATTGAGTGTTTCGAGCAGATTTCCCAAGCCATCAGTGGAGACGGCCAGCAGCAGGGGGATATTTGGGAACGGGCGGCCAGACAGCTTTTGAGGAACATCCTCGATCTATTCCGCATCAGTGGCCGGCCAATTGAAATTCCCGACCTCTATAAAGCGGCAGTGGACCAAGTTTTTCAGGATGATCTATTGCGTTCCGCCAGCCCGTCAGATCCGAGGGACCAGCGGGATCTTGTTACCATCCGTGCATATCTCCAGCAGGAATTCCGCAACATGGGGGATAAGACCAAGGCATCCGTGCTCATGCAGCTGACCTCTTGCCTCGATCCATTTTTGCGAGGTTCCATGCGGGAGTTGTTTTGCACCACCACCACGATTTCCCCGATGGACTGCCGAAAGGGAAAAATCATCGTCGTGAACCTGCCGTTGAAAACCTACAAAAAACTTGGGCAGGCGGCAGCGGTGGCATGGAAGTTCGCATTCCAGAGGACCATTGAAGGATTTTTCGGCAAGGGAGGGCAGACCACCGCCGACCAGACAACTCGGCCGGTATTCCTGTTTGCCGACGAGTGCCAGTATTTTATGAGCAGCTACGATTCGGTTTTTCAGACCACCGCCCGCAGTTCAAGGGCATGCACGGTTTATCTGACCCAGAACGTGCCCAACTTGTGGCTGGCAGGCGGCAGGAAAGCCAAGGACTCGACCGCCAGCCTGCTTGGAAACCTTCAAACGAAGATCCTCCACCAGAACAGTTGCCCCGAGACCTACAAATGGTTCACCGAAGTTTTGGGCAGGGAATTGCAGGACCGAGCCGGTAGGAGTGCCAGTTTTCACGGCGAGGGGGGAGGCGGCGCAAACACCAGTATTTCGCGGGATGTTCAGCTCGACGCCAGAGATTTTCAGGTTTTGGCCAAGGGCGGGAAACCATTCCGGTTTTGCACGACCGCGATTCTACAACAGGGAGGAAAAACTTACAGGGGCGGGAAACTTTGGAGCCAGATCGCGTTCCAGCAACAGAGGGAGGGAAGACAATGAAATCTCACGCTTCCACATTTGCAGGGGTTGCGGGGTTTCTCGCAGGACTGGCCTGCCTGTCCTGGCTGATGAATCACCCAGAGAGCGAGGTTGCCCAATACCTGCTTCAATCTGGTGCATGGCTGATCGCCCAAGTAGCCCCAGAGATCCACTGGCGGATTGCCCCGATGTTGGGCGTTGGCCTGTGCGCGGGAGTTGCCGTGTTTGCGGTTGCCTTTTTCCTGTTCTGGCGCGGGGAAATCTGGGCGGCGGGACTGGCCAGCCGAGTATCCAGTCAGGCGTTGAACACCCAAGGGGGAATGACGGTTGAGGAGGAAATGCGGAAGTTGATTAGGCGCTTTGGGCGGATGCGGTAAGGCAAGAAGGGATTCCGCTATTCCCAATCCCAAAATGCAATGTCTTTGAGTTAGTTCATCGCAATGTCAGAAGTCTAGGACCTCCGGCTTTGGAGTTGGTCCTTTGCCTTATCCCACGCTTTTAGTTCTGCCCAGCAATCTCGTCCCTTCTGGGTTATTACATATTTGTCATCGGGCTCAGAATATTCCCACCACCCGCGTTGAGTAAACGCGGAAAGGCAGAGTTGCACATTTGCTGAAATGTCGAAAATTGGGGGATGGGGTTGGAAGGATGTTTGGATTTCTCTGCCGAGAAGGAGCAGGCGCAAGTCCTCGATGTCCACACCATGTTTCCAAGGGCCAGAAAATTCTGGGGCAGTGCGATGGAAGAGGTTGTGTATCTGCTTTTCTGTTGTCCATTCAGATGACGGATCATTCAGAAAATCCACCAAGTCATTCCCCGATGATGTCAATGAATAGTGGGCGGAATCGGGGGTTTTTGCGATGAAGCCGCTTCTTTCCGTTGATGCGATTGCATCATCTCCGGCTTTTGCTGTCAGGGAACCGCAGGCGGCCGCGCATTTCGCTACCGTTACAAAGGAGTCCGTGGCGGCGAGGGTGGCACATATTATTTGGGGATACTCGACAATGGGATTGCCGAATTCTTTTGAAATTCCAGAAAACGTCAAAAAATACTGGCCGAACAGAACTCCAACATACCCGTTCGGATCGGTTGGGGAGGAATGCGCTTCCAGCCACGCAGAGACTCGGGCGGGATCCACAGAAGGAAGGAGTGAAATAAGTTCAGGCAAGTCGGTTCCGTCCCAAGGAGTCGTGCAATTGGCGAGATGACGAAGAACAATTACGCCAATTGCTTTGTCTGTGAATGGGATGGGTAACGGCATGTGCAGACTGATTTTCTAAAATTCCAGTGCAGGGGAGTTGAAGAGGCCAGATACGCCGAAAATCCCCTTACGGAACTTACGCCTGTCGCGGAGTTTTTCGAACACCGCCAGATGCACGATTTTGGTGAGGTACATAAAAGCGGAAAGAAATAATATAACTAATTGCACTAAAGTAATTTACATCATATTTCGTGAATGGCTTTGCCATTCAGTGTTTGGAGCCCGCAAGTTTTTTCGTGGCTGGCGTAAGTTCCGTAAGTTCCGCCTCAGGTTGGTTTTTTAACTTCACGCGAGCATAGCCACGCTTGTTCCCCTCGTGGGTTTTTCCTCGCTTCTGTTTTCTCCTCTTGATGTCAGGGCGGAGCTTGGATTGAAATAATTCTACCATCAAGCTGGGGAGCTGCCGGTTGAATTGCCCATACACCAAGGGAATCCAGTCCTTCAAATTACAGAAAAGATTATAGGCATCGTATAATTCTTCCGTGGTCAGATTGTTTTGGGGGTCGCCTGTGTCGATCACTTCGGACCCCAAAAAGGCGCGAACCGATTCCGCCTCGTCGAGAATCGCCACAATCCGGTTAGTTTGCTCGGGTGACACTTTCCAATCCTGCTTATTATTCATCAGCATTTTAAGCTGTCTTGCCCCTTTAACCATCCAGCGCAAAATGCCTGGCCCTTCTTCCTTGAGGAGTTTTTCGGCAAACTGCCGGTCCATCCTTGTTCGGCTCGCATCTTTCTTGAACTCCACATGAAGCAACCTCCTGGCCCAAGCTTCGCGATCACTCTCTACACGAAGCCTTGGAGTTACATTTCCAGTAATCAGGACATTGAAACGCCCCTTGATGGTCGTCGTCCTCGTGGATCCCTTGACCTCGGGAGTGATGCTGTCGTTTCCGGTCAACTTTTTCAGATGTGCGGCACTTGGTGACGAGAGGAAGTGCATGGGAACATCCAATCCCATGAGCAGGCTTTTACCCAGAAACCGGCCTTGCTCGAACCGATCACCGAGATTGCCGGTTCGCAGCTCGATGCAATTTGACTGGCCGATGATCCCTTCAATGATGAGAGCGAACACGGATT
The DNA here is from genome assembly GCA_037127695.1 of Verrucomicrobiia bacterium. Taxonomy (GTDB): domain Bacteria; phylum Verrucomicrobiota; class Verrucomicrobiia; order Chthoniobacterales; family Terrimicrobiaceae; genus QYQL01. The sequence continues at coordinate 100,255 of JBAXXX010000002.1, read as the reverse complement.
TTCCAGAACCACCCTCACCGGTAATGAGGAGGATCTTTTGAAAGTAGTTCGCTCCCATCGCCAGCCCGCCTGACCAATATTGCAGGAGGGTAACATCATCTTCGCTCGTTGCTCCCTTCAAAAATTTGAGGAAGAGGGGGCATTCAGCCTTTTCTAAATACGTGATTGGAAGGCGGTTGAGACTGAAGAATGCTGGCGCAAAGTCGCGATTTTTCTCCTTGCTGCCGATCCCAACCATCTTGTTTGCCGCATGGAGGAAAAGGGGGCTTCCGTAAGACGGGTAAAAATAACTGTTCGTCGCGACCTGTTTGATGAACGAATCGAGGAAGCTGGTAGTCCGGCGAACCAGAATGCGGGTTCGCAATGTTGGGTTTTCTGAATAAAAGTCGGCAAACTCCTTCCAATACGCCGCCGCTTCTTGCCGAAGCTGTTCGGGGGTTGCCTCCTCCCATGTCCCGTTTTCGGGGTTGTATTGGTAGAAGCTGCGCTTGACCTGATCGAAGCCGACTTTGCGAGTCAGGGCAAAAAACTCCGCGTGATAGGGCGGGTTTGGGGCCACATCTATGACTTGGGGACTTTCCTCGTCTCGGTCGGTTTTTTCCAACCTATCCTCGCCATGTTTTCGGGTGAGCCATGTTGTGAGGTTTTCCCCAGCCTCCCGGAGTTTTTCGGAATACTCTACCAAGACCTGAATTGTCTCCGCCGCCGTCTGTTCGGGGTCATCCCCAGGATTCTTTGGGTCGTTTTCCAAATGGGAGGCGAAATCTTCAATTTCATCAGGGAACCCGTAGAGGCAAGCGACGAGATATGGCAAAGCCGGAGATGAGAAATATGTCTTCAAATCTGCAGCTTCGGGGAGGGGGTAATTCTGAAACAGCGATTGCGCCGACTGCGGCCATTTTTTCAAATTTGACATCCCGCTCCTGATACCAGCGTTGCGGGCTGATGACCAGCTTTCTGCCGCGCTTTACGGATTTTACTTTTGGAATTTACGGACGCAGCTCAGGCGGCAGAACGGGCATGCCCACAAACCGAAAGGCATCCTCCTCAAACTTCACGGGGAAAACAATCGTATCGCTTGCCCGCAAGGAAAAGCCGCCGCCGTTCGGACGCCACTTGTAACCCCGTGCCTTGGCCGCAATACACAAGGCCTCGTTTGAGGCTTTCCCTCCGGTTCGGGAAACCATGGTGGTGCACCAGGCTTCGGCGGTGGTGGCAAAAAAATCTACCGGGATACCCGTGCGGACGTGCCTCAGCAACTTGACCCACGTGCCGCACATGAACGATCCGTCCTCCTTCGGCCGTTTTTCCAAAACCCCTTTTTCAAACAGCACGGCGAGGGCGTCATCCACATATGCGAACTTCTCCATCTCAGGCTCCTTGGGGGCAATGCCCAGGTCCATCTGGGCCGAGGGCTCCACTTTTTTCGGGCGCTCGTCGAAGATCGGGATATAGACAACCTCAACGTCCGACACAAACGCCTTTTTGCGACGGATGGAACCGGCAATTTCCCACCGTTCGCAGAAATCACCAAGCTTGTATCGCAGGGCCATGAGTTGATCGGCCAACTTCTGCGCATCAGCGCGGGGGAACTTTTCTTTTTCTTTTTCCATCCACCATTTTAGCGGATGAAAAATTTTCCGTAAGATGAAAAATGCAGGGATGGCAGATCTCTGGGAAGTCCAATCACCGCGAGGCATTCAGCCAGCAGAAAGGAGTATTGCTGTCGCTGTCAGTTCGCTGTCAATTATGACCCGCTATATCCCCGTGCTACCTCGTGCCTGCCCGTGCGGTGAAAAATCGCCAAATGACCTCAGAAGCCCATTTTATCGCATTTGCGAGGGTGGAGTGATCAATGAAACTCAAAAAACCCTGTGTTTATCAGGGTTTGCGAGGCATCGAAAAAACAAGAAGCCCGCAGAGCTAGTGTTTATCAGCTTCTGCGGGCTTCAAATTGGTTGCGGGGGTAGGATTTGAACCTACGACCTTCAGGTTATGAGCCTGACGAGCTACCGGGCTGCTCCACCCCGCGATTAGACTTGCTATGATATTCCCTCGGGGGAGTAATGCAATAAATAAATGACAAAAATAAATATCTGGTTTTTCTTCCGCTTTTATTCACTGATCCCTGCTGTTTAGGCCCTTGTCGCAATGCGATGGTTTTTCTGGCGAGAAAGAGGGCCAGCCATACTCGCAGCAGTTGGCATCGCGGAAAATCATTGATTCCGCCAGCGCGCGATCATCCAGAATTTCCTTCAAATATTGCTTCGCCCGCGCCTCATCAAGCCCCCGGGCATGGAGGGCACGAAGCAAGGCCGAAGGATCGGGCTTGGCGGGAATCGCAGAATATTCGGCTGGGGCCACCGCGCGGCGCTCAACCTCTGCCTTGGAGACCGGCGAAAGTGCCTTGTCGGAGCGCAACCATTCACTATTCACTTCACAGGAGTCAGGAGGCCTGAGACTCGACCTCTGCTATCCGGATGGAGGGGTTCGGATTTCGATGGCTCCTTGGGCGAGCACATCGACGGAGACTTCCAGCACGGGGGCCTCGCCTCCACCGCTCACCACGCCGCGGATCGGGCAGACGTCGCCGTAGTCGCGGCCCCAGGCGACGGTGATGTGCTGCATGGAAGGGATCAGGTTGTTCGTTGGATCGACATCAATCCACCCAATACCCGGACAGAACAGTGAAATCCAGGCGTGGGAGGCGTCGACTCCCATGAGTTTAGCCTGCCCGGGTGCGGGGAGCGTTTCAAGATAGCCGCTGACATAGCGTGCGGGAAGTCCAAGCGCCCGGAGGCAGGCGATCTCAAAATGCGCAAAGTCCTGGCAGACGCCGCGCCGGAGCCGGAGAACCTCGTCCAAGGGAGTGACAACCGTGGTGGCGGCGGGATCGAACACGAAATCCCGGTGAATGCGGGCAGTGAGGTCGAGGGCCGCTTCCAGCAACGGGCGCCGCACCGTGAAGGATGGCCCGGCGTATTCCGCGTAGAGCGATGAGGCAGGGATGTGGGGGGAGGCAAATGTGAACTCAGCTGCTTCCATCACGTTCTGGGAGTGGTCGTTTCGGCAAATGACGCCGACGCTTTCCCAGCGTGGCGTTTCGGCAGGATCCGGGATGGGCTGCGGGGCAACCTCCACTTCGCTGTGCGCGACGATGCGAAGCTCGCGGTGGGAGTCTGTGATCGTGGCGAACATGACCTCGTTGCCGAAATAGTCCTTGCGAAGGCGCGTTGTTTCGGGCTGCGGAGAAACTTCCAGAAAGTGGGAAAGGGAGTGCTGGGACGGGAGTGATCTCGGGGTGAGGCGGAACAGATTGTGCGATACGGATACTGGCGAGGCATACCGGTAAACTGTGGTGTGGGTGACCTCAAAAAGCTGGGCTCTCATGCTAGTTAACCCTCGGGATAATGTGTGTGAAGTAAACCAGCGAGAGCAGCTCGGAGATTTTCTGGAGTATGCCGTGAATTTTCATCAGGTGGACGCAGACAGAGCTGTCGGGGAAGGGCCTTTCGATTTTCAAGGAATGCACGCAGATCAATAGGTCGGAGATGAGGTTTCTAATGATTCCGAGGCCCTGGGAGGTGGGGGATTCGGGAAGATATTTCGCGGCATGCCCGAGGGCTGCAATCTGGAAGGCGAGCGATCGAGGGTTATCCCCATCGAGCAGGAGGAGATCGAGGATCCCGCACAGCTGGATTTGGTCGAAATGCCGACGGCGGTAGGTAATCACGCTGTCGCAGATTTCGAGGAGGGGCTCGTAGAGCAGCTCGTCTTGGACCGGCCCGAGCGAGGTGGCAAGCAGATCGAGCAGGTTGAGGCTGCGCTCCAGCCGGCGTCCGATTTCCAAAAACATCCAGCTGTGGCCGCGCGTCATGTTTTCCATCTCCATGCCGCTGAAGGCTGCGAGGTCAAGAACCAGGGTGTCGATGACGGCGGTGGATGCCAGAAGGTTGGGCTGGCACTTGCCCTGTTCGGAGTCGGCACGGAGGCGATTGAAGAGCCGCCAGGTATCTGAGGATAGCCGGTCGCGCACGGCGAAGGCGGACTCGTGAATGTGCGCGATCAGATCCAGCACCCCGCCCGGACGATCCGAGGTCGAAAGGAGGTCGTTGATAGCTGTTGCGATCGTCTCGGGAAGGCTGCATTCCGAAACGCTTTCGGGGATGAGCTGGAGGTGGTCCATCATGGCATGCAGGACGGAGAGCCGCCTCATCGAGGGCACGCCAAGGGGAGGCGAGAGGAGCCCGAGGACGCAGCGCGAGATGCGCAAAAGATTTTCCAGGCGCTCGGCATACCGTCCGAGCCAGTAGGTATTATCGGCAATGCGGCTCGAGATGTCGAGGGGGGCAGGCTCGGTCAACCGCGCATGGCAGACTTGGGGGTCGGGGTCGGCTGTGGGATTTGCCTCTGGCAGGATCCATGTGTCTTTGGACTTCGTGGCGATTGAGAGCGCTGCGGAGGCGATCGCCGGATGCGAGCGCAGCAGGGTGAGCCCGCCCGGGATGACATGGAAAGCGGAGCCGATGCCGATCACAAAGACCCGGAGAACGAAAGGGGCTTCACATGGATCGCCGCTGTTGAAAATGCGGGTGGAGGACAGGCCAGCTTCCTGCTGTGCGATCCATTCATGAGGAAATTCGCGGAGCAGAGGCTCCATTGTTTGGGGGCGCTGCCATGCGGCGCTTGCAGCCTCGCCCTGGAGCGCAAAGGCCGGGCGGATAGCCAGGCTGTCCAGGTTCGACGTGGCGTACCTGAGAGCCTGACCCCCGCCGCACCACCACGTGGAGATCGAGGGAAGAAGCAGTTCTTCCCCGAGGAATTGCAGGCACAGGCCGGGAAGGAATGGATTCAGCCCTGGGGTTTCAGCCAGGCCGGCTCCGAGCGTGTTGCCGACGGAGACATTGCCGGCGCGCACCGCTTCCAGAAGCCCGGGCACGCCAAGCAGGGAATCCCCGCGCAGCTCGAGCGGGTCGCAGAACGCATCGCTGACGCGCCGCAGGATGACATCCACCTGGCGCAAGCCCTCCAGGGTTTTGATGTAGACTTGACGGTTGCGCACCGTGAGGTCCCCGCCTTCCACGAGAGTGAGGCCGAGCATGCGGGCGAGGAATGTGTGCTCAAAGTAGGATTCGTTCCGCTGTCCGGGCGTCAGTGCCACGATCGTGGGGTTCTCGCGGCTATTGGGGGACAGTGCTACGAGCGCCTCGCGAACGAGCGGCAGGACGCCAGCCAGTGAGCGGGGGCGAACGGCAGCAATTGCCTCGGGGATGACCCTCGACAGGATCGCCCGGTTTTCCAGGGCGAAGCCGAGCCCGGATGCCGTCTGGGTGCGGTCGGCGATCACGCACCACCCGTGAGCGGGGGAGCGCGCGAGATCCAAGGCGTAAAACGGAAGATGGTTGCCCCCAGGGATCCCCAAGCCGTGGCACCCGCGCAAAAATTGAGGGTTGGCATAAACCAAAGGTGCGGGCACCCAGCCATTGCGCAGGCTCGTCTGCATGCCGTAGAAATCTTTCAGGAGAATATTGAGCAGGCGCGCCCTCTGCGCGATGCCGGCTTCGAGCGTTCGCCATTCTGCAGCCGGGAGAACCATGGGGAAAAGATCCAGCTCCCACGGGCGTTCCTCCCCCGATTCGCCGGCGACGTGGCAGGCGACCCCCTGCTCTCGGATAATGCGCCGGGCGGTCTCTGCGCGCTCGGACATCTCCTCGCTTCCGAACGATTCCAGGATCCGTTCAACCTTCCCGGACGCGGCATCGGAGCCGAGATCCGTAGCGGGTGGGATCCCGTCGGAAACCTGAGAAAAGTCGAGGTGGGAATCCGTGCTTGGTATCATGAACGTCCAGATGGTGAGACCTCATCATCGTTGCGCTCGCAAATCAAGGGTGAACGGAAAATCCCGAATCGTGCTTTCCTTGGGCGCGGGCGCAGGGCCAGGCGATCGGCCGCCAAACGGGGCGAAGCGAGAAAAACGGCGGCTTTCGGCCTCGAACGCGTTGACCGGGAGCGTCTCGTAGCTGAGCCCGCCGGGATGCGACACGCTGTATGTGCAACCGCCGATGCTTCGCTCGTTCCAGAGGTCCACGAGATCGAAGACAAGCGGCGAATGGGGTTTGATTGTCGGATGCAGGCACTCCGGCGGCTGCCACGCTCTGAAGCGGATGCCGGCGACATGCTCGCCTTCGGCGCCGGCAGGATGAAGCGGGACACGCCAGCCGTTGCAGGCAAGGGAGTGGCGGGATCCGACAAGCCCGCGGACCTTGACTTGGAGCCGTTCCAGCGAGGAGTCGACGTATCGCACGGTGCCGCCGCCAGCGCCTTCCTCCCCGAGGACATGCCACGGTTCCAGTGCTTGGCGAAGCTCCACATGGATGCCGCGCAGGGATATTTCCCCATGCTTTGGAAAGCGGAATTCCAGGTGAGGCGCAAACCATTCCGGGCGCATCGGATAGCCGGCGTGCCGGAGGCCGCCGATCACGTCGCGAAAATCCTCCTCCACAAAGTGCGGAAGCATGAACCGGTCGTGCAGCTGCGTGCCCCAGCGCACCAGCGGCTGGCGGTATGGCTCGTTCCAAAACCGGCTGATGAGCGCGCGCAGCAAGAGCGCCTGGGTGAGGCTCATCTGCGCGTGCGGCGGCATTTCAAAGGCACGCATCTCGAGCAGGCCGAGGCGTCCGGAGCTGCTGGCGGGGTCGTAGAGCTTGTCGATGCAAAACTCCGTGCGGTGGGTGTTGCCGGCGGCATCGGTGAGCAGGTGGCGGAAGATGCGGTCCACAAGCCAGGGCGGCACCTCGCCGCGGTCGGGGATCTGGTCGAATGCGATCTCCAGCTCATGGAGCGAGTCGTTGCGCGCCTCATCGACCCGCGGGTGCTGGCTGGTCGGCCCGATGAAGAGCCCGGAAAAGAGGAAGGAGAGCGAGGGGTGGTTCTGCCAGTAGCAGAGGAGGCTCCGCAGCAGATCGGGGCGGCGCAGGAGCGGGCTGTCCGCAGGCGTCGCCCCGCCAATAACGATGTGGTTCCCGCCTCCAGTTCCCGTGTGGCGGCCGTCCATGAGAAACTTTTCCGTGCCGAGCCGTGCGAGCCTCGCCTCTGCATAGACGGTCGTAGTTTGCGCGACCAAATCGTCCCAGCTCGCTGCCGGATGGATATTGACCTCGATCACTCCGGGGTCGGGGGTGATCTTGATCTGGTTGAGCCTCGGATCCCGAGCGGGCGGCTCGCCTTCCACGACAACAGGCAGGCGCAGCGAGCGCGCCGTCTCCTCGACGGCGGCGATGAGCCTTAAGCTGGCCTCCGTCGTGTCCACCGGCGGAAGGAAGACGTGGAGCTTTCCGTCGCGCGGCTCGACGCAGAGGGTGGTGCGGACAATCGAAGCGGCGGATTCCTGCGGGCGCGGTTCCCTGCGGGCCTGCGGCTTGCGCGTGCCGTCCGCCGCTCCCTTGCCGCCGCAGGCCGAAGAGGCGCGTTCGGCCTGTGCGGCACGCTCGCGGAGGTCGCGGCGCCAGGAGGCGTCTTCTTCGGAAAGCGGAAGGCGCTCGGCAAAGGGATCGGGCGGAGCCATGGACGGGACGTCTGCGGGAGCGGCCCAAGGGAGCGAATCAAGCGGCAGGCGCAGCCCCATCGGGGAATCCCCGGGAATCAGAAAACAATGCTCCCGGCGCAGGAACATCAGGCCGCTTTCCCACTTCCCCTCCTTGCGCCGGAGCGGCAGCGCGTAGCCCACGATCTTATCGAGGCCCTGGTCAAAGATTTTTGCCAGGCGCTCTCGCTCTTCTGCATTTGCCAGGCGGGATTCGAGCGGGTCGACGTTGACCGGCAGTTCCCGCTCCCGCAGGAGGTGGTGCCAGACGTCTTCGTAGGCGCTCCGGATATGCTCGCGCCCGATATCCAGGAGGTGAGCGAGCCTGCGGATGAAGCGTTCCGCGTCGCGCTCCGTGTGCCCGTAGGATTCGCCCTCCTTGGCGAAGAGGGTTTCGTCGCGCCAGATCGGAACCCCGTCTTTGCGCCAGAAACAGCCGTAAGCCCAGCGAGGCAGGGATTCGCCCGGATACCATTTCCCCTGGCCGAAGTGAAGCAGCCCGCCGGGCGCAAAGCGGCCGTGCATGCGGCGGAGCAGCTCATCAGAGAGCCTGCGCTTGTCGGGCCCGACGGCGGCAAAGCTCCATTCGTCGCCGTCGCGGTTGTCGATGGAGATAAACGTGGGCTCGCCGCCCATCGTCAGGCGGACGTCATCCGCGCGGAGGCGCTCATCGATGCTCTGCCCGAGCGCGTCGATCTCCTCCCATTGCTCCGGGGTATACGGCTTGGTGACGCGCGGCGTTTCGACGACGCGCCCCACACGCATTTCGTGCGCGAACGAGGATTCGCAGTCCTCCATCGCTCCGCTGATCGGGGCGGCACTGGCAGGCTCCGGGGTGCAGGCCAGAGGGAGATGGCCTTCGCCAGCGAAGAGCCCGGAGGTCGGATCGAGCCCAACCCACCCAGCCCCCGGGAGATAGACCTCGCACCAGGCGTGCAGATCCGTAAAATCCTCCGCGACCCCTGCCGGCCCCTCGAGCGCCTTCACATCCGCAGCGAGCTGGATGAGGTAGCCGGAAGCGAATCGCGCCGCGAGGCCAAGATGGCGAAGGATCTGCACCAGCAGCCATGCGGTGTCCCGGCAGGAGCCGGAGCCGATGGCGAGAGTCTCCTCCGGAGTCTGCACTCCCGGCTCCAAGCGAACCACATAGCGGACCTCCTGGGCCAGCCGCGCATTCAGCGCGACAAGAAATCCGATGGTGCGCCGCCTGGACCTGTCAACGCCATCGATCAGACCGGCGAAGAGCGCGCCTTGCGGGGCTAGTTCTAAAAACGGTTCCAGGCTCTTTCTCTCTGCGGGCTGATAAGAAAACGGGAAATCCTCCACGCTTTCTTCCAGGAAGAAATCAAACGGATTATAGACAGCCATTTCGGCGATGAGATCGGTTTCCACCGTGAAACAATCTGTCTTTTCAGGAAAAACAATGCGGGCGAGATAGTTTCCAAACGGGTCCTGCTGCCAGTTCAGAAAATGGTTTTTGGGAGTGATCTTGAGCGAGTAGCTCAAGACCGGCGTCCGGCAATGCGGTGCCGGGCGAAGGCGGATGACCTGCGGCGCGAGCGCGACCGGGCGGTCATAGGTGTAGCGCGAAGCGTGGTAGAGGGCGACGTGGATAGGCATCGGGCGTGGTGAGGATGGGGTGTGGTGGCGGAGCTCCGCTTCTACTGCTGGCGGGCATCGCGCATGGAGGCCTCCTGCAGGAGTGGGCTGCCGGGGGTGCGCCGGGCAAGAAACGTCTCATGGATTCCTTCGCCGACGCTGTTCAGGCTCTCCTGGAGCTCGTCGATGAACTCGTGGATCCCGTCCGCAATGATCGCCTCCGCGCTGATCGATGCCAGCTCCGAGCAGAGCTGGCCGAGCAGGCGCTCTGGATCGGATCCTGGCTGCCCGGGAGGTGTCTTGGAAATGGCGCGGAGGGAATCCCGGGCGGCATTGAGGCAGAACCGGAATGCGCGCGGGAACTCGTCGTCGAGCATCAGGAACTGGACAATGTGCTGCGGCGAGATCCGCCCATGGCGCTTGCGATACATTTCGAAGGCGCTCGCCGAGCAGAGCACCGCCGCCCACTGGATCTCGTCGATGGGGGAGCCAACCTCGTGCGCGGAGCGCAGCAGGATAAAATATTTGACGTCCAGAATCCGCGAGGTCTTGTCTGCCCGCTCGATCATCCGGCCCATGCGCATGAAGTGCCACGCTTCTCCATGGGTCATCGTGGCGTCGGTGATGCCGCAGAACGTATGGCTGCCGTCCTTGATGCGAGCAAAGAAGCTGTGCAGATCCGCGATATTGTCAGCGCGCGCGGCAGTCTCAGCGACAAAGAGATAAAAGGTGTTCAGCTGCTCCCACATTTCCGAGGACGTGATCTCCCGGGTCGATCGGGCATTCTCCCGAGCTGCACGCAGGCACGAGAGGATCGAGTTTGGGTTTTCCTCGTCCAGGGTCAGGAACCGGATGACCGAATCCTTGGTCGGCTGCCCGTATTTTCTTTCGAACAGTTCGTGGTCTCCGGTGGTGGCCACCAGCGGGAGCCATTGCTGTTCCGTGGAGGTCACCTCGAGCATGAGATTGAGGTTCACGTCCACGAAGCGCGCCACGTTCTCAGCGCGCTCGACATACCGGCTCATCCAGAGAAGGGATTCGGCGACGCGGCTCAGCATGCGGACATCCGGGTGAGAGTGGAAGCTCCGCCGTTCGTCCCGTTGAGAGGGCCCGGCCCCTGATCGGTGGCAAGCACCCAGGTGTCCTTGGTGCCGCCACCCTGGGACGAGTTGACCACAAGGGAGCCTTTGCGCAAGGCCACCCGCGTAAGGCCCCCGGGTTGGACGAAGATCTCCTTTCCGTAGAGGATGTAGGGCCGCAGATCGACGTGCCGGCCTTCCAGGCTTCCGCCGCACAGCGTCGGCACGCGCGAGAGGGAGAGCGTGGGCTGGGCGATGTAGTTGCGAGGGTTGGCCTGGATGTGCCTGGCGAATTCCGCATGCTCCGCCTTGGTGGACTTCGGCCCGATCAGCATTCCGTAGCCCCCGGACTCATTGGCGGCCTTGACGACGAGCTTGCCGATGTTCTCAAGCACGTATTTGAGATCGCTCTTTCGCGAGCAGAGATAGGTGGGGACGTTCGGCAGGATGGCCTCCTCCTGCAGGTAGTATTTTATCACGTCGGGGACATGGGCATAGACCGCCTTGTCGTCGGCGACGCCCGTGCCCGGGGCATTTGCAAGCGCCACGTTCCCTGCGCGGTAAACGCTCATCAGGCCGGGCACGCCAAGCAGGGAATCCTCCCGGAATGCCATAGGGTCAAGGAAATCGTCATCGATGCGCCGGTAGATCACGTCCACACGCTCGAAGCCGCCGGTCGTGCGCATCCAGACGAAGCCGCCAGCCACAACAAGATCGCTTCCCTCCACCAGCTCGACCCCCATCTGCCGAGCAAGAAACGAGTGCTCAAAGTAGGCGGAGTTGTACATCCCGGGAGTTAGGACGACGACGCGCGGGCACTCCGCTCCGTCCGGCGCCAGGTACTCAAGCATGTCGCGCAGACGGTGCGGGTAGTTGGCCACCGGCCGGATCCGGGATGAGCTGAAGACTTCAGGAAACAGGCTCATCATGAGCCGCCGGTTTTCTAGGACATACGAGACGCCGGAGGGGCAGCGCATGTTGTCTTCCAACACGTAGACTCTTCCGTCCCGGTTGCGGACGAGGTCGGTTCCTGTGACATGGCACCAGATACGTCGGGGCGGGTTGAGCCCGATGCACTGCGTGCGGAACCCTTGAGAGGAGAGAATCACTTCACGGGGCACCACTCGGTCTTTGAGGATCTGCTGGTCGTGGTAGAGATCGTCGATGAAGAGGTTGAGCGCGGTGATGCGCTGCTTGAGCCCCGCCTCAAGCCGCTGCCATTCCTCCGCCGCAACGATGCGCGGGATCAGGTCGAAGGGGATCGTCTTTTCCGACCCGCGGTTGTCGGAGTAGACGTTGAAGGTGATGCCGGATCGGAGGAGCGCCAGATCCGCCGCCGATTGTCGGGCCGCGAGATCTTCCTGCGAGAGCGATCGCAGGTTGGCAGCCAGCCGGCTTGTTGCCGGTCGGGGCGCCCCGCTCGGCTCGAGCATCTCGTCAAAATAATCGCCCACTTCATATTCGGAGAGCTTCATGGTTTTTTCACGCCGCTTCAACTTTAAGCAGCTTTCATGCCATGCCGCCCGAATGCCATCAAAGAGGGTTTCCCTGCCACGTCCTAAGCGGATATGGCGGCGGACATGTGGAGGGATCTATCCAGCATGGACAAGAACCGACACTTTCGGGGCAGGCCCCCTCCCCTCGTCTGCTCGCCAACCAGTCTTTACGCTGACGCGCGGATCCGGGGAGACCAGTGGGGGATTGACAAATCAGAAGCAGGCGATTCGTTTGAGCGCCATGGCAGCGCCGCACGGCCTGACAATTCGATTGATGACGGATGCTTGGCGAGAATCATGAGGCCATGCCCTTTGCGCATCCGCTCCCCGGCATGTGGAGGGAACTGGCCGATTCCCTGGTCGAAGTGGTGCGCAACGACGATGTGGACACGCCATTCAACATCAACTTTGAATCCATGGGATCCAAGCAGGTCGGCTGGGCGGACAAGACCCCGTACCACCCGGGAATCGGAGTGAGCGCCGCGTCCTCGCATTTCGGTGCGAACCCCAGTAATCGAGGGCGAGATCCAGCCCGATGATCCTAGCTTTTGCGCAGGCACCGCGACAGGCACAGGAGCGAAGGGACCTTCGAAAGCCACAATCTTCTTCGCAAACCTGCGCCACCGTCATAGCTTGTCAATTATGATCCCGACCAAACGTCCGCTCATCCTCTTCGATCCTCATCCCCGTCCGCTCAGCCTCATTTTCGACGAAGCCACCAAGGCGCGGCTGGAATCTTTGGGCGAAGTCATCTGGCATGATGGCTCCCCCGCGCCTGCGGAACACATTGACCGCTACCTGCCCGAGGCTGTTGCGCTGGTCGGCCAGTCCCCTCTTCCCAAAGAGCGGCTAGACAAAGCGCCCAACCTGAAGGTGATCTTCAATGTCGAAAGCAATTTCCTGCCAAACGTGGACTACCTGGAATGTCATCGGCGGGGCGTCTATGTACTTTCCACCGCGCCAGTATTTTCGAAGCCCGTGGCGGAAATGTCACTGGCCATGGCGCTCTCGTGCGCACGGCGCATCCACGAGGCCGACGCGGCGATCCGCTGCGGTGCGGAGACGCTCTATGGCGAGGGAGACAACCAGGATTCCATCCTGCTCCAAGGCCGGCCGATGAGCCTGGTTGGCTTTGGCAATGTCGGGCGGGCGTTGCTGCCCCTGCTCCGCCCGTTCGCCAGCGAGATTTTTGTGAACGACCCGTGGATTCATTCCAGCATCCTGCGCGAAGCGGGAATGAGCCCCGCCACATTGGAGGAGTGCTTTGATCGTTCGGCGGTTGTCTTTATCCTCTCTGCGGTGACGACAGAAAACACCGGACAGATCGGCGCAAAATATTTTACCCGAATGGCACGGGGGGGGATTGTTGTGCTGGCCAGCCGGGCCGGAGCCGTGAACTTCGAGGAGCTGCTCGATGCCGCCCAGTGCGGCCAGATCCGAGCCGCGATCGACGTTTGGCCCGAGGAACCCATCCCTGCGGGCCATCGTGCCAGAAAAACCCCAAACACTCTGCTGCAGGCGCACCGCGCGGGCAATATTCCTGAAATCTGGCCCTGGATGGGGCACATGGTTGTCGATGATCTGGAGCAGGTACTCCGTGGACTCCCGCCGCAGCGCTGTCAGCGGGCGCAATGGGAAACCGTCGGAAAAATCCGGAGCAAGCCGGTTTCCTGACGCACCGCTTGGGAACAGAGAGCGGATGGCAACAATGTTTTAGACAGGGAGATCATCGCCATTCCGCTGTTCGGGCGATGCCTTCTGCCGCAGCATGAGAATTTCATTGTCCGGGTTGAACCGTATCGCGATGTGTGATTCACTGGGCGGGTGAAGTATTCTTGCGACCCATATATTCAATGCCTGATCCGACGCGTTGAAGAAGCAGAAAAGGATTCCAGGCCCAACCCTGGCATCGGAATTGATTTGGCTGTTGGAGGCGCGTTCATCTCCGGCACGCTCATATCGGAGGCCGAATTCGGGCAGCGCAGCCACCAGCAATACGAGATTCTCGGCTATGCGACCGCCCATGCCGACGAGGAAATCGCGATTCGGGCCAACACCACGGTCAGCGAGGTCCAGCGGACTTGCGCTCCCGAGATGATCCACTTGGGCGACGTGCATTTTTATGGGCAGCATGAGCTGGCCATCGGCAGGGCGATCCTCTGGAGAGGAAGGCTCGACCGGGTGGACGGATTTTTTGTTGCCGAGCAGCGGGATTTGTAGCCCCCCTCCCCTGGTATTCCGCATGAGAATCCTTATCGCCCCAGACAAATTTAAGGGGAGCCTCACTGCGGCGCAGGCGGCACAGGCGATCGAGGACGGCTTTCGTGAGGCGATGCCGGAGGCGGTCTTTGACCGGGCGCTATTGGCTGATGGCGGGGAAGGCACGGCGGATGTCTTTTCCTCATGGCAGGGGGCGGAAGTGAGGGCTGCCGAATGCCTGGACGCCCTGGGCCGAAGGGTTCGAGGGGAGTATGTCTGGATTCCTGGTGAAAGGCTCGCCATCATCGATCTGAGCTCGGCTTCCGGGCTCTCAAAGATCACGGAAAAGGATCGGGACATCCTGCTATCGACGACATTCGGAACCGGCCAGATCATTGTGGAAGCGCTGAAGATGGGGCCAGAGACGATCGCCATCGGGCTGGGAGGCAGCGCGACAACCGACGGGGGAGCAGGCATGGCGGCGGCGCTCGGCTGGATTTTTCAAGACAGCAAGGAACGGAACGTCGACCCCGCGCCGGAAAACCTCTCGAAAATCGCAACGATCCTTCCTCCTCCCCAGCCGATCACGGCCAAAATCATTGCCCTGTGTGATGTCAGAAACCCCTTGCTGGGCGCACGGGGATGCAGCCGGGTTTATGCCCCGCAGAAAGGAGCCACCCCAGAGGATGTCGCCATTCTGGAATCCCAGCTCGAAAGCTTTGCAGACGTGTGCGAAAAGACGTTCGGGGTCTCGCACCGCAGCGCGCCCGGGTCGGGAGCAGCCGGCGGAGCAGGATTTGGCTTGCTGACCTTCTTCGGCGCACAAATTGTCGGAGGATTCGATTGGATTGCCGCGCGGCTCGGGCTCGATGCCCGTGTGGCCGCATGCGACCTCGTCATCACCGGGGAGGGATCGATCGATTCTCAGACGCTGGAAGGAAAAGGCCCCGGATCGCTCGCCGGCCTGGCGAGGAAACATGGGAAACCTTGCATCGCATTTTCCGGCCGGCTGGAAAACGGGGCCGGAGAGATTTTCTCCCGGTGCTTCGCGATCAGCGATCCTGCAATGGAGCTTGCGGAGAACCTGGCATGTGGGGCACAATTGCTGCGCTTAGCCTCCATCAAGGCGGCGCAATCACTCCGGTCATGACAAAAAAACTCGCACTCCTTTTCTCCGGCCAAGGGGCCCAGTCGGTTGGCATGGGCAAAGACCTCTGCTCCAGCTCCCCTGCCGCCGCCAACGTATTCAAGCAGGCGGATGAGGTTCTCGGATATCCGCTCTCGCAGACAATGTTCGAGGGGCCTGCCGAAAATCTCACAAAAACTGCGGTGTGCCAGCCAGCGCTGTATGCCCATGGCCTCGCCTGCCTCGCGGCAGTCAAGGAGAAGCTGCCGGGCCTGGAATTTCATGCGGCGGCCGGGCTTTCGCTCGGAGAATTCACCGCGCATGCCGCCGCCGGGACATTCGATTTTGCAACCGGACTGCGGCTCGTGGACAAGCGGGCCCGGGCGATGCAGGAGGCCTGCGAATCCACCGAAGGCGCAATGGCGGCTATCATCGGCGGCGATGAGGACCGCGTCCGCGATCTCGCGTCCGCAGCGGATGTCGATGTCGCCAACCTGAACTCCCCCGGACAGATCGTGCTCTCCGGAGAATCGTCGAAAATCGCGCTGGCAGTTTCCCTCGCAAAAGAATTCGGGGCGCGCAAGGCCGTGGAGCTGACGGTGGCAGGCGCATTCCACTCGCGGCTCATGGAATCAGCCTACCAGACGCTCAAGCAGGCGCTCGAAGAGACTGCGATGTCGGTGCCGCGGGTGCCGGTGGTCTGCAATGTGGATGCGATCGCCGTCGGGGATCCTGAGAATATCCGCCGCACGCTGGCCGACCAGGTCACCGGGAGCGTCTGCTGGTCTCAGAGCATTGACTACCTGGTCGAGAATCTCCACATCACGCATTTTCTGGAGCTCGGTCCGGGAGGAGTCATTGCGGGGCTTGTCGGCCGCATCCGCAAGGGGACGCCCGTTGTTTCCATCTCCAACGTTGCAACCCTCGAGGAGGGGATCGCTGCTCTTGCAGCGGGCTAGCCTGTTGATCATCAGGGGAATGGAGGCGAGGGGAGTCGAACCCCTGTCCTTCAAGCGATCTGTGCAGCCGTCTACATGCTTATGCGGTCTTTAATCTCGGGGCGAAGCTGCGAACCACCACGCTACCCACCCCAGAGCGGCCACGAAATCGATTCATTTGCCGCTGCGGCCACCCCAGCGACAAATTAGCCTGCTGTCGTCGTCTCCCGGAGTAGCAGGCGTTCGCCGGGAGACGTCGTGGTCAATTAAGCCGCGAGAGCGAGATCTTCGTAATCTGCATTTATTTTTTTTGATCCGATTTTTTACGAGGCCAACGAATCATCCTCGGCATGCGGACCGTACTTCACACTTCAAGTCGAAACCAGTACGCCCCCGATGCGAATAACGATACACAAGGAATTTGAAGAAACAACATTTTTTCCTGGCTAGGCTGGAGGCGCGTGGTGGTGAAACTGGAGCTCGTAGAGGTTGCGGTAGAGGGCTGATTTTTCGAGCAGCTCGTGGTGGGTACCGGTCGCGACGATCCGTCCGAGATCCATGACGACGATGCAGTCGGATTTGAGGATGGTGGAGAGCCGGTGGGCGATGGCGATGACCGTGCGGCCTTCAGAAAGGCGATCGAGCGCGGACTGGATCATGCGCTCGGATTCCGAATCCAGGGCGGAGGTGGCCTCATCGAGGAGGAGGACCGGCGCGTCCTTCAGGAGTGCGCGGGCGATCGCGAGCCGCTGCTGCTGGCCTCCCGAAAGGAGGCACCCCTTGTCGCCGACAATCGTCTCATAGCCCTCGGCCTGCGCGAGAATGAACTCGTGGGCGAATGCGGCCTGCGCCGCGGCGACGACCTGCTCGCGCGTCGCGTCGAGTCGGCCGTAGCGGATGTTCTCGTAGATCGTGTCGTGGAAAAGAAACGTCTCCTGCGTGACGACGCCGATCTGCTCGTGGAGCGAGCGCTGGGTCAGGGTGCGGATGTCATGGCCGTCCACCCGGATGGCGCCTTTCTGCGGGTCGTAGAAGCGGAGGACCAACGAGAGGAGGGTGCTCTTGCCGGCGCCGCTTGCGCCGACCAGCGCGTATTTATTTCCGGGCTCAATCGTGAGCGAGATCTCCTCGACCGCCGCCTTGTCCACCCCGTAGGAAAAGCCCATGGCGTCGAACTCGATGCGGCCGTTGCAATGCTTCAGGACGATCGCATCCGGCTGGTCCTGAATGTCGGACTGCATTTTCAGCAGGTCGAAGATATTGATCGCCGAAGCCATGCATTTTTGCATGAGCATCGGGATTTTGCTCAGCGCCTTGACCGGGTTGTAGAGGAGGAAAGTCCCCAGGCAGAGCGCGGCAAATTTGATGAAGCTGATGTTGTAGTAATAGACGTAAACCATCGCCAGGACGACGCCGAGGGCCGATACCGATTCGATGAGCGGCTGGACGATGTCGGAGCTTTTCCGCACGCGCAGGCTGTTGGTGCACTGGATTGCGCTGGATTTTTCGAACTGGTCCGCTTGGTAGCTCTCGCGGGCAAACGACTTGATGACCCGGATCCCGGCGAAGGTTTCCTGGAGGATGACGGACATTTGCCCGGCCTCGTTTTCCTCCGCGCGCGCGGCTTGCCGGACTTTTTTTCCGAAGATGACAATGGGGAGGATGCAGATCGGGAAAAGGAAAAGTGTGGTGAGGGCGAATTTCCAGTCGATATAGACAAGCGCACCCACGCCGGTGATCACGGCAATCGGCCCCTGCACCACATCCGCCGAGATGGAGGTGAGAGCGTTCTGGGCGACGCGGGTGTCGTTCATGACCCGGGAAATGAGTTTGCCGGCTTTTGATCGGTTGAAGAAGCCCAGCGACTGCGACATCAAATGCGAAAACAACTGGGTTCGGATGTCGCGAAGGACACGGAGGCTAACCCACGCGAGGTAATAGGAGTTGAGATACGAAAAAATCCCTCTTGCGATCATCGCCGCAGGGATCAGGAGGCTGATCAGGAAGACCCCCTCGATGCCGGGGCCGGTGTCGCTCCCGGATTTCACGAGCTTGGAGGCGTTGGTGATGTCCTGCCTGGAGATGCCAAGGGAGCTTCCGGCCTTGGTGACGACGAGGGGAAAGATCCCGCTCAGCGCACCGGCAAGGATTCCGAAAACCAGCCCCATAATGAATTTCTTCTTGTAGGGCGTGAGATACTGGACCAGGCGCAGGTAGGGGGTCCAGAACGCCCGGACGAGTTGGAAGAAAGGAAGTTTTTGTTTTGCCATGGATTTTCAGGAGATGCGGAACTGGGAAAAATACCAATCGGCAAGCTCGCGTCCGCCGAAGATCCAGATGGCGGCCCCGAGCGCGAGGTAGGGGCCGAAAGGGAGGATCGCCTTCGACTTGTCCCGGGCGATAAGGATCCCGGCCACGCCGAAGAGGCAGCCGATGATCGAGGACGAGAAAACCGTGAAGAGGACGGCCTTCCACCCGAGGAATGCGCCGATGCAGGCGAGAAATTTCACATCTCCAAGGCCCATCGCCTCGCGGGGGATGGTGACCGCATCAAGCTTTCCGGAGATCCGGTCCAGGGAGTCGAGGTCGAGCGATTCTGTTCCGGCGGTCAAGCGGTTGTAGTGGAACCGGAGCGGTCCGGGGGGAAGCACGCGCCCGTCGCAAGCGACCGGGCCGCTCGCGTGGAGGACCAGCTGGTCGCTCTCGCGGCTGAAGATGTCCTCCCACCGGCGGATTTCGCCTCCGATGTGCAGGTCCGCACGGTCGCCGTCGCGCACCCAGCAGAAATCCTCGGCATTCTCGAAGCGGAGCTTCTTTTTTCCGAAGGCGAGCTTTCCTCCCTCGACCACCAGCCAGAGGAGGCCCGCACCCAGCGCGGCGCCGGCGAGCGAGAGCCCGCCGGAGACCAGGTGCGACGACGTGGCCATGAGCCCCGGCAAAGCGAGGCAGCAAAGGACGCCGGCGGCGGTTCCTCCGAGCGTGATTTCGTCCGGGATGATGAAGTGTTCGATGTCGATGAACGCGGCGGCGATGAGGAGGGAAATCAGGATCCAGTAGGCCGGGGCGAGAGGCAGGCCATACCGGAGCCAGAGGGCGGCAAAGCTGGCTGCCGTGAGGACCTCGACCAGGATGTAGCGCGGGGAGATCCGCGCGCCGCAGCCGGCGCAGCTCCCCCAGAGAACCACCCAGCTGACCGCCGGAATGTTCTCATACCACGGGATCAGCTTGCCGCACGACGGGCAGAACGAGCGCTTCGGATCCGAGAGGCTGATGCCCCGCGGCATGCGGTGGATGCAGGCGTTCAGGAACGACCCAACGATCGCTCCCAGCACCGCAGAAAACGCCACCAAGACGGGCATCATTCTTTCTCCAGCCCCGGCTCGACGAGCTCGCAGAGCGCATGGAGAAGGAATTTTTGCGCTTCCTGAATCCTCGCGGTGACGGCTCCAGGCACCATGATCTCGATATCTGCCGACCCCTTCGTAAATCCGCCGCCCTTTCCGAGGAAGGCGATCGCTTTCATCCCGAGGCGCCGGGCTTCCTCGATCGCCGAGAGGATGTTGCGCGACTTCCCGCTTGTCGTGAGGGCGATCAGGATATCTCCAGGCCGGCCGTAGGCTCGGACCTGTCGGGAAAAGATATCCTGGAATGCGTAGTCATTTCCGATCGCGGTGAGGAGCCCGCCGTCTGCGCTGAGGGCGATCCCCGGGTATGGTCGCCGGTCGGCCGAGAACCGGCAGGTGAACTCGGTGGCGATGTGGGCGCTGTCCGCCGCGCTGCCGCCGTTCCCACAGAAGAGGAGCTTGCCTCCGGATGTCAGGCAGCCGAGCACGACGCCTGCCGCGGCCGTGATGTCCGGCTCGAGCGAGCCAAGCGCCTGGAAGGTTTCCACGGCATCGCGCAGGGATTGGGAGAACGGAGTGGCTACGGGGTTTGCGGGTTTAGACATAAGCGGGGATCGGTTGAAACGAGCGCTCTCAGGCCTGGCCATTCGGTCATCTCCATGGAGGAGAACAGATGCAGGTAAACCCGCACGGCCACCGCTGAGTAGTTGGAAAACAGTTCGTCCACAGCGCGGCGGACATCGGCATCGGGGGGCTCAGGGGGCAGGGATTCGAGAAGCCCTTTGCCATCGTGTGGGATTCCGAGCGAATCCAGAAAGGCGCAGACGGCCTGCCCGTTTGCGCCCATGGTCCAAGCCTGCAGGATCTCGGCGGCGAGGTCGGAATTTGCAGGCCTCCCGAGGGCTTCCTTCATCCACGCCTGCCGCTCGTCCCTGGGCTTCCGCTCGACGAAGACTGGCCGGAGTTTGCGCCGGGTAGCCAGCAGCCCGGCCGTCGTCTTGTAGGCGGCCCTGTCGTGATCGTGCAGCCAGGAAAAAACCACTGCGGCCTCATCGGAGGATAAGCGAGCGAACAATTCGTGAGAAGTCATGAACTTGGCATCCTATCAGAAAGCCCTTCCTCCTCGTCAAGCTTCCGCGTCCTTCCCCAGCGGAGGCGAGCCCACCGTTACTCCACGCGGAACGAGGCGGTTCGCTCCTGGCCGCAGGATCTGGCGGTGAGCGTATAGTCACCTGGCTGGAGAGGGAGCTTGGCGCGGGCGAGTTTTTTTCCGTTGGCGAACCACTCGCAGGCGGGGTCCGTGCTTTGCGGGATAAGGGTCTGCTGGGCAGCTGGGAGCGACGGGTTGAGCGTAAAAACCGCGCCATCTTTTGGGAAGAGGATGGAAAAACCCTCCGAGGCGGCGGCGGCGCCGAGGCGGTTCTGTGGGCTGGCGCACCAGGCGGCGTAGGACGTCGGAAGGATCAGCGTCTCCTTGTCTGCGATGCGGCGATACCATGTCGAGGCGGGCTCGCTTGGCGCAGTGCCGGGCAGAAACCACTCGAGGATCGCCGGCTCGCCGGGCCGTGGGAGAAGCCCGGATTCCTTGGCAACCAGGCAGCTTTCAAGCTCGTCGGATTCCTTGAGCTCAGGCAAGGGCGAGTCTCCGCTGGACAGAAGGAATTTGGTGAGGGCATTCCAGACCGGAGCCGCAGATCGCACGGACAGCGCAGAGCTCATCGGCGAACCGTCAGGGTTTCCAGCCCAGACTCCGATGGTATGCTCCCTGGTAAAACCCACGCACCAGCCGTCGCGGAAACCGGAGCTGGTGCCGGTTTTGACCGCGACCCGGGCGGAGACATCCAGAGGCGAGGCATTTCCAAACGAGATCCGGCGCGCGTCGTTGTCGCAGAGGATATCCGTGATGATTGCGGCGGCGGCCGGGGAGCTGCAGCGGACGGGATCCATGGGCTCGCCGGAGAGGAGGCCCGGGCGCCACGCGTTGCCCGCCCGGGCGAGCGAGGCATATGCGCCGGCGAGGTCGAGGAGGGAAACCTCGGCATTTCCAAGGATGAACCCCGCGCCATACGCATCGAATCCCTCGCGGAAATTCAGGCCCCAGGATTTCAGCTTTCCAAATGTTTCGCGGGCGCCGGTCCGTGAGAGGGTGACGACGGCGGGGACGTTGAGAGAGTTCCCGAGCGCTTCCCTCAAGCGGACAGGCCCGAGGAAGCGGCCGTTGTAGTTCCGGGGGTCATAGTCGGCGTAGGCCTCACGGATCGCCTCCTCGGTATCCGGGAGAACCGATGCGGCGGTGGCGAGCCGCCGGCCGATGGCCTCGAGGTAAAGAAACGGCTTGAGCGTCGAGCCCGCGCTTCGCGGCGTGGTGGTGAGATTGACATCCTGATGCGCCGGAAGAGCCGAGGAGACCATTGCGCGGACACCGCCGGTCGCGTTGTCCAGGATCACGGCGCCGCATCCGCTGGCGCCCACCTTCACAAGGGCCGGCCTGGCCGCCTCGACGATCCGCTCGGCGACCGCCTGCAAATCCAGATCCAGCGTGCTTCGGCGGCTGGAATCACCGGGCCGCAACCGGGCCATCGCCTCGCGCGTGAAATGCGGGGCAGCGGCGACCGGGTCGTGACGTCCGGGCACTGGCGGCGAGGCGAGCAGTGAGCCCTGTCCCTCTGGCAGGAGCCCCGCTTTGGCGAGACGCTGGATATTTCTCGAATACCGAGCGAGGGCCTGCTGGGGATTCTTCCACGGGTTCAGCCGTGAGGGAGATTGAGGGATCCCGGCTAGATATACTGACTCGGCAAAGGTCAGCTCGGACGGCGGCTTTCCAAAATACGCGAACGCCGCAGCGACCGGGCCGATCCTCCGGTTCCCGTAATCGAGCCGGTTCATGTAGGATTCCAAGATTTTTTCTTTTGTCCATTTGCGTTCGAGGCGGAGTGCGGAGAACCCCTCCCGCCACTTGGCGTCGAGCGTCCGGCGGATCCGTCCGGAGCCAAGCTTGATCGTCTGCTGGGTGATCGTCGAGGCACCGGAAACGATCCGCCCGTTGGACAGGTTCCTGAGGAGAGCCCCGCTCATGGCAACTGCATCGATTCCGGGATGCTGATAAAACCTGTGGTCCTCGATGGCCACGGTCGCCAGGGGAAGCCACGGGCCAAAATCCTTGAGGCGGCCGGGGCGGGCATCGCGGGCGAAGTCCGCCGGCGGGGAAGAAAACGGTCGCCCGCGAAAATCCTCCAGCACGGGAGTGGCCGGCAGCGGCGAGTCCAAGGCGGCCGGCAGCGGGGCCGTCTCGATGCGGTGCTCGACCCACATCCCGGCGGCGGCGGCCAGCACAAGCACCAGAATAATAATGCGGCGCCTCATGGAAGACAGCATTCGCCATCCGGCGCGGCCTGGCAAGAATCGGTTTCTTTCCCCGATCCGCGCGTCAGCGCAATGAATGGAGGGCAGTCGCCCTCGGCCGCCTTTGCCGAGCAGCAGCCCGATGCCCCATCCATCTTCCCCTATCGTTTGTCGCGCCGCCCTCCCTGCGTCCAGGCCCGGGCGATCTCCCGGATCAGCCTGGGTCCGCGGTAGATGAAGCCGGTGTAGATTTGAACGAGCGAAGCCCCGGACTGCAGCTTCTCGGCCGCCGATTCGGCGCTCATGACCCCGCCGGAGGCGATGATTGGGAGCACGGTGCGCGCGCGGAGGATCCGAAGCACCTCGGTCGAGCGGGAGCGGAGCGGGGCACCGCTCAGCCCGCCGGCCTGATCCGATCCCGCCGGAACGGACGAGTGGTCGAGCGTGGTGTTCGTGGCGATCAGCCCGTCGAGGCCCTCTGCCTCGGCAAGCTCGGCCATCTCGCGCACTGCGTCATCCTCAAGATCGGGCGCGATTTTCACCAGCAGCGGCTTCGCTGCATCGATCGTCTTCAATGCACGCACGATTTCCGCCAGCGAGTCGCGGCCTTGGAGCTGGCGCAGGCCCGGCGTGTTCGGCGAGCTGACGTTGATGACAAAGTAATCGCCGAACGGCAGGAGCAGGCGGAAGCTCGCCGCATAGTCGCCGGCAGCATCCTCCAGCGGGGTGGCCTTCGATTTTCCGATGTTCATGCCGACCGGGATCCCAGGCCAGCGGCCCGACGACTTCAGCGCGCCCAGCCGGGCTGCGATCTTTTCCGCGCCGTCGTTGTTGAACCCCATCCGGTTGATCAGCGCCTGCTGGCGAGGGTAGCGAAAGCATCGGGGCTGGTCGTTGCCTGGCTGCTCCCGAGCGGTCACCGTGCCGGCTTCGACAAACCCGAACCCCAGCGCCTCCCACGCCCGAAGGGCCTCGGCGTTTTTATCCATCCCCGCCGCGAGCCCCACCGGGTTCGGGAAGGTCAGCCCGAAAAGCTTCACCGTTTTTTTCTCCCCTCCCCCGAACAGCGCGCGAACCAGCGGCGCAGGAGCGAGCTTCAGCCCGGCCAGCGCCAGATGGTGAGCGGCCTCCGGGTCAAAGCCGAACAGGCAGGGCCGGACGATGTCGGTGTAGAGATTCAATCTGGCAAAATCTTAATCACAGAGGCGGCCGAGAGCACAGGGAAAACCCGCAGGAAAGCCTCGCATGCAGGGATTTGTTCTTGATGCGGCGGGGCCTCCTGTCCATGAGAATGCGGAATGCACCTGATTTTTGCGACGGCCTTCGGGGCGGCCTATGAGGTAAACCCTTGGATGATCCTGCCCTTTGCGGCCCTTCTCCTGCTGATTGCTGCAGGGCCGGCGCTCCTCGGGGACTGGTGGCATCATCATTATCCCAAGGTGTCGGTCGGGCTCGGACTGCTCACTCTCTCCTATTATTTTTGGGTCCTCCACCAGCCCGCGAGGTTCTGGGTGGTGGCGCACGAGTATGCGAGCTTTATCGCGCTGATCGGCTCGCTGTTCGTGGCGGCCGGGGGGATTCACATCAACGTGAAAGGGGAGTCGCGCCCGCTGACAAACGTCCTTTTTCTGGCGGTGGGCGCGGTGATTGCGAACGTCCTCGGAACGACCGGCGCCTCGATGCTGCTGATCCGCCCGTGGATCCGGATGAACAGGTACCGGATCACGGCGTTTCACATTGTGTTTTTTCTTTTCATCGTGAGCAACGTGGGCGGGTGTCTGACCCCGATCGGCGACCCGCCGCTGTTTCTGGGCTACCTGAAAGGAGTGCCGTTCTGGTGGACGCTTGAGCACTGCTGGCCGGCCTGGGCGGTCGCGGTGGGGGCGCTCCTCACGGTTTTTTATGTCGCCGACTGCATCAATATCCGGAAGGCCCCGCAGGAGGTCATGGAGAGGCAGACGTCGCAGGAAACATGGAGGTTCGACGGGGCGCACAATCTGGCCTTCATCGCGGTCATCCTCGCGGCAGTCCTCTACAACAGATCCCTGCCGCTCCTTGTTCCCGAGGCGATCATGGCAGCAGCGGCAGCGGCCTCATTTTTCCTGACCCCGAAGCGGGTGCATGAGGCGAACGACTTCTCCTTCGCTCCGATTCGGGAGGTGGCATGGCTGTTTCTTGGCATCTTTGCCACGATGGTCCCCGCCCTCGACTACCTCGGCATGCATGCCGCCGCGATCGGGATCGCAAGCCCGATCCAATTTTATTATGCGACCGGGGTGCTCTCGGCATTTCTCGACAACGCGCCGACGTATCTCGCCTTCCTTTCGACTGCGATGGGGCTGCACCAACTGAGCCTGGACAGCCCGGCAGATGTTCTTGCCGTCGTCGCGAGCTCGCCCCGTGAGATCCTGGCAATTTCCCTCGGTGCCGTATTTTTTGGCGCGATGACCTACATCGGGAACGGCCCGAACCTCATGGTGAAATCCATCGCCGACCACGCGAAGGTGAGAACCCCGCACTTCTTTGCCTACATCTTCCGGTTTGCCCTGCCGATCCTGCTTCCGCTTCTCGTCCTGATCAGCATCCTCTTCTTCTGGCCGCAGCGGACGTGAGGAGGGGCGCCGGCTCAGGGCTTCTGCGCCTTAGGCGGCTTTTTTCCAAACTCCGACTCCCTCCCGATGATCGGATACTTCGCCTGCAGGGTGGAGATCTCGTCAGGAGTGATGCCGCCGGGGACGTAGAGCAGGCCGTCCGTCACGCGCTCCACGCGAAGCGCCGCAGCGACCCGGCCGTTGACAAAAACGATCGCGAGCTTCCCCCGATCCTCGGTGGTGAATTGTTCCAGCTTGTCGGCACCGTGCGCGTCGAGCCGGAAATACGCGCCCGCCAGCCCGTCGCTCCCGGGAAACGGATAGAACGCCTTGATGTCGCGCTCGCTGAGAATCGGAACTTTCCTGACAAAAATCTTTTTCGGCGGGTTGGTGAGCTCGACCGGCGAGACGAACGACTCGCCTTCCTTTTCATGTCCCTCGGCGAGCAGGCGGAGGCTGACCGGCGCGGGCTTTTTTTGTCCTGCCTGGACGGCGAGAGGGGAAATGGCGAGGAGGGCGGGCAAAATCCGAAGCAGGGAGCGCATGTCCCGGGATTCTAGGCAAAGCAATTGGATTTGCAACCGCGGACACACTGGGATAGGGACTACGGGATGAAACGTGCTGCGATCATTTTTTTGGCCTGCGGACTCGCTCCGCTGGCCGCCCAGGAAACCCGCCGGACCACGAGGGATGCCGCCACGGCATTCGCCATGGCGCCGCCCGATGAGAACAGCCCGTTTTTTCTCGATCCTGAGGCTGCGCGCCGGACGCGCGGCACCGATTACGCCGGCAGGGACCTGAACGACACCATCGCCGAATATCCGAAAAGCCGGAGCTCTGAGGAGACCGCGCCCGCCCGGATCAAAAGCTTTTTTTCCAACATGTTCTCCTCGGTGAATATCGGTCCGATCCGCACGCCCCCGACGACCGAGGAGCTCGTGATCGAGCCGTCGAATTTTTCTTTGCAGGACCGGCGCGAGATCAACGTCACCTACAAGGTTCGCAACAACACGAAGAACATGACCCGCCTCGAATACCCGACGAGCCAGCGCATGGATATCGTCACGACCGACACCGCAGGAAAGGTCCTGGACCGGTGGTCCGACGATCGCGCGTTCGAGCAGGAGGAAGGGATCGTCGTCATCAACCCGAAAGAACGGATCGAATATCAGGAAAAAATTCCGACGCGCGACATGAAGTCGGGCGAGAGCTACAAAGTCCAGGCGTTCACGACCAGCCAGGAGAAGTTCCACACGGAGAAATTCATCACCCCGGAGTAAGATTTTTTAAAAAATCGGCAGGGGAGGAAAAAGTTTGCGCTTGACCTCTTCTGCCGATAAGCAATTTTCGCCTCCGCACGCGACGGGGTTGCAAATTTATTTGTTGCCAAAGCGCGCGGCTCCCAATAACTGCATCACTGAACAACACATCCATCATGTCCGAAAAATCCATTGAAGAAAAAGTCAAAGACATCATCGTCGAGCAGCTCGGCGTCAACCCGGAACAGGTCACCCCGAACGCATCGTTCATCGAAGACCTCGGAGCCGACTCGCTCGACACCGTCGAACTGGTGATGGCATTCGAAGAGGAATTCAGCGTCGAGGTTCCCGATGAGGACGCCGAAAAGCTCCAGAGCGTCGGCGACGTCATCAAATACATCGAGGAGAAATCCTCGAAGTAATCCGCCCCGCCACGAAGATTTGCAAAAACCACCCCGCCTCGTGCGGGGTGGTTTTTTTGCATGGCGAGGGCTGCATTTCCCCCGGAGTCCCCCGCTGAAAATCCTGTGGATTCCGGCAGGAACCTTTTTTTATTTTGCGACGACGTTCACGAGCTTTCCGGGGACGACGATCACCTTGACGATCGTCTGACCGGCCGTCGCCTCGATGACCTTTGCGCTGGCGCGAGCGGCTGCTTCGATCTCTTCCTTTGATGCCTGAATGGGGATGAGGAGGCGGTCGCGAAGCTTGCCGTTCACCTGGACGACGATGGCGATTTCGTTTTCCACAAGGAGCGACTCGTCGTGGGCTGGCCAGGCCTGCGACGAGGCCTGCCCCTCGAAGCCGAGGAGCGACCAGAGCTCTTCCGCCAGGTGCGGGGCAAACGGGCTCAGGAGCGGGAGCAGGATCCTGAGAGCCTCCTTTGGCCGCGGCTTCGCGTTCACGAACTCGTTGGTGAAAACCATCATCTGCGAGATCGCGGTGTTGAACGCCATCGCCTGGATGTCGGCGGTGACCTTTTTGATCGTGGCATGGGCGACCCGCGCCTGGGCGGGCGTGAGCGGGGCATCGCAGAGCTCGCTGGAGGCCTGCCATGCGCCCTCCTGGTTTTCTTCCATGCCCAGCCGCCAGACGCGGGCGAGGAAGCGATAGACCCCCTCGACGCCTTTGATGCTCCAAGGTTTCATCTGCTCGAGCGGGCCCATGAACATCTCGTAGAGGCGCAGCGAGTCCGCGCCATACTCCTCGATCACGCTATCCGGGGTCACCACATTCCCTCGGCTCTTCGACATTTTTTGTCCGTCAGGACCGAGGATCATCCCCTGGTTGACAAGCCTCTGGAACGGCTCTGGGGTGGTCAGGTGTCCGAGGTCGAAGAGCGCCTTGTGCCAGAACCGCGCGTAGAGGAGGTGAAGGACCGCGTGCTCGGTGCCTCCGACATAAAGATCGACCCCCCCGGGCGTTCCGCCGCCGGCGATCCAATATCTCTCGGCGTCGGTCCCGATAAAGCGGGCGGCATTTTCCGGATCGCAGAAGCGCAGGTAATACCAGCATGAGCCCGCCCACTGGGGCATCGTGTTGGTTTCGCGCTCGGCCTTCTCCGAGTAGCAGACCCAATCGCGCGCCTTGCTCAGCGGGGGCTGGGGGGTTCCCGTCGGCTTGAAGTCCTCCAAATCCGGCTGCACGACCGGCAGCTCGTCCTCCGGGATCGCGCGGTGGCTGCCGGCTTCCCAGACGATCGGGAAGGGCTCGCCCCAGTAGCGCTGGCGCGAGAACAGCCAGTCGCGGAGCTTGTAGTTGACGGTCGCGCGCCCGAGCCCGCGCTCTTCCAGCCAGGCGGACATCGCGCGCTGCGCGCCGGCCGTCGGCATCCCGTCAAGAAACCCGGAGTTGACCGCGACCCCCTCGCCGGAGAAGCAGGGCGTGGCATGGGCAGTTGCCGGCCGCACGACTTCGCGAATCGGCAGCCCGAACTGCTTCGCGAACTCAAAGTCCCGCTCGTCGTGCGCGGGCACAGCCATGATCGCTCCGGTGCCGTAGCCCGTGAGCACGTAGTCGGCGATCCAAACCGGGATCGGCTCGCCATTGACCGGATTGATCGCCTGCGCGCCGGTGAAGACCCCGGACTTGTCCTTCGCGAGGTCGGTCCGCTCGAGGTCGGACTTCGAGCCGACGCACTTTTGGTAGGCCGCCACCTCCGAACGTTGGGCCTCGGTCGTGATCTGTGGCACCAGCGGGTGCTCGGGCGCGAGCACCATGTAGGTCGCGCCAAAAAGCGTGTCCGGACGGGTCGTGAAAACCGGAATTTTAAATTCTGGATTTTGGATGTGGAACTCGACCAGCGCCCCCTCGCTGCGCCCGATCCAATTTTTTTGGAGGAGCTTGATCGAGTCCGGCCAGTCGAGCCCGTCAAGCCCGGCGATGAGGCGTTCGGCGAACGACGTGATCCGCAGCATCCATTGGCGCATCGGGCGGCGCTCGACAGGAAACCCGCCGACCTCGCTTTTCCCATCCACGACCTCCTCGTTGGCCAGGACGGTTCCGAGCTGCGGGCACCAGTTCACCGGCACCTCGGCCACGTAGGCGAGGCGGACGGCATCGGGGTCGCCGCTGGTGTACGAGGTGATCGGCTCGGCTCGGTTTGTCTCAGGATTGAACCAGGCATGGTAAAGCTGGAGAAAAATCCATTGCGTCCACCGGAAGTACTTCGGGTCGGTCGTGCTGATCTCCCGCTGCCAATCGTAGCTGAACCCGAGCGCCTGGAGCTGCTCGCGGAACCTCCCCACATTGCGGGCCGTTGTGACCCTGGGATGCAGGCCGGTCTTGATCGCATACTGCTCGGCCGGAAGCCCGAAGGCATCCCAGCCCATCGGGTGCAGGACGTTGAACCCGCGCATCCGCTGGAACCGCGCGAGGATGTCTGTCGCCGTGTAGCCTTCGACATGGCCGACGTGGAGCCCGTCGCCGCTCGGATACGGGAACATGTCGAGTACGTAGTATTTCGGCCGGGAGGGATCGAAGCCGGGATCGCCGGGATTGGAGGCATGGAAGGCATTTGATTCGAGCCAGTGCCGCTGCCATTTGGATTCGAATTCGGAAAACGGGAATTGCTTGCGCTGAGTAGACATTGTAGGAACCCACCACTATGCCAGACGCCGGCGCTCCTGCAATCCCATTGCTCGTCTCCACCCGCAACGCACACAAGATCGAGGAGATCCGCACGATCCTCGGGCCAGGGTTCCGGGTGCGCGACCTCTCGTCCGTGCCCGACATCCCGGATGTCGAGGAAACCGGCAGCACGTTTGAGGAAAACGCCGCCCTGAAGGCCATCGCAGCGTCGGTGCGGGTCGACGGGTGGGTGATCGCCGACGACTCCGGGCTCGAGGTGGATGCGCTCGGGGGCGCGCCCGGCGTCCTCTCGGCGCGCTATGCAGGCCAGCCATCCGACGATCGGGCGAACACGGCGCTGGTTTTAAAAAACCTGCAGGGCGTCTGCGGCAGAGCCCGCTCCGCGAGGTTCCGGTGCGTGATGGTGCTGGCGAAGCGGGGCGAGGAGCTTGCAGCATTCTGCGGGTCGGTTGAGGGCTCGATCGTCCATGCCCCGAATGGCGAGGCAGGGTTCGGCTACGACCCGATTTTCGTCCCGGACGGACGCTCGGAGACGTTCGCCCAGCTCGGAGCCGAAATCAAAAACTCCCTCAGCCATCGCGCGCGCGCGCTCGAGGCGCTCAGCGGGTGGAGCGGCTGGAACTTTTAGGCCGGAGAAATCACGGTGAATCGCTCCGGATTGGATCAGGATTTTCCAGCGGCATTGTTTTCCCTTTGAAATTCGTCGCAGACACGCATAGATACTAGGCCATGGCCAGACGTAAGAAATCCTCCATGCAGCCGCTCTGGTTTGTATTGGCGGCAGCTCTCCTCGTGGCAGCGTTCCTGGGATCGCGGCTTTTTCAATCATCGGGGTCGGACCCGTTCCGGACCGTCGCCGGGCTGGATATCCCGGCCTATATGGAAAATGCGAACAGCCTCCGGGGGAATGTTTACAAGGTCGAGGGCGAGATCTCGAACTCTCTCGCCTGGTCGCCCACGTCCGGCCGGCTGATTGCAGTGGACGTGAAGGAGGAGACGATCCCGATCCTCGTCACTGCCGAGTTCAATGCCATGAACATCCAAAAGGGCCAGAAATTTCTTTTTGTTGTCGAGGTCGATGAGAACGGCACGCTCAAGACCAAGAGCCTCTCCCAACCATGAAGCGCACCCTGCTCGCAGCGATCTTTTTTTGTGCGGCCACGGCGCGGCCGCAGTCGGTCCCTCCGGGCGCAGGGGACAGCAAGGCCGCGACGGGAGGGGCGCGGCCCGGCCAGATGAACGAGGGGTTTATCGGCCGGGATGTCCCTCACTTCGATCCAGGAAGCGATACGGTCGCCTACGATGGAAAGCTTTGGAACATTAACGATAACCGGCTGTTCCGTGCCAGGTTTGAAAAATACCTGAATGCGGCCCCGGCGACTGCGGCGGCGGACGTGGCCTACCGCGCGACGATCGACAGGATCATGGATCTTCTCTCGCCCGGAAAGGCGACCAAGCAGAACCAGGACGCAGCGTTTGCCCTTCTGAAAAAGGCATCCGAGTATAAGGATGATGCCAACCTCTGCAGCACGCTGGCTGATGCGATCTATTCGGCGCAGGGCACCCTGGCGCAGGTCGAAAAGCTGAGGCGCGACAACGCGATCTGGGAAAAGCAGCGCTCCCAGGCCGAATGGAACAACGAGGTCGCAGCCAGCGGCAGCATCCTTGCTCCCAAGGTCGCCAAGGACGATGCTTTCGGGCAGGAGAACCAAAAGCTCGCCCGGGATGCCCGCGTCGCCACGGTGAAGCGGAAGCTCTCCGAGGCCGGGCAGACGATCGAGAATAACAAGGCTCGCATGGCTACCCTCGAACTGACCGCCAAAGGCTACCTCCAGGCGCTCATCATGCAGTTCTTCGCCACGCGGAGGTTTCAGCATGTCATCATCGCGAACCGGTTCTACCGCGCGCTTTACACCGACGGGGACAATTCGATCGAGGTTTTCAAAAAGATGGTGGACGCGCTCCCCACGAAGGATGCGGGGCAGGCAAAAATCAACGCGGAGTTCGACCCGAAGGTTTCCGGGGAGTCCAAGGGGGGCGGATACGTTGGCGGAGGCTCTGGAAGCAACGGGACGGGAGGAGGCGGCAGCTACGCGCCCTCCGGCCAGTCGTTTGCCGCGCAGGGGATGAAGCTGGGCGTCGAAAACCTGGGCGTCGAGAGCATGGTCGGCGGCGCCGCAACGGCGGCCCAGGCGGTCAGCAAGCTGATCAACTCGCTCAGCCAGCTCGACGGCCTCGCGAACGAGGCGATCCGCGATGTCAACGAGGGGATCGAGGCCTACAAATTCCTCCTTGAGAAAAACGAGATGAAGAGCGCGACCGAACGCCTGGCGGAAACCTTCGCGCTGGGCGAATTTCTCCCGAACGTCCGCCTCCTGAGCCGCGATGACAAGCGCAGGGCATTGGATTTTTCACAGAAGGGCAACGAGCTGCTTGCGGCGCTGGAAGTGAACGACCTCACGAGGGCGGCCAAGCTGGTGGACGAAATTCAGAAGATCGCTGGGGACTTCGATGCCAGCAAGCCGCTCGCAAAGATTGAGACGGCGAAGACGATCAGCTCGATGCACCTGGCGAAGGCACGCAATGCGGCAGCCAGCGGAGATAAGGGCGCCATGGAGTCCGAGCTGAGGGCGGCGGCGGAGATCTGGCCACGAAATCCCGCGCTCGCCGAGGTTGGAGGGATGATCTTCAGCCAGACGGACCTCCAGCAGCGGGCGATCACGGATTTCGACCAGCTCCTGAGCCAGAAGAACTACAGGCAGATCTTTGACGACAAGATGCGATTCATCGCGGCGACGGCGATGTTTCCAGAGAAGCAGGAGCAGCTGCGGAAGGTGCTCGACGACATGTCTCTCGTCGAGGCCGCAATCCTTCGCGCGCAGGAGGTCGAGAGGCGCGGCGACTGCGCCGGTGCCTGGGAGAGCGCCGAATCCGCCTCCAGGCAGTTCCCGGCGGATAACAAGCTGAACCAGGTTCGAGCAGACCTCACGACCAAAGCGCCCGACTTTGTTCGAGCGCTGAAACAGGCGGAGGAGAAGGAGAAAAAAAACCAGCTTGGCTCGTCGCTGGCCTGGTATCTAAAGGCCCGGAAAAACTACCCGGCGAGCGATTTTGCCCGCCAGGGGATCGAGCGGATTAACGTCCAGCTCCTGCCGGACGCCAAGTAGCTCCCGCCCGGAAAAGGATGAGCCGCCACGCGCCCGGTGACCGGCATGCGCCACGCCAGAGATCTCGCGGTGGGATGCGGAGGTTGCTTTTTCTGGTTTTTGCTACGAGCTGCTGTCCCCTCCGGCTTGCTGCTGAGGAGCCTGCTTTTCGCCCGGATCCGGCATCTCTTGGCGGCTCCTCGGAAGCCGCGCTGCCCGCCAGCGCTCCGGATGGCGTGGCAGGGTTCGACCCAGGTGGAGAGATCGCTGAATGGGACGGAAAGAGATGGGCCATCACGGGCAGCGGGATTTTCGATGCGAGGTTCGAAGCCTTTCTCAATGCCCCTGAATCCCATGTCGACAGCGATGCCAGCTACTTCCGGACCCTCGCGCAGATTGCGGATCAGCTGGCACCGAACTCGAGCGCTCCCCAAGCCGCCGACGAGGCGTTCCGGCTTCTCGTGCAGGCTTCGGAATTTGAGCGGGATTCCGGGCTCTGCGATGCGATGGCCAATCAGGTTTATGCAGCATGGCTTGCCAGGCGGGCCAGCGATCGGCTCGCCGCTGCCAACCAGTGCCTGGAAAAGGAGCGCCAGCGGCTCGAAGGGAATTCGAAGGTGCTGCCGAGCTCCCTCGGAGCGCTCCCGGGCACCGGCGGCACATCGGAGGAGCAGCGCAAGCCCGACAGGGAGAGGCTTCTCACCCGCCTGGCAGAGGTGAACGCCCTATTGAAAGCAAGCCAGCTCAGGCGCGAGGCTCCCGAAGCGCAGTTGAAAAGCGAGCTCCAGTCGCTGATCGCTCAGCTCTTTTTGCAGCGGCGATTCCAGCATGCCATCATCGGGGCCCGCTTTTACCGCAGCATTTTTGGCGACGGAATCCTCCTCCCTGCAGGTGGCGCGGCGAAGAGCCCCCCCTCCAATGCCGGCGGATTGCCGCCCACGGTCGGCGCCCTTGAGGCCCAGTCAAACAAGGCTCTTGGATCTGCGCGCGAGGAGATGAATGCCTTCCTGCTTCTTTTGAATACCGATGAGACGGGGGCAGCCAAGCGGCTGGCCGAGACGTTCCTTGCTGGCGAGCACTCACCTGAGGTTTGCCTGCTCCCGCGCGACACCAGACAAAGGGTCCTGAAGGCCCGGAAAAACCACACCGAAGCGCTCGCAGGAAAATCGAGCGGGGCAATCGGCGCGGCCGATGGCAAAGAACTCGCGCCCGGCGCAATCCCTGTCAGGGTGCCTGAGAAAACTGCGGCGGCGGAGGTGCGCGATGACAGGGCACCGGCCGGGGCAGCAATTCTCCGCGCGCAGGAGATCGGAAAGCGCGGCGACTTCGCCGGCGCCTGGGAGAGCGCCGAATCCGCCTCCAGGCAGCTCCCCTCCGATGACGGGCTGAACCTGATTCTCGAGAGCTTCGCCGCCAAGGTGCCAGATTTCGTTCGCGCGATCAAACAGGCCGAAGAGAAGGGCCGAGAGCCCGCCTCGGCCCTAGCCTGGTATCTGAAAGCCCAGCGGATCTATCCGGCAAGCGATTTTGCCCGCCGAGGGATCGAGCGGATCAGCGTCCAGATCCTGCCCGGCACGAAATAGCTTTCTCTCAGAAAAACGTGCCCCGAAGGAAGCCATAACGGGTTCTGCTGCCGGCAGGGCATTCGCCCCCTCTCCTGCGCAAAGCGGATCAGGCGGTTTTCGTCAGCCGGAAAAAAACCGGCCAGGCGAGGTCAGGATAATAGCGGTGTCCGGCCGGGCCGATAACAAGCGCGCATTTTCCTGCGGCGCCCGCCGCCTCGTAGGTGGCCTTGACGTCGCGGAATGCGCGCCGCGTCGAACGGATGGGAAACAGGTGGTCCTCGCGCCCGTGGACAATGACCAGCGGCTTCGGCGCGATCAGGCCTGCGATATCTGCCAGATCGGCAACCCGCAGCAGCCCCGGCACGTAGTTGCAGCTGCAGTGGCCCATCGCAAGGATCGAGTCCCGGAAGCTCGAAAAGCAGCTCGACGGCATGGCAAAGCGGATCCTCGGCAGCAGAGCGGCAGCGAAAAGCGCGACCATGCCGCCTGTCGAATTGCCAGTCACCCCGATGCGGCGAGGGTCGGCATCGCCCCTCCAGATCAAGTAATCTATCGCCCGGTCCACGTCGTGGACGCGCTCTCCCATCAGAGTGCGCCCGAGAAGCAGTGCGTGCATCGCGGCATCCTGGCAGCAGTCGCCTGACGGGCGGCCCATCGCCAGCTCCCGCCTTTCTCCAAACGACCGCTGCTCGATGCATAGCGCGGCAATCCCCCGCTTCATGCACCCGATCCCGAAATCGAGGCCGTCATGCACCTCGACCCCCTCGGACATTTCATCGGCGCTCACCGCAATAGAATGGTGGATCCTGCCCCTGTGCCCCTGCAGGCAGATCATGAAGGGACGCGGCCCGCTAGCCTCGCCAGGCAGACAAACATACGCAGGAACGTCGCACCGAAACTCGGATGTAAAAACAATTTTCTCGATCGTGCCGAGCGGGTGCGGTCTGGACCAGATCCGGCGCACGTTGAGCGGCACCCGATCCTGAGGCTGCCCGCCCAGCCGTTCCCAAAGCTTCCTGCGCAGGCGGCGCTGCCAGCCGGCCACCTCGCCGCCAGGAAAGCGCATGGCCCGCATCTCCCCGCCATCAGCAATCGCCTGATGGTGCAACGACGGGCTGAAAAAAAAATTCTGCCCGGCAAACGAGTGAACCCCCTCCAAGTCATCATCCATTCGAGCATCCTGCCACCAGAGGCTTCGTGGCGGCAAGACAAAAGCGGGAACGTTCACAATAGCTATTGACAACTCGAAGCTGCAGCTTTGTCATGGAATGCTTCTATGAACCTGCCCCCCAAGTCCGCACATCATCTGGGCGCCTTTCTGGCCGGCCTGCTATTTTGTCTCCAGCCGTCGCATGCTGCGGAGGGCCCGATCGCTCCGGCGGACTCGAAGATCGGGTCAGCACCGGCTGGCACGCAGACGCTCCTGCTTTCTCCCCTCGATACGGGGGCGGTGAAACACCAGGCGAAATACAAGTTGGAATCCACGTCCGCAGCCGGCTATCCCGGAATCGATTTCAAGTCCGGGCTGGAAGCTTTGAAGTTTTCTGGAGCAGCCACGATGGGCGGAGCCAAGGGGGATTTCTCGATTGTTGAAAATCCCCCGGGCGAGATCCTGATGCTTGGCATGTGGGTTTATCTGACTCCGGACTCGAATGTCAGCAAGCTCGGGTTCCAGGTCAACGATGCCGAGGGGGAATCCCTGCTGGCGACGGTGGAAGCCGACTGGCAGGGATGGAAATGGGTCGAAATCGACATCCCGACCTTCGTCCCGGCCTTCAAGCAGGATGACAAAACGAACAAGGTGGAGAGTCCGGTTCGCAACGTCCACCTGATTTGGTATACGCTGCGCGAGGGGCCCACCTCGCTCGGCGTGGATGCGCTCATGGCGCTGAGCAAAATGGACGCGCCAGCCAGGTCCAGCAGCCTCGAGATCATCTGCCCCCCGTGGGGCGAGCCAGGAAACCCTTTGCGCGCGCAGGTCCTCATCCACAATTTTTCGGACAAGCCGCAGGAGGTTAAGCTCAGCGCCAGCCTCCAGACAAATGCCAACTACGAAACTCCCGCGCTGCCGGATCCCGTGCACGGAAGCGACTGCGCGCAGGGGCAGCCGAGCTGGCTGGAGATCGACGGGGCGCGGATCAACGACGGCTCTCTGACCGATGGCGACGAGGACAGCCACCTCACGCCGGAAATGCCAAAAAGCGGACGAAACGAAATCTTTCATTTCGTGGACCTGGGGAGATCCCGGAACATCACGAGCATCGCCTGGAAGTCCGGCGATGCCAACTGGATTAACAAGCTGGACGTTTCCGCCTCCGCGGATGGGGTCGCCTACGCGCCCGTCGAAGGGCTGCAGAATCTGGACCTCTACAAAAAGTGGGGTCGGCAGATGGTCGTGGCAGACAGGCCGTTTCCCGCCCGCTTCCTCCGCCTGCGCTACCACAATGGCGGAGAGAGCCTGCCGCTGCATTTCCGCTCGCTCGCGGCGCTCTATGTCTATGATGGAGCCGCCGATGAAACCATCGCGATCCCGGCCGTCGGAAAAGAAATTGCATTGGAAACCGCCGCCGTTCAGGTTCCGCCAAGAAGCTTCAGCCTGGTTCCGCTCAAGCCGTTTTCGTCCCTCGGCACCGACGCCTATCTCCTCGGCGTGGCGGCCGAAATCGGCGGCCTTCGGCAAGCGGCCACTGCCGACTATTTCGTCATGCCTGCGGCGGGGTTCAAGCTCCGTCCGGAATCCCGTTTCGGCATCAATATCGGCAGCGTTGCCAACGTCCCGATGCTGGCCCGTGTGGGATTCGGGTGGGCCCGGTTCGAAAACATGAAATGGCGGTTCTTTAATCCGGGGCCGGACGATTTTCGGTTTGACGGAACCGTCGCCCCATGGAACGTGCCCTTCGACGAATACTACAAAACGTTCCAGGATGCCGGGCTATCGATCCTTCCCTACATCTTCCAAACTCCCGATTGGGCGAGCACCGCTCCGGCCGGGACGGAAAAAAATGTGGGCGGGTACCCCCCAAAAGATCCGGCCGACTACGGCAAGGCCATCTTCCAGGGCGTGGCGCGCTACGGTTCGGCCAAGGTGCCGGACGACCAGCTGCTGACAAGGGACAGGCTCAGCGGGCTGGGCAGGATCACCACCTACGAGCTCTGGAACGAGCAGAACCTTTCCAATCCCAAATGGGGGTTCTTTGTCGGCCCGCTCAGCGATTACTACACGCTCTTCCGCATCGGGGCAGAAGCAGCGAAGAAAGCGGATCCGGCAGCCAGCGTCACCAATGGCGGCTGGGCAGGGCTCTCGATGGAGTGGATCGATACGATGAGAACATTCCATTACCCTGACGGAAAAACTCCGCTGGATTTCACAGATGTGCTGAACGTCCATTTCTACACCGGGAAGTCCGATCCCGAAACCTCCACGAAGGATCCCAACGCATTTCGCGAAGGAACCAAGCCGGAAGATATTCAGACCCTTGAAGACGACCTGGCCGATCTGGCTGACTGGCGCGACGAATTGAAGCCCGGCCTGCCGATCTGGGTCACCGAAACCGGAAACGATGTCGGTGGCCCCATGGGCCTCACCGAGCGCCATCAGGCGGCCAAGCTGCTGCGCGGGAACATGCTCTCATTTGCCAACGGGGTCGAAAAGGTATTCATCTACCGCGAAACCGGCTCCGTCCCCGCCCAGCACGCAGGGGCCGGCCTTTTGAGAAACGACGGCTCGATCCGTCCCTCGTTCTTCACCGTAGCGACACAAATCCGACAGCTGGACGGCGCGATCGAGACCCGAGTCCCCCGCCTGCTCACCGACAACCCGGGGGTCTGGATGTATTTTTGGAAGCGGACCGGCGGCGATGTCCTCACCGCTTGGGCCCCGAAGGAACCCGCAAAGCTCGGCATCGACCTCGGCCGCTGCCTGGTCACCGGCGCCTTCGGTGCCGAAAACGAAATGGAGGTCACCAAGGACTTCCCGCTTGGCATGTTCCCGGTTTACATCAGTAAGATCGGCAACATCGAACCCATCAAGGCGCTCCAGATCACGGCCGCGCAACGGGAGGCGGCCCGCAAAAAGAAATTGGCATTCCTGGCAAAGTCCGAGCCGCTCCTCTTCGACTTCGGATCCGCCGAATTCATCGGAACAAAAAAAGTTGGGAAGATCCGCCGGTTCACCCCTGTCCTCGCCGAGGATGTGTTCGATCCGGGCAAAGGCTACGGCTTCGACTCCCGGGC
The DNA here is from genome assembly GCA_037127695.1 of Verrucomicrobiia bacterium. Classification (GTDB taxonomy): domain Bacteria; phylum Verrucomicrobiota; class Verrucomicrobiia; order Chthoniobacterales; family Terrimicrobiaceae; genus QYQL01. The sequence continues at coordinate 61,666 of JBAXXX010000002.1, read as the reverse complement.
ATCCGGAAAGAATAATGTTTTGACATGGAAACCATCGCCCCTCGAAAAGGACTCCGTCGAGCTGAAGCAGCCGGCCACATTCAAAGTTCAGGCGAAGCCCGGAACCTACCAGCTCCAGTTCAAAGGAAGAAATTTCGAGGAGGGTGCCCAGCTCGTCGTTTCGGGAGCGAAGGAGGGGGAAATCAAGATCCCCCTCAGGCCCGGAAAAGATGGAGCCAACACCGAACTCCGCACGCTCACAGTTACAGCCGGGCAGCCCCTGGACATTCAGCTCCCCCCAGGCAACTCGGAGTGGCTGACTCTCATCGAGCCGTATCAAGAGTAAGGGAAGGGCTTCCTCGTTGTTTATTTCGCGTTGCCGAGAGCCAGCACTCCTTGACACGGGCAGGTTTACGTGATAGATCAGATATCATGAGAGTTGCATCCGTGGCAGATTTGAGAAACAACTTCGCAAGCGTTTCCCGTTGGATTTACGAAGGCGAAAACGTGACGATTCAAAAACGCGGACAGGCGTTCGCAGTGCTCTCCCCGGCGCGGAAAAAGAAAAAGGCTGACCTTGAATGGCCGGACTATGAAGCGCGGTTGAAGCGGTATTGCCCCGCCAGATCGTTCAAGGGTGCGACGGCGGCGGACATCATTGACGATATGCGCGGGAACTACTGACCATGAGAACCTATTTCGACACTTCGCTTTTGCTCCCGACCTATCTCACAGAACCGACTACGGGAAAGGCTTTGGAGATCATTCGGGCGGGCTCTCCCCCGGCCCCGTTCACCCATTTGCTTGAGCTGGAATTGAGAAACGCTATCAGGATGAAACACGGGCGAGGAGAATCGAGCGCGGCGACAATGCGCGGGGCTTTACAAGCCTTGGAAAGCGACCTTGCAAAGGGCATCCTTGCCCGCCCTGATTACGACCTGGAATCCGTTTACCGCCGGGCGGAAACCCTCTCCGCAAAGCACACGGCCGCGACCATCGCACGGGCGGCTGACATCTGGCATGTTGGGGCGGCTTTGGAAATCGGCTGCAAGGCGTTTGCCTCATTTGATGACCGGCAAAGAAAACTAGCGGCCCTTGCCGGGATGGAGCTCCTGCCTGCGACAATCGCCAAAAAGAAACCATAAAGCGCTCCTAATCTTTCAGGATTTCAAACGGGACAGCCGGGAGCAGGCCCATGAACCAGCGCTTCTCGCCCGGCGGCTTCTCGCCCGGCGGCTTATCATTTTTTCCAGGCGGCTGGACGGCGGATAATTCCACCATCAGATTTCCGCGCGCGCCCGGCTTGATTTTTTCGACATCCGCGCGGAATGAGATCTCGACCCCGTCCTCGCAGGGGGCAACCCCCTCGATGGTGATTCCGTCGGGAGGATTTTTCAGCTCCGCCTTCATGCCGGCCTTCTGGAAAGACTTGGGAAGGAGAACCGTAGCATGGCCCGGGAGGGACGGGGAAATGCTTATCGTTCCTGGCGCCACCTGGATAGGCTTCTTCGGCGGGCGGTCCGGCGGCGCGTAGGCGAGGAGGTCCGGGGCTGGGACCAGGTGGTGGAAGAAGAACGCTTGGAGCTTGTCATCGGCCGGGACGGCTTTGCGGGAAACCTCCACGCCGGAGATCTCGGCGGTGCCGGTGATTTCGACGGTTTGCGGAGCCCCGATGATTTGAGGATCCCCGATGGGGGCGGCGGGGAATTTGAGCGTGACCGGAACAGAATCCCTCCCGCCGGGGATGCAGCCGCCGGAAAGAGAGAACCCGGCTGGCGAGGCGGAGAGGCTGATGTCCCCAGAGAATCCATCCTTGCGCAGGGCATAGACGGTGATGGGCGCGAAGGAGCCTGGCGTGCCGGTGATCCCCGAGGGCGCCACGCGAAGGGCAAAGTCCGGGCGCGGCCGACCGATCAGGAGGCGGTAGGAGAACTCCTTTCCTCCCTGCCGCTGGGCATCCCCCAGATGAACATAGAACAGCCCGGTGGCAGGAGGATCGAACCACAGCCTCGAGTCCGCATGGTGCGTGAGCCATCCGGAGCCGATGTCGTCCTGGTCGTCGTTGTAGGCGAGCTGCCTGCCGGAGGCGTCGGTGATTCGCAGGTAGGAATCCAGCGGGGAGTTCAGCCTGCGCGCGAAGACTTCGAGCGCCAGAGGTTCACCCTTTTTACATTTGACAGCAAAGATATCCACGTCGCCGGGCAGCTCGATCCGGCCGTTCACTGCGGTAGGAACGGCGAGGAGGGCGGCGTGCGCGGTGTCATTATCGGGCTCGGCCGCAAAAGTCTCCGCGAGCGTATCATGGGCGAAGGAAACATCGGCGGTGGCAAACCCGTTGGCGAGGAGCGGCACGCGCTGGATGCCTTCGCCCGGAGGCACCTGGGCGGAGAGCGATTGGCGCGAAAGATTCCACCCTGACACTTCGACCGCTGTCGCGGAGGTGGAGCTTCCGCCCAAGGGGAAGATTCCCGTGACAAAGGGGATCCTCCCGGCGGTGATCCGGTAAACAAAATCTTCGCGCCCCCGGTGGAGGGCATCGCGGATTTCCAGCTGAAAATCCCCGCTCTCCTTCACATCGAAAACCAGCAGGGGATCGGGCGAGAACCTGTCGGATTGCGCGGAGGCGACCTCGCGGCCATCGGCGGCAAAGATGGTGAGGACCGCTTGGAACCAGCCCGGTACGGCGTCGGCAAGGTAGGGCATGAGATCGCGCGCCTGGGCAACAAAAAGGAGCTTATCCCCCATGGTCGCGTGAAAGAGATACCGGTTGCTTTGGCCGGGCAGGATCTGCCCGTTGAGGACGACCGGAAAGCGGATTGTCGGCAGAGCGGGAAGGGGCGGTTCGAGCGACCCCGGCAGGCGTTCCTCCGGGAAGTCGCCGACAAAAATGGCTAGGGGATTCGAGAGGCCGTTTTTCCCGAAAAGCCGCAACGAGCGCGGCCCCTTGGCCGCATCGGCGGCGATGTCCAACCGGACGGTCACCGTCTCGACAAGCTGGTTGTTCTCCTGCCGCTTCGGGTCGTTTTTTTGGTTTTGCATGATCCGGAAAAGCCGGATCTCCTCAGCCGTCGCCCCATCTTCCTGCAGGATTTCGGCGATGTCCTCCTTCGGAAGTTTCTTTCCGCCTCCCGGCGGCATCGAGTCCATGATTTCTTTCCGGCGCTCGGCGATGGCCTCCCGGAATTCCTGGAAGCGCTTCCCCGGAAGGGGCCTGCTAAAACCGGTGACAACCGCTTGGACCCCCGCCCCGGAAACGATGGCGCCGGTCATCTTCTCCAGGCGCTGGCCTCCCACAGCAACATCAAGAGACGACCCTTTTTTTCCGCCGGCCGGATAGACGTAGGCGAGGGTGGGATCGTTGGATTGCTGCGCCCGGGACGCGCCGGCAGCCGCGCAGAAAGCGACCAGCACCCAAAGGGATCGGCTGAAGAAACCCATCACATGATCTCCTTGAGCCGCCCCCCGGATTTCAGCCCGTCCTTCTTTGCGGGGATGATCCGCACTGCGTCATCTCCGGCCCGAGGGAATGTTCCGTCGGGGTTAATCCCGAGCAGCTCATACATGCTGCCGATCAAATCCCATGGGTAAACCGGACGGACGGCGACATCCTCGCCAGTGGCATTTGACGCTCCGACGACCTGCCCGCCCTGGAATCCGCCGCCGGCGACCAATACCGAGAAGACCTTGCCGAAGTGGGTGCGACCTCCATTCCATGGCGCCTCCCACTGCACGCGAGGGGTGCGGCCGAACTCGCCTCCGCACCAGACGATCGTGCTCTCGAGCAGCCCGCGCTCAGCAAGGTCCTGGATCAGCGAGGCGAGCCCCTGGTCGAGCTCCGGAAGCTTGCGGTTCATCGTCTGGAAGTGCTGCTTGTGGGTATCCCATCCCTTGTAGTTGATCGTAACAAATTTGGCTCCGCGCTCGACCAGCCGGCGCGCGGCGAGGCAGGACTGGCCGAACGTGTTGCGTCCATACCGGGCGCGAAGCTCGTCGGTCTCCTTCGCGAGGTTGAAAACCTCTGCGCCTTCGCCAAGGATCATGTCGTACGCCGCTTCTCCGCATTCGCGAAATCCCGCAAGCTGGGGGTCGTCCTCGAGCTGCCTGCCGAACGTGTCCAGGTGCCCGAGCAGCTCGCGGCGGAGCTTTTGGTGCTCGGCGGAAATCCCCTCCGCGACGATCCCCTCGACCGCCCAAGGAGTTTTTGCCGGATCCCCGCCAGTGGCGAACGGCTTGTATCGCGGGCCCAGAAAGCCGGCCTCGGAAAACCTCCCCTGCGGCTCGGTCAGGACGATGTAGGGGGGGATGAGGCCCTTGTAGCCGGCATCGTAGCCCTTGAAGAGCGACACCACCGCGCCAATCGAAGGGTAGACCAGCCGCTCTCCCTCAGGGTGCCCCGTCTGCATCATGTAAGAGGCGGTCTCGTGGCCGTTGTTTCCATGAGTCATGCTGCGGATGAGGGAGAACTTGTCAGCCTGCTTCGCGAGGTTGGGGAGGAGCTTGCCGAGCTGGATCCCGCTGACATCCGTAGCGATCGCCTCGCTGAGCTGCCCGGAAAAGTCGCGCCCCGCATCGGGTTTCGGATCGAACGTGTCGATGTGGCAGGCCCCGCCCCAAAGCCAGATTTGGATGACGGCCTTTGCGCGGGGAGCTGCTGCCGGCGGCCCCGCGAAGCCAGCAACCTGCAGGAGGATCACCGCAGCACCGGCGAGAAATAGGCGGAGGCCGCAACGAAAGATTTTTCGGCTGGATGGCAGTCGGTTCATGGGATCAATGGCGGTAGAGGAATTCCGGGCAGTTCATGAGCGCCCAGGCAACATCGAACATCTTTTGATTTTTTCCAGCGCCTGGTGCCCCCTGGTAGGCTGCGATGGCGGCGAGCTCATCTGGCGTGGGGTGGCGCGAGAGGATTGTCAGATAGAGGAGGCTGGCTGCATCCTGAGGGCTTTTTGCCTCGCTGATCAGGGCGCCGAGCTTCTTGCTTTTGCTGATCTTGGAAAGAATATGGCGCGAGTTCAGCAGGCTGAGCCGCTGGGTGGTCGTGATTTTTGCCGTCCGCTCGGCCAGAAGTCCGGAATCGCGGGGCGGCCGTCCAAAAAGCTCGAGGAACGCGCTGGTGATGCTGCCGTCGGGCAATGCGATGGCTCGCATTTCTTCCGGCAGAAATGTAAACGGCTCGGGGATCATGCTCATATATTCCTCGTGGGCACCGGTGATCTGGTTGATGGCGTCGATGAGAACCTCTGCCTCGAGCCGGCGGATCGGATACGTCCATGGGTCGCCCTTCCCGTGCGACGGAATCGAGGAGAGCTGGTAGGTTTCGGAATTCAAAATGACGCGGAGCAGGGATTTTACGTCATAGCGGGAGGACTCGAGCTGGCGCGCCAGCCAGGCGAGGAGCTCGGGATTCGAAGGCGGATTGTCCGGCCGGCTGTCATCCGGCTCCTGGATGATTCCCTTCCCGAAGATCCAGAACCAGATCCGGTTGGCGGCATTTTTTGCAAACGGGGATTTCGGGGAGGTGACGAGCCAGCGGAAAAATACCTCGCGAGGGTCGGCATCTGCGGCCAGCTGGACCTCCGTGCCATCTGGAAGGCAGACCGACGGGGGGTCCATCTGGCGCGAGCTGTCGAAAAACACGATTTCCTCCTTCCATTCCTTCGTCTTTTTGAACCCGACCTGGGAGAAGATGCGGGCGAGATCGGCCCGCTTTTTTGGCGTCCAGCTGGACGTGCGCTCGCCCATGAACGTGAGCGCCGCAGCCGAGGCGAGCGCCTCGGGATCCCTGCTGCCTGCGGCCCGGAGGAAATTGACCGCCGGCTCGCGGAAGTTGCTGCCCTCGGAAGTCAGCAGCTGGCGCGCGAATTCCGAGTAGGGCATGTTCTGCCGGATTCCGGCGCGGATCCACCGGTCATAGGCCTGGGTTGCATTCGGCCACAAGTTGACGGGAAATTCGGATTTCACGCGCAGGGCATCCCCCCACTTCATCCCCCAGTAGTCGGAAAACTCCGGGCGCTCGAGCAGGCGGCTGATCCATGCCGCCCGCTTTCCGGCGCTCTTGTCGTCCAAAAATTCTGCGGCCTCCTCCTTGGTTGGCAGGGTTCCGATGACATCGAGGAAAACCCGCCGCAGAAAAACCTCATCCGAACACGTCTTCCCCCGGGGGCTTCCGGCCGGCCTTTGTTTGATGACCAGGCTGTCGAGGGTCGCGGAAAGCGGCGGGATCAGCCGTGCGCCGGAGTCTTTCTCAAAGGGCAAAATCGGCGGATCCCACGCGGCGGCGCAGCCCGCGACCCCCCACAAAAACCATAAAAAAAATCGCATGTCCGTTCGGAAGCCAGCCAGGTGGCGGGCAGATGAACAAACGGCCCGTCCCGCGTCGGATACAACACAATTTTTTGTAAAAAGTTGCGGAAGCTTCGCGACTTCTGGCGGCTCGGGGAGTATAATCCGGTCGCCATGCCATGCCATGCCCGTTCTTGTGCAGGAATTTCCCTACCGTCCGTAGCCAGAGCCATCGAGCACCCTGGCTGGGTCGAATCTCATATCACGCTTTACGAGCCGGCAGACGGGGCGATGCTCCGGCTCGCGCTGGAGGAACTGCCCGGGAACGGAGCAGCAACCGTCATCGGTGCGGACATCTTCGGAACTCACCAGCAGATTTCCGAAATGGAAAAGCTGGTGCGCGAGGCAGGGATCGCAGCCCCGGTCACGGCGGTCGTCTCGACATCGCCATGCGGCGGCGGAATCCAGCTGGCCGCCGCAGCAGGGGTCGAGCTGAAGCCGATTTTTCTCCAGGGGAAAATCGCCGGATATTCTTTTGAAGATGCGGAAGCCTCCCGCTGCGTCCTCGGCGGCCTGGCTCCGCAGGATGCCCAATCGCCGCGCGAGCAGCAGGCGGAGGATGTGTTTTCCAGCATCGAAAACGCCCTCGCCGTTGCTGGGATGGGGTTTGAGCACGTCGTCCGAACCTGGTTTTACAACGACAAAATTCTGGAGTGGTATCCGGAGTTTAACCGCGTCCGGACAGGCTATTTCGCGCGGCATGGAATCCAACGAATGCCAGCCAGCACGGGGATTGGGGCGCCGAATCCCGGGCGGTCAGCCCTCGTGGCCAAGGCGGTCGCCGTGCGTCCGGCCGCTGGTGGCGCGCGCATCGCGACGGTCCGCTCGCCGCTGCAATGCGATGCGTTCGCCTACGGCAGCGCGTTCAGCCGGGCGCTGGCCGTCGAGGATTCCCTGTCTCGCACGCTCTATGTTTCCGGAACAGCCAGCATCGAGCCCGGAGGAAAAAGCGCCTTCTTGGACGACCCTGCCGGGCAGATCGCTCTCACCATGGACGTCGTGCTAGGAATTCTGAATGAAGCAGGCATGAAAATCGAAGGGGCAACCCGTGGGCTGGCCTACTTTCGCGATCCCGCCCACATGGCCCTCTGGCAGGATTACTGCCGCCGGTTCCCCCCATTGCCACTGGTTGCGGTGGGCTGCCACGTATGCCGCGACGATCTTCTTTTTGAAATCGAGCTCGACGTTTGTGCGCCCTGCCTCAGAAAGCAATCTTGAAACCTGCATTATGAAGCCCGAATCCTCCGATATCAGCAGCAACCCGAAATCCTCGCGCGTTTACGTGCAGGGATCGCCCGATTCCCGCATCCGGGTTCCCATGCGCGAAATCGCGCTCTCGCCAACAAGGGATTTTGACGGAAATCTCAAAGCGAACGACCCGGTGCGGGTTTACGATTGCTCGGGCCCGTGGGGCGATCCGGGATTTCAAGGCTCCGTGAAGGCGGGCTTGCCCGCTCTGCGAGCCGAGTGGATCCGGGAACGAGGGGATGTCGAGGAATACGAGGGGCGCTGCGTCAGCCCGCAGGACAACGGCTTGATCCGCGGCGGGCCCTCCGGCCTTCGCGAGGGGGCAGGGAGCAGCCAGCATCCTCCATTGCGAAGGCCCCTCCGAGCTGCCGCCGGCCGCACGGCCACCCAGCTCTGGTATGCCAGGCAGGGGATCATCACCCCGGAAATGGAGTTTGTCGCAATCCGCGAAAACCTTCGGAATTCGGATGGCGAAATCCGGATTGAGGATTGGAGCCGCGACGGCGTCCGCAACGATTTGCACAAGCAGCATGCGGGAAGCGCCCAGCATTCGGCATCCACCATTTCGCCCTCCCCATTTACCCCGCAGGTATTCAGCAGATTCCCCCAGCGGATTCCGGCGGTCATCACCCCGGAATTCGTCCGCGCCGAAGTGGCCGCCGGCCGCGCGATCATCCCGGCAAACATCAACCACCCGGAGCTCGAGCCGATGATCATCGGCCGGAACTTCCTCGTGAAAATCAACGCGAACATCGGCAACAGCTCGATCGCATCAAGCATCGACGAGGAGGTCGAAAAAATGCGTTGGGCGACGAGGTGGGGCGCCGATACGGTCATGGACCTTTCAACCGGAAAGAACATCCACGCCACCCGCGAATGGATCCTTCGCAACTCGCCGGTCCCGATCGGCACGGTCCCGATCTACCAGGCGCTCGAAAAGGTCGGCGGCCGGGCCGAGGATCTCACCTGGGAAATCTTCCGCGACACCCTGATCGAGCAGGCCGAGCAGGGCGTGGACTACTTCACGATCCATGCGGGAGTCCTCCTGCGCTTCATCCCGCTCACTGCCTCGCGCATGACCGGGATCGTCTCCCGAGGCGGCAGCATCCTGGCGAAATGGTGCCTCGCCCACCACAAGGAAAACTTCCTCTACACCCACTGGGACGACATCTGCGACATCATGGCCGCCTACGACGTCTGCTTCAGCATCGGCGACGGCCTCCGCCCCGGCTCCATTGCGGATGCCAACGACGAGGCGCAGTTCAGCGAGCTTCAGGCCCAAGGCGAGCTCACCACGCGCGCATGGGCCAAAGGCGTGCAGGTCATGAACGAGGGCCCCGGGCACGTCCCGCTCCACATGATCGAGGAGAACATGGCCAAGCAGCTCGAGTGGTGCCACGAGGCACCGTTCTACACGCTCGGCCCGCTCACCACCGACATCGCGCCCGGCTACGACCACATCACCAGCGGCATCGGCGCCGCCCTGATCGGGTGGTTCGGCTGCGCCATGCTCTGCTACGTCACACCCAAGGAACACCTCGGGCTGCCGAACAAAAAGGACGTCAAGGACGGGGTCATCGCCTACAAAATTGCCGCCCATGCCGCCGACCTCGCCAAAGGCCACCCCGGAGCCCAATACCGCGATAACGCGCTCAGCAAAGCCCGCTTCGAATTCCGCTGGGAGGACCAGTTCCTCCTCGGCCTCGACCCGGAAACCGCCCGGGAATTCCACGACGAAACCCTCCCGCAAGAGGGCGCAAAGTCCGCCCATTTCTGCTCGATGTGCGGCCCGCACTTCTGCTCGATGAAAATTACCGAGGACGTCAGAAAGTTTGCGGCGGAGCAGGGCGTTGCGGACGAGGAGGCGCTGAAAATCGGCCTGGAGGAAAAGGCGAAGGAGTTCGCCGAGAAGGGGGCCGAGATTTACGCGAAGGCGTAGCCCCGAAAATCTTCAGGAGGAAAATCAGCTTTCAAAAACCTTCGCGATCCGTTCGCAAACCGTCTTCAGCGTCTTGACGCGCGCATACCACTTGAAGTTCGCGGGCACCACCGTCCAAGGCACCTCGGGCTGGCTGGTCTTCTCAAACATCTCCTCCGCCGCCTCGTTGTGCTCCTGCCAGTGCTTGCGGTTCCGCCAGTCCTCATCGCTGATTTTCCAATGCTTGTAGGGGTCCGCCTCGCGGCGCTTGAACCGCTCGAGCTGCTCGTCCTTGGAAATGTGCAGGTAGAGCTTGATCAGGATCGCCCCGTCGTCGGTCAGCGCCTTCTCGAACTCGTTGATCTCGCGGAACGCCCGCATCCACTCGGCCTCCGTGCAAAACCCCTCGACGCGCTCGACCAGGACGCGCCCATACCACGAGCGGTCAAAAATCGCGATCTCGCCATGCGCGGGCAGCTTCGTCCAAAACCTCCACATGTAGTGGTGGCGAAACTCCTCGGGCGTCGGCTTCACGATCGAGTAGACCCGCATCAGCCGGGGGTCCAACCGCTCGACCACCCGCTTGATCGCCCCGCCCTTGCCCGCAGCATCCGGCCCCTCCATCACGACGAGCACTGGAGTCCGCTTCTCCCGGAGCTGAAGCTGCATGCTCAGCAGCTGCAGCTGCAGGTGCTTCATCTGCTTCCTGTATTCCTCCTGCTCCAGCGACTTCGACTGGTCCAATCCATCGAGTCGGATGCGTTCTTTGTTGCCCATGAATACCCGATCCTCATAAACGAAATTTCCCGCGCGGAAAAGCGCGGAAAATAGAAATTTTCCCCGCCCCGGATCCACCGGCCAACAATGCCTCTTCGAATTCCGCGGGGAGCCGATTTTTGTTTTTGACACACGCCTCAGAGCGGCTAGTCTTCACGTCCTGCCCGGACCGGGGAGAGAAATGCTGCCCGTTTTCGCAAGCGCGACAACGGCAAGCATTTTTCGATCTTTTCCTGACAATAACCAAACCGCCACTCGATGTTCAAAACCCACGGCTCCAGCCGCCAGATGCCCATGTAGCTCAGTTGGTAGAGCACGTCCTTGGTAAGGACGAGGTCACCGGTTCAAACCCGGTCATGGGCTCCACGAACATCGGTCGCACCAAAAGAAACAATCTGCATTAACTCAAGATGGCTAAAGAACAGTTCCAGAGAAACAAACCGCACTGCAACATCGGCACAATCGGCCACGTGGACCATGGCAAGACGACCCTGACCGCAGCGATCACCACCGTCCTCGCAAAAACCGGCAAGGCCACGGCGAAGAAATACGCCGAGATCGACGCCGCTCCAGAAGAAAAAGAGCGCGGAATCACAATCAACACGGCCCACGTCGAGTACGAGACCGACAAGCGCCACTACGCCCACGTGGACTGCCCCGGGCATGCTGACTACGTGAAAAACATGATCACTGGCGCCGCGCAGATGGACGGGGCGATCCTCGTCGTGAGCGCGGCCGACGGCCCGATGCCTCAGACCCGCGAGCACATCCTTCTCGCCCGCCAGGTCGGCGTGCCATCGATCGTCGTGTTCATGAACAAGTCCGACATGGTGGACGACAAGGACCTCCTGGAGCTTGTCGAGATGGAGGTCCGCGAGCTGCTCTGCAAATATGAGTTCCCCGGCGACACCATCCCGATCGTCAAAGGAAGCGCGCTCAAGGCCCTCGAGGGCGACGCCGAATACGAGAAGGCGATCTACGCCCTCATGGACGCGGTGGACGAATACATCCCGCAGCCGGAGCGACCGAAGGACATGCCGTTCCTCATGCCGGTCGAAGACGTGTTCAACATTGAAGGGCGCGGCACTGTCGCCACCGGGCGCGTCGAGCGCGGAATCCTCAAGAAGATGGAGGAAGTCGAGATCGTCGGCCTCAAGCCAACCACCAAGACAACCGTCACCGACATCGAAATGTTCCGCAAGCTCCTCGACAGCGCCGAAGCCGGCGACAACGTCGGGGTTCTCCTGCGCGGCATCAAGAAGGACGACATCGAGCGCGGGCAGGTGATCGCCAAGCCAGGATCGATCAAGCCGCACAAAAAATTCAAGGCCGAGGTTTATGTCCTCAGCAAGGACGAGGGCGGGCGCCACACCCCGTTCTTCACGAACTACCGCCCGCAGTTTTACTTCCGCACGACCGACGTGACCGGAAATGTGATCCTGCCGGAAGGTGTCGAAATGGTGATGCCGGGCGACAACGTCTCGGTCGAGGTCGAGCTCATCACACCGATCGCCATGGAAAAAACCATCCGCTTCGCCATCCGCGAGGGCGGCCGCACGGTAGGGGCCGGGCGGGTCGGAGATATTCTCGACTAGCCAGCCTCAAAACAGGTCATTCCGAAAGGTCAGTAGCTCAATTGGTAGAGCATCGGTCTCCAAAACCGAGGGTTGGGGGTTCAAGTCCCTCCTGGCCTGCGGGGGGGAATGGCCCCATAAATCAGATGTTATCAAAAATCCGAAAATTTTCTTCCGAGGTCCGCGTGGAGCTCGGCAAGGCGCAATGGCCGTGGGATCCTAACGAAAAGGGATTCCGCCGGTATAAGGAGCTCACCGATTCCACGGTGGTCGTCCTCGTGGCCATGACCATCCTCGGAGGATACATCGCGTTCTTTGATTTTATCCTTATCAATGTGGTCAGCTTCCTGACCCGCCCGTAATTTTTATCTCATGGCATTAGCCCCGAAAGACCAGTGGTTCGTCGTGCATGTTCTCTCCGGATACGAGCAGAAGGTGCAGAAAGAAATCAACCGCCGCATCCAGACCGAGGAGATGGGCGATCTCGTTTACGAGGTGCTCATCCCGACCGAGCGAGTTCAGGAAATCAAGCGCGGGAAAAAGACCGAGACAACCCGCAAATTTTTTCCTGGCTACCTGATCGTCAACATGCACTTGCTGGACGAGAGCAACCAGCTGATCGAGAAGACCTGGTATTTCATCAAGGACACGAACGGAGTGCTCGGATTTGCCGGAACGAAAGACCGCCCGATCCCGATGCGGCCGAAGGAGGTCGATAGCCTCCTGGCACAGGTCCGCGAGCGCGAGGATACGGTCAAGCCGAAAATCAGCTTCGAAGTTGGAGACAAGGTCAAAGTCTCTGACGGCCCGTTCCAAAACCAGAACGGCCTCGTCGAGGAGATCGACCCGATCCGCGGAAAGCTCCGCGTCTCGGTAAGCATCTTCGGACGCGACACGCCGGTGGACCTGGAATACTGGCAGGTCGAAAAGGCCTGACGCAGCCAGCGTCGGGAGGGATGCCCTCCAACATTAATACGGCCCGAGATCCTCGAAGCGGTTCACTCGGAAACTTTTTGGTGCGGCCGCAGGCGGCTTTGTCGGCTTCGCATTTTTCCGGATTGCGGATTCGTCGGCCGGTTGGGCCAGCGCCTTTCCGATGCTGTAGGTATTTGTGACAACCATCGCGCTGCGCCCGCTTCCGGAAAGCTTGCGGTGTGCCATGATGAATGAGTTCGGACGGCAGTAGTTCGCGAGATCCTTGGAGAAGGCCGACCGGTTGATCCCGATGCGAAGGTTTTTTCGGATCTCAAAATGCAGGTGGGCGACATACATCCCTCGGTTCGTCCCGATCGTCCCCACCTGCTGCCCGCGCGTGACCTGCTGGCCTTCGCGCACAAGGATTTTATCCAGGTGGGCATACATGGAATCCACGGTTTCCAGCTTTCCGTTCTCCACGAAGGTGTGGCGGACGAGGACGACGTTTCCCCAGCCCATCCGGGCATCGCGCGCAAACGTCACGTAGCCGTGTCCTATCGCATAAACCGGAGCTCCGAGGTCGCTGTTCCCGCCGCTCAGGCCGTTCCAATCCTCCCCGGGGTGATACGCCAAAAATCCTCGGGACCTGTAATACCCGTCCCCTTCGGGCTTGCCGACCGGCTGGTCGAACCCGTCCGCCACCCGCGTTCGGACCTGATCAGCTTGCGGCGCAGCCACAAGGTCCGCCACCAGCGAAAAAACTGCGGCCAGGAAAATCCAGCGTCTCATCGGCGAGCGTCTAGCCCGGCGGCCAGCCGAGCTGGCGGCCTCCGAGCAGGTGGATGTGGAGGTGAGGCACGGTTTCTCCGGCATCGGGACCGTTGTTGATGACGAGGCGGTAGCCGGTGAGGCCTTCGGCTTTCGCGATCCGGGCGGCGGCCAGGAGAAGGTGCCCGAGAATCCCGGCGTCGTCGGCCTCCGCGACGCGCGGGATCGCACGCCTCGGAACGACCAGGATATGGACCGGCGCCTTCGCGTCAATGTCCCGAAACGCGAAGCACACGTCATCCTCAAAAACGATGTCCGCCGGAATCTCCCTCGCACAGATTTTTTCAAAGATGGTCATAGGAAATCGAGGTCATTTGAGCTGCAGATGAAGGTCGCCGGTGCGATGGAGGAGCTCGCTGCGGACGAAGGAGACAATTTCCCCTCGAAGGCCGGAGCAGTCGCGCCGCCAGTTTTTGGCTGACCGGAGCCGCTTGACGCACCGGTGCAGGTCGCAGAGCTCGACCTGCTCGGTCTCCGAGCCCACCAGGTGGCGCAGGCGCTCGCGCAGCAGCTCGAAAAAAAACAGCTCGTACCCCTCGCCGGCATCGCGGGCGATCTCCTCGAGCGAGATCCGCACGGGCGGCGGCATCGTACGGAAATGCTGCGCAACATCCGCATAGCCGATCACTTGCAGCACCGACCGCACCGCCTTTTCGATCCGGGGGATCGTGACGACCTGCTCGTTGTAGTCCTGCTCCAGGTAGCTGGCCACGCTCTCGCTCACATGGTCCGCAAGCCACCACTTGTTGTAGCCGGCGGCCACGGCGGCACGGAGGATCGCCGAGATCAGCCAGCGGCGCTCAAAATGGATCACGCTCCCGTCATGAAACCTCACCAGCGGCAGTCCGTCGCGGATCGCAATCATGCCTTGAAAAAGAGCTCCGGCTGGGCAGGCGTCCGTCCGCCCCGCCTTTCGAACGATTGGATCTCCTCGATAAAATCTCCGATCTCCTGAAATTGCCGGTAAACCGAGGCGTAGCGGACGTAGGCGACCGGGTCGAGGGCATGGAGCTTTTCCATGACCTTTGCGCCAATGATCCTGGTGGGAACCTCGCGATCCTGAGCGGCCTCCAGTTCCAAGGAGATCTGGGCGACCGCCGCCTCCATTTCCTCCAGCCCGATCGGGCGCTTTTCGCAAGCCTTGGCGATGCTTCCCAGAAGCTTCTGCCGATCGAAGTGCTCGTGGCGACCGTCGCGCTTGATCGCGAGCATCTCGATGCGCTCGAGCTCCTCGTAGGTCGTGAACCGCGTCTCGCAGCCCAGGCACTCGCGGCGCCGCCGAATGCTCCCGCCATCTTTTGACTGGCGGGAATCAATCACTTTGTCTTCCAATAAACCGCACTTCGGGCATCGCATATTTTGTGCTGACGGGGTCGTTTTTGACAATCCGATACAACATGTTGATCGGTCAATTCATTTCGCGGATTTTTTGCCCTTCCCCCCTCCATGCAACCGGTTTCTTTTCTGTTGACAATTCCAGGGTTTTCGTGGAGTATCATATCAGGATGAAGGCGGACACAAACAGGTGTGGAGCCCTTAGGTGGGAAGGTCGAAATTCTCCGGGAATGGCGTTGAGGGGCGGGGTTGCTGCTTTTTTACTGTTTGGTGCGGCCATCAGCTACGGGGCGACGACGTCTTGGCAGGGGGATTCCAGTTCCAACTGGTCAACCGGGACGAACTGGACGAGCGGCTCCCGCCCCGGGACAGGTGATGTGGCCTCGTTTGATTCGAATTTCGGGGTTGCAGGCAGCCAGCCTGTGGTGAGCAACGCCCGGACTATCGGGGAGATTATCTTTGCGGCTTCCCTTGCGAGGAGCGTGACAATCAGCGGCACCCAGACGCTCACGCTGAACGGGGTGGCGGGAATCGGCATAGACAACCAGCAGTCCGCCAACGCAGTAGCCATCACGACGAGGCTTCAGCTGGGAGCAAACCAGACCTGGCAGGGCAACTCGATGACGATCAATTCGACGGTCGCCAACGGAGGGCGCGCGCTCACGCTGTCCCCGAACACCGGGAGCACATTTTCGATGGGAGGAGTGATCTCCGGGACGGGATCGCTGATCAAAAGCGCCGGGGGGACGGTCGTTTTAAGAGCAGCGAATACCTATACGGGAATCACGACTCTCAACGCGGGGGTTCTTTCTGTCTCAAGCCTCGCCAATGGCGGATTGGCGAGCAACCTGGGCTCCTCGACCAGCGCGGCAGCAAATCTGGTCTTCAATGGCGGGACGCTGCTCTATACCGGGACGGGATCCAGCACCGACCGGCTGTTTACGCTCGGGGTTGGCGGGGGAACCATCAACGCTTCTGGAACCGGGGTGAACGGGCTTAATTTCACCAATACCGGAGCGATCGCCTACGCGGGAACCGGAGCACGCACGCTCACGCTCACCGGAACGAGCGCGCCAGCGACCACCGCGAACAACCTGGCTGCCAACCTTGGAGACGGCACCGGCGGGGCAACGTCCCTGGTCAAAGACGGTTCCGGAACATGGCGGATTTCCGGCAACAACACGTTTACGGGAAGCGTCACGGTCAAAGACGGGCTCCTGCAGATGAACTCTGCAGCAACTAATGGGGCGGTGCCCGGGTCCGCGTTGATCGTCGGCGACAGCATCGGAGCGGCCGGCAGCGCGATTGCGCGGAACATGCAGGAAGGCCAGGTCGGCAACAACTCGACGGTCACCATCTACTCCGACGGCTGGTTCGACATCAACGGGGGCGGGTATGCCGAGAAGGGGACCGTTTCGGGATGGAAAGATGAAACCGTCGGGCAGGTCAACCTTTACGGAGGGCGCATCACCACGGGATTGGCGGGGGCGCTGAACATTAATGCATCGCTTCCGGGAGCTGGAATTTCGAGCTTTGCCAGCTCCCAAACCGCGCTGGTTGACGCGACGGGCGGGAAGGTTGACCTCGGCGGCGTGACCCGCACGATCAGCGTGGAAAATGGCAGCCAGGCGACCGACCTTGAGATCCGCGGGGCGATTGCCAACGGCGCGGTCACGAAGGCTGGCACCGGGCAGCTTTCGTTCACGGGAACGGAAGCCAACACGTATACCGGCACGACCACCGTAAATGCTGGCACCCTGGTGCTTGCCAAGTCCTCCGGAGTGGCAGCCATCGCCGGCTCGGCGATCACCGTGAATTCCGGCGGCACGCTGCTTCTTGGGAGCAGCAACCAGATCAACAACGCAGCAAATCTCACGCTCGCCGGCGGCACGTTCTCCACCGGAGAGACGATCGGCTTCAGCGAAACACTCGGGACGCTCACCCTCTCGGGCACCTCCTCGATCGATCTAGGCACCGCCGCCCACCTGCTCAATTTTGCCGACAGCTCGGGGCTCAGCGGATCCTGGAGCGGGTCGCTCACGATCTATGGCTGGACAGGGCTTCCCAATACCAGCGGAACCTCCGGAGAAATCTTTTTTGGTTCGAGCTTGGGCGGCCTGACGTCGAGCCAGCTTGCGATGATCAGCTTCAACGGCTTCGGTGGGGGCGCGATACTCCTCACGAGTGGGGAGCTCGTCCCGATGGCCGTTCCTGAGGCCGAAACCGTGCTGGCGGCCGGCTTCCTTGTCCTCATCGTCTGCTTCCGGGAACGCAGGTTTCTCGGATCCCTGCTGAAAGCGAATTTTTGGGCCTGATTTTCGAGAAGGTGCGCGCAACTCTGGATCCCTTGCCTGAGAATCCTCCGGCGGAAACTAGGAAGATGCTATTTGTCTGCACGGGAAACTACTACAGGAGCCGGTTGGCGGAGGCGTTGTTCCGGCACGGCTCGGCCTCCGACAGAAATGGATGGGATGCGTTTTCGCGCGGGCTGGCAGTCGCGGGAACCCTTCGCGGGCTGGCGCGCGAGGCGAGAGATTTCCTGGAATTCCTTGGGATCCCTGCCGATCTGCGGAATCCTTTGCCGCTCCTGGTGGATGAGCTGATCTCCGCCGACCATGTCGTGATCCTCAACCGGGCGGAACATGAGCCGGTCATCTCCGCCGAATTCCGGGCTGTTTACCGACGGCTGCTCGAAAAAAATGCGGTGACCTGTTGGAACGTGTTTGACCTCCCTGCCCGGAAGCCAGCCTGGGGGAAGGCGATCCCGCCGACCCAGCCTGCCGCCAGCGCCACCGAACACATTTGCTTCGCGGTCAAAGATCTGTTGCGCCAACTCTTGCCGCCAGGCAATAGTGGCCGGTAAACAATGTCCGTAAGAATCAAAATTTTCCTGTGCCTTGCCGGGGCGACATTCGTTCTCTGGGGATCGACGGCGATCCTTGCAACGCATGTTTTTTTGGCGCGGTTTGACCAGCTCGACACCCAGCGGGTGAGCCGGACGCTGAGCCGTGTCCGCGAGGGGCTGAACGACCGCGAGACCCAGATGGTCGCTGCCGTGAGCCTTTGGCTGAAGGACAGCCAGGGCGTCGATTTCGATAAGTCCGCTTCAGAATTCTTGAGCGAGTTCGACATGAATGCGGTGGCGGTCGTGAGCACGTCCGGACGCGTGTCACAGGTGATGCTGCGCCATGCTCCAGGCGGCGAGGGGCGCCTGACCTCGACCGATGAGGCGACGATGGTGGACCTTGTCTCCTCGCCGGGAAAACGAAAGAAGGGATCCGGGCTGGTGATGACGAGCCTCGGCCCGATGCTTTACGCTGCGGACACCAGCACCGCCGGAATTTCGGCCATCGCTGGAATTTTCGTGGGAGGCGCCTACGAGCAGCGCCTGCGCAATTCCCTCCTCTCCGAACTGAGCATCCTGCCTGCCAGCGGCCCCGCAATGGACATCTTCCGCGGGCAGAGCGCCGAGACCCAGGCCGCAGTCATCCCGCCCCCAGAACCTGGATCCAACCAGGTGTCCGCCTATTCTTTAATGCGCGATGCCAAGGGCGAGCCCATACTCATTTTAAAAGTCTCCGAGGCACGGCACTCGTATCTTGACGGCACCTCCAACCTGCGGTTCTTCCTCGGCCTCTCGGCTGCGGTCGCGCTCGTGACGATCATTGCCGCAACCCTGCTTGTCGAGGCTCTCGTGACCGGCAGGATCCGCCGCCTCACCAACAGCGCAAGGCGTGCGGACATCAACAACATGGATGACTTGCCGGAGCGCTTCATCCGGGGAAAGGATGAGATCTCGACCCTCGCCCGCGCGACAAAGGTGATGGTTGACCGCCTCAAAAATTCCCAGCTCCTCTACCGCGCTGTCGTGGAGACGCAGAAAGAGCTCATCGTGAGGTTCAAGCCGGACGGCGAGATCACGCTCGCAAACGAGGCGTTCGCAAAATTTTTCGGCAGGCACCTCCGCGGGGTGGTGGGAAAAAATCTCATGGATTTTTTCACATCGGAGTCGTTGGGTGGCGGGAGCATTTTGGACGGGCTGCCTGGGGAGCCGGCGCGTTCGAACACGCGCGATTTTCTGGTCCGGCTCGAGGGCGGAGCCGAGTGCTGGCTGCAGTGGAGCCAGCGCGCCCTGGTAGCCGACGACCGCACGATCACTGAGATCCAGGCGGCCGGCCACGATATCACCCTCCGCCTGGATTACGAAAACAAGCTGAAGGACGCGAAGGAGGCCGCCGAGTCGGCGAACCGGGCGAAGGGGGAGTTCCTCACCGTGATGAGCCACGAGACCCGCACCCCGCTCACAAGCATTCTGGGGTTTATCTCTGTCCTCGAGAACACTCCGCTCACCGCCGAGCAGCACGAATACCTCGACCTGATCCGCTCGAGCGGCAACAGCCTGCTGCTCCTCCTCAACGATCTTTTGGATTACAGCAACGTCGCCTCCGGCAGGATCGAGCTCCATCCCGAGACCATCCAGGTCGCGGCGCTGACGCGCGAGATCGTAGCGACCCAGACCCCGGAAGCGCGCGCGCGCAAAATTGACCTGGATCTCGACATCGAAGTGGACACGCCGGACTTTATTGAGGCGGATCCCGGACGCCTCCGCC
Source organism: Verrucomicrobiia bacterium (assembly GCA_037127695.1). Classification (GTDB taxonomy): domain Bacteria; phylum Verrucomicrobiota; class Verrucomicrobiia; order Chthoniobacterales; family Terrimicrobiaceae; genus QYQL01. The sequence goes on along the minus strand of JBAXXX010000002.1, from coordinate 42,140 downwards.
AGGTCCTCCACAACGTCGTGTCGAACGGGATCAAATTCACCGAGCGCGGGTTCGTCCGGCTCTCCGTGAAGCCCGGCGGCGAGGGGAAGGTGGATTTCCTTGTGCAGGATACCGGGGTCGGGATTCCCCAGAGCGTGATTCCACGCCTTTTTCAGGCGTTTGGGACTGCGGACGGGAGCAATTCCCGAGGGCATGGCGGGGCCGGGGTGGGATTGGCCGTATCCCGGAAAGTTCTCGACCGCATGGGGGGCTCGATCTCTGTCCGCAGCGAACCGGGCATCGGGAGCCTCTTCACCGTCTCCATTCCTATCGGCACGCCTAAGGCCGGGCAGGAAGAGGTCGATTTCTCGGGGATCGCGCCCTCAGGCATCCCCAAGAAACCAGACTTTTCAAAAGACAACCTCAAGCTGCTTGTCGTCGATGACAACAACGTCAACCAGAAAGTTCTGAGCAAGCTTCTGGGGATGATCGGAATCGCTTGCGACACCGCCTCCAGCGGACGCCAGTGCCTGGACCTTACCGCCAAGTCCCGCTACGATATCGTTTTCATGGATGTTCAGATGCCGGAAATGGACGGCTATGAAACGGTCGGAAAACTTCGGGAAAGGGAGGCCTCCGGGGAGTCGGAAAAGCTCCACATCATTGCCTGCACAGCATTCTCTCTCCCGGGCGACAGGGAAAAATGCATCCGTTCAGGCATGAACGACTACGTCAGCAAGCCGGCGCGGATTGGGGACATCCAGGTGGCCATCAATGCCTACCTCGCCCATCGGTCAGAAAAGTAAACAAAGCCGAAGCAAGCTTCGGGGTATCAGACCCAAAGGGAATGAGCGCGGGCTAAGGAGCTGTTCACAAATAAAGTTTACAAGAAATGGCGCAGTAGATTTTTGTTGATGGCAAGGCGCGAGCGCCGAGCAGCCTCAATGCAGGCTGTAAGAAGCGAGCAACGCAGCCATCGGCAAAAAGATCAAGCCAGGCTGTAAAGGTTATTTGTGAACAGTTCCTAACGGCCAAAGCCGTATGGGCGAGGGAGCTCGGGTCACGGGGTTTTCTCCAGCAGGGCGTTTACTTTTTCCATGACGGCAAAAGCATCCGCGACGTAGAGAAAATCCGCCTTGCCGCGCGCCCAGCCGCAATTCGGATCGAGGCTGATCGCCCGGCGCTCCCCGATGAATCTCCATCCCACGGTGTGGGGTTCCTCGCCGTGGCAGCAGGTTGCAAGCCCTTTCGGGTGGCGAGGCGTCGATCCGGTCTGGCCGACCTGGTTCATGTGGGTGAGAAAAGCGAGGGTCGCCTGCCCTTCGCCGCTCAAATCGACAAGCGACTTCGTGCTCCCGAGCGACGCGCGGGATAGGCGCAAGAAATCGAGGATGCGCTTCTGCGCGTCCTCCACCTTCACCTGCCCGTCTGGCTGCTTCTTCGTCCAGCCAGCTCCAGTGACGAAGAGCAGGTCGGCATCCGGGCGGATCGTCTGCTGATCGGCCGCCAGGGTCTCGATGCCGGCGACCTTCGTTCGGACGCCGGCGGGAGCGCAGGCAACCGCTTCCACCTCCGCCGAGCCCGGCGCACCCGTCCAAGCCGGGGCGATCCCGCTCTCGACGGCAAGCACCCAAGGCCGCTGGGTCCGGCTCAGGATGCCTTCCATCCGCTGCCGGTAATACCACCGCGCGATCGCTGGAGCCCCCTCGGAGATTGACAGCCCGGTGACATGGCTGTCGGAACGCCCACCCAGGCGGTGCGCGACGCCTGCCAGAATCCTATTCCAGCGGGAGCAGGCAGGACCGACGACGATCGTCGCTCCGGCGGCGCGGGCAAGAGCCTCGGCCGCCGCCGCATCGGTCGCGTAGCGCGGCTGCGAAAACTCCGCGCCGGCAACGACAAAAAACTTTGCGGCCCCGCACGTGGCGATGGCATCAGCCTGGGGGCTTTCTCCCCACAGCCCGACAGAAAATGTTGTCCCGAGCGAGCTGGCGAGCTGTTTTGCCGCAGCGAGCGCCTCGAGGGAGTTTTTTGAATGCGCGGCATCGGCCGGAGAAAGAAAGAGTATGGTTTCCATGGCAATTATTTATTGGTGATCCAAGCCACAATTTCTGCGGCGATCTGGTCCGGCGGCATGTCCTTGACGACTTTCGTATCGCGGGCCTGTTTGGGCAGCGAGACCGAGAGGAACTTCATCCCCTCGGCGGGAAGCTTTGCGGGTTTGGCCTTCTGGAGCGCGGGCATGATCGTGCGCATGTTGGCCATCCCGACCTGCGGGTTATTACGAGGCTCGGGAAGGTTTCCCGTCGCCCATCCGAGGACGGCTGGAGGTGCCTCGCAGGTCGAGACCTGGTGCTGCCCGCCCTCGATCCTCTCAAGGATTTTCAACGAGCCGTCGGCTTCGATCACGATCTCGTCGACCCCCTGGAACTGGTCGGTGATTCCAAGAATCTCTCCGACGATCTGCATCGTGGCCCCGGACCCGCGCGAGGCCGACTCCCATCCGCCGAAAACAAGCAGGCGCGTGCGGTCGATGCCGGGGATCGCCTGGATCGCGTCCGCGAGCGCGGCGGCAGTTTCGCTGGCATCGGCAAACCCGCTGGCAGACCCGTCGAGCGCGACCAGCTCGAACGGCACCTTCTGGGCGAGGGTCATCATCGCCTGCTGGAGCTTGGCCTTCGGGCCGAGCGCAACAAGCCAAACCTTGCTGCCTGGGTTCTTAGCGGCCAGGTTGGCAGCCTCGTAAAGCGCGTGCCCAGCCCAGGGGTCAAGCCAGGCAGGAAGCATCATTTCATTTTTCAATGCCGGACCGGCAGCGCCGGAAACCGGCTCCAAGGTCTGGAGGGGATCGGGAACAACGCTCCCGCAAACAACGATTTGATATTCAGGCATAAGTTTAGTTTTCTGCCGAATGCAGCCCGCCTGCACCAGCAAGAAATTGGATCAGTCCGCTCTCGGGATCATTTGGGTTGGCCTTGGCGCAATTCCACAGGCACGCGCCGCAATGGATGCACTTCTCGCGATCAAATGCGGGCCGTCCGTCTCCGCCGGGAAAAATCGCCTGCCCCGAGCACATATCGATGCAGATTTTGCTCCCGCAGGTCGAGCAGTCGTTCGGATACAGGAACTCGACATGGTCGGCATATCCGCCCGGCGCCTGGACCTTGCCTCCGATAAGCAGGGCATCCTGGTGCGAGACCAGCAGCTCCCCGTCGAAGGGGATGGCGGGCCAGCCAGCGCGGTCCATCAGGGCGGCATGCACAGAGACCGCCGTGGCTTCCGAGGCTTTGCGGATGGCTTGGATTTCATCCGGAGCGATCCGGCCGCTATAGTATTCCTCCAAGCTTGGCACGCGGCGGTGGGGCGGCATCGGCTTGCCTGGCATGGAGAAGAGGCCCCTGGTCAGGCCGGCGACCATCATGCCAGCCATCCCGGAAATGAACCCGCGCTGAAACCCGTCGCGGGCGCGTTCGGCGATGCGCCCGCCCTTCTCGACCCAGCTTTCGCGGCGGCGGCGGACGTACGATGCCTCCAGATTTTCGGCGGTGAAGGGCTTTTTTTCTTTGAGGAGCTCGAGAACTCCCTCGGCGAGGATCACCCCGGTCGCCCACGCCTCATCAACCCCGGAATTTGTCAGGACATTCGTGCTGCCGCTTCCCTCTCCGATGCGCGCATAGCCGTTGCCGGCAAGGCGGGGCTCGCCACGGCGCCCGGACTCCTGAAGCGTCTTTGCCCCCCACGAGCGGAGGCGCCCGCCTTTGACATGCCGCCAGATCGCAGGGTGGAGCATCCAATGCTGGAGATACCGGTAGGCGGTGCGCGCCGGGCTGTCGAACCACGACGGGACGAAGATCCCCATCGAGGCCACGCGGTTCGGATGGACGTAGAGAAACCCGAAGATCTCTGGCTCCGGGAAGCCGAGCGTGTGGAGGACCGTGCCTGGCTCGAGCTCGCAAGACTCGGGCAGATCAATAACAAATTTCATGCCGAGCGCCCAGTCGTGCGTGTGGTGGCCCTCGGGGATCCCGAACTCCTTGTCGAGCTGCTGCCCGATTGCGCCGACCGGACCGTCGGCAACCACGGTCAGGGCCGCGCGCACCTCCATGCCGGGCGCAAACCCGTCGGCCGGCTTCCCATCCTTGGCGACCCCCTGGTCAACGAGCCGGATGCCTGCCACCCCACCGTTTTCAATAAGCGCTTCCCCGACCGGGCTTCCGGGCCAAATCTGCGCGGCGCCCGAGCCCATCACCTGCTGGCCGACCCACTGGGTGAACTGCCCCATCGAAAGCACGAGCCCGCCATGCTTCTCAAGAAAATCCGGAGTCCACGGAAGCTCCATGGCATCGTCCTTGACGCCCAGGATCCTCCCAACCGCACGGATTGCGACATCTGCGGCCCGCATCAAGGCGGGACGCCTGCTGGCGCCCACAGGATCCAGAAGATAAAGAATCTTTTCTTCCCCGACGGGTGCGGCCATCGGGATTTGCGAGGGATCGAGGTCAGGAAAGCTTTCCCTCAGCGCGCGGGCGCTGGTCACCACGCCGGATACTCCGAACCCGATGTCGTCTGCCCGTTCGTAGCAGAGAACCTGGAGCGGCAGGCCGGGCGCCGACGGGCTCTCGATCGCCATCGAGCCATCCGGGTTCAAGATCCCCCGCGAGAGGGTTGTCAAAAATCCTCCCGATGCCGGGCCAAATCCGACGCAGACGATATCCGCCTCCATGCAGGGGCGTTCGATTCCGGAGTTTTCCACGCTGGTCACTGCGGGTTGTCGAGAGCCCCTTGGGTCACCTGCTGCTGCGTGGGAGCTGCGAGGTATTTCGCCAACTGCAATGCTCTGGTTCTTTTGATAAATCGATTGCGCCCCTGCGGAGCGTCGGCCCGGAAGTTCAAACTGGAAGCTGGTATTGCCATCGGCGCAGGCTGGCAAAGCGAGGCTTGGGAGTCAAGCTTGTGCGTTTGTCGATGGGAGGGCGGTCGCCTTGCTGAGCAGCCCGACCTGCCTCACCCATCTTCCATCCAACATTCAAAATCCCCCCCTTCACACGGCTGACTTGCGGAAGCTGCCCACCAGCCATCTCAAAGCAAGCGCAGCGATCGCGCCAACGTTTCGGTATCTAGATGTCGAGATTGCTTCTCGTTCATCCCCTATCCCCTCCCCTTCTGGCATCCTGGCTTTCTGGCGGGGAAATCAACTTCCCAATAACCTGACGAACAGCATCCTGCAAATGTTTTGCAGCCGGGTGTTTCCCAAAGGATTCCAAAGGTTTTCCTTGCAGTTTCCGAACGATTGTGCATAGTAGTCTACGTTTAGACATAACCGACACCGGTTTTTTAACCGGATAAAACTGTGAAAACGACCCCCTTCAGATTTTTGGCGATCGCAGCGATTGCAGCAAATTCTCTCGCTTTTCCTGCGGCATCACACGCGGCGAACCAAACTTGGGCCGGCGGGAATGCTACGAGCGGCAACTGGTCCACGGTCGACAACTGGAATGGCGGCGCGGCTCCCGGCGCGACATCCGGCAACACCACCACCGATACCGCCACGTTCAACGCGGCGATTTCCAACGGGTGGGGCACCGTGGGCACGCCGGTCGTCATTGATTCCGCTTCGCAAAACATCAAGAGCATCATGTTCACCGGGAGCACCGGCAGCTACTTCATCGGCAGCACGAACGGCAACGCTCTCCTCCTCGCCTCGGGCGGCGCGGTCACCCTGGCAGCGAACGCCACGGGCACGAACCTGACCGAAACCATCAACTCCTCTCTCATCCTCTATGGCTCCTACACGTTCATCAATGCGAGGGTTGATCCAGGATCCGCGCTGGTCTTTACGGGAAACATCACCAACGCCGCCACTTCCACCTTGACGCTAAGTGGCAACACGATTGGCGCCGGCACGGGAAACCTGCTCAGCGGGAATATTTCTGACGGCAGCGGGGTGATGAGCGTCTCCGTCGCAACAACGCTCGGCAAATGGACGATGAGCGGCACCAACTCCTACTCCGGAACAACCACGATCAACAATAGCGGTGGGTATGTTGTTTTGTCTGGAACAAATACATCAAATGGCTCCACCACGCTCAGCAACGGAGTTCTGCAGCTCAACAACAGCAACAACGGCGGCTTAGCCAGGGGCGCGCTGGATTTGAGCAGCGGTACGTTGCAGGCACTCACCGCGACATCAGGAAACCTGAGCAACGCCCTGAACGTAGCCAACAACGGCGCAATATCCGGCGCTCAGAACGTCACGATCAACGGCAACACCACCTTCACGGCAACGGGGAAGAGCTTAAACAGCAGCATCACCGGCGGCAACTCGCTGACGCTTGCCGGAAATGTCTTTCTCGGAACCGGCGCGGGAAATTTTACGTCGACCTTGAGCGGCACCGGTAATACGACGATCAGCGGGAACATTGCCAACTCCGCCAGCGGAAATGGCACGAACAACCTGACCATCACGAATACCGGCACCACCACGCTGTCCGGCACCAATACCTACACGGGCACCACCACGCTCACCGGCGGCACGTTGAGCGTCAGCTCAACCGCAAACCTCGGGAACGCGACAAACACGCTCCTCTTCAATGGCGGCACCTTGAGGGTCACCGGGACGTCTATGAACGACTTTGGCTCGCACGCTCTTTCCTATGGAACCAATGTCGCTGTCGGGCTGAATATCAGCGATGTCGCCAACAATTTCACGATCAGCACGGCCATGACCCAAGGAACCGGCGGGCTGACAAAAAGCGGAGCCGGCACTCTGACCCTCTCCGGAGCAAATACCTATACGGGCAACACCACAGTTTCAGCAGGGACGCTGGCCTACGGGGCGAACAACACGCTGAGCACGGGGAACGTGGCGGTCTCCGGTGGGACGCTGGATATGGGCATCTACTCGGATTCGGTCGGTATCGTCACCCTCTCCAGCGGCAACATCACGGGCACCACCGGCGTGCTCACGGGCACATCCTACAGCCTGACCGGCAATGGTTCGGCGAGCGCCATTTTGGGGGGTGCGGGCGCGCTGACTAAGTCCGGGGCGGGAACCACCACCACGCTCTCGGGCAACAACACCTACTCCGGCGTCACCACGATCAGCAGTGGCACTCTCAGCTTGGGCGGCGCTGGTGCCCTCGGCGGCGGCGGCAACATCACCTTCACCGGGGGCACGCTGCAATTCACCGCCAGCAACATGGCGGATTATTCCTCCAGCATCAAAAACAGCACGGGCGCGATCTCGATTGATACCAACGGCCAGAACGTGACCTTCGGGGCCTTGGCTTCCACCAACACCGTCGGCTTGGCCAAGTCCGGTGCGGGGACACTAACTCTGAATGCGACGAACGCCTACACCGGCACGACCACGATCAACGCGGGAACACTGCAACTCAGCGGGGCGGCCGGGACGATCGCTGGCACGAGCTTCACGCTCAACGGCGGAACATTTGTGATCGACAACACCGACGCAGCCGGGGGCAACAACAATCTCCGCATCGCTGATGCCGCCACGTTCTCGCTCGTGGGCGGCACTTTCAACTACAAGGGGTCCGACGCCGCCGCCACGAACTCCACGGAAACCATCGGTGCGATCACCCAAGGCGCGGGGAGTGCGACTGTCACCATCACGGCTGGCGGATCGAATGCCGCGCAGCTCACGGCGGCGTCGTTCGGTCATAGCGGCGGATACGGAGTGACCCTGGTGAATGGATTAAGCCTCGGGTTCAACAGCACCGCTCCCAATCGGTTCATCATCACAAGCGCCCCGACATTGTCCGGCAGCACGAACGCACTCAACACCGGGATCAATGCCGCAGCAAAGGACACCAAGATCATCCCGTATCTGGTCGGCGAAGCGACCGCCACGACCGGCGGGGTGGGCACAGTGACCGGAACCGCCAATACTTTCCTCACCTACAACGCAACGTCCGGACTGCGCCCGCTGAACCTCGCCGACGAGTTCGCCAGCAATGCGTTCACCAGCGGGAACAACACCTACATCACCGGGAACACCACCGTGTCTGCCACAGTTGGGATCAACTCCCTCATCATAAATGGAGGCGACGTCTCGATCAATGACGGGGTGACGCTGACCAACGCAAGCGGTGCCATCCTTTTCAGCGGAAGCAACAGCATCAAGCCGAGCGGCACGACCGGCAACCTCACGTTTGCAAACAATACGGAAGCCATGGTCACAGTGAACTCCGGCGTCACCGGCACCATCAGCGCAAACATCATACCCACCGGAGGAAACAACCTGACAAAGAGCGGGCTGGGAAGCCTCATCCTCAGCGGCACGAATTCCTACACCGGCACGACGACGGTCACGGCGGGGACATTGCTGATCGGTGTCAATAATAGTATTCTGAGCACAAATGCGCTGACGACCGGCGCGGCGGGCACGTTTGACCTCAACGGATACGCCCAGACAGTCGGGCAGATCAACAACGCCGGAACCGTCACGAACAGCGGCGCGAGCCAGACGCTCACCATCGGCAGCGGCTCGACCGGCGCGGGCAGCTTCACCAGCAATATGAATGTCATCTGGAACCAGGCGGCGTCGGGATCCACCCTGTCCGGCTCGTGGTCAAACACCGGCAACCTGACGCTCAACGCCAACAGCACCGGAACGATCTTGCTTTCCGGCTCCGTAAACAATACCGGCACGATCACCAACAGCGGCACAGGAAGCGCAATAACGACGATCTCCGGCACTATCGGCAGCAATGTCGGGGCACTGATCCAGAATAGCGCCACATCACTGCTGGTTTTGTCTGGCAATAATACCGGCTGGGCTGGTGGGCTGCAGATCAATTCGGGAACATTTGAGTATCAGGGCGCAAGTGGTCTCGTCCCCCTTGGAACCGGCGCGATCACTCTCGGCAGCACAGGCGGTGGAGATGTCTTGTTCAGAAACAACTCCAACGGCAACTCGGCCAATGACATTACCGTTGTTGCGGGAACTGGAAACCGAACCCTCCGCACACTTAAAGGCGGCACCTTATCAGGAAATATTACCCTGAATAATGATCTGATTGTGGACATCGGCGGGGGAACCTCAGGGTTCAGCATGAACGGGACCATCACCGGGAATAAAACAATCACTTTTACGAATACGACAGGCAACGCCACATATGTAACGGCGATAGGAGGAATCAGCAACGATTTTACAGGGACGCTTCAAGTGAGCAGTGGTGCTTACCTCCAGACGACAAATATTGGCACGCTATTGAGCGCGTGGCAGTCCACCGTCAATGTGATGGCAGGCGGGACTTTTGATTGGAAAGCTGATTCAACTATTGGAGGGCTCATCGGCGGCGGGAATGCGTCATCTACTACCGGCAAGATACTTACGTTGGCCGGAGCTGACGCGTATTCTTTCAACGGCACGATTTCTGGAAATGGAACGTTTATCAAAGCGGGAACGGGGACACAAACGTTCGCCGGCAGCAACACCTACACCGGCAGCACCACCGTTTATGGCGGGACGCTTTCCTTGGCTGGCGTCGGAGGCACGCTTGCCGACACGGCTGCGGTGACGGTCAGCGGCGGCACGCTCGACGTTGCGCAGAGCGACACGGTCGGAGTGGTCACTCTCAGCAGCGGGACGATCTCGGGCAACGGCACATTGACCGGCTCCTCGTATGTTCTCAACCCGGGCAGCACGGACGTCACCAGCCGCGGCACGATCAGCGCGGCTGTGGGCGGCACAGGAACACTCGCCAAGTCGGGCACGGGCACGGTCATGCTCTCGGGCAGCAATGCCTATACCGGCGCGACGACGATCACTGCCGGCATGCTGCAATCCGCCAAGCCGGCTTCACTGTCCACCACGAGCAACATCACGGTCACCAACGCCGGTTCGACCCTTGCCGTGAACTATGGCGGCGTTTCAGACTACGCGGCACCCGACATTGTGACGCTTCTAGGCAAGACGACGTTCAGCTCGAACACCACAGTCCTTGCATTCGATACCACGAACGGCAACGGCACCTACGGAAATAGTCTTGCGATGAACGCGGACCTCACCAAACTGGGGGCGAACACCCTGACTCTCACCGCCGCCAACACCTACAACGGCAGCACAACAATCGGCACCTCCGGCGGAGCCGATGCCGGAACGCTCAGCCTCACCGGCAGCGGAACAATCCGCAATGCCGTGACGGTCTATGGCGGCACCCTTGATCTCACGAACACGCCCCAGACGATCACGACCCTCACGCTTGGCGGGGGCGCATCGGGCAGCACGGCCAACGTGACGATCGGCACCGGAGGCAACCTGACTCTCGGCGGCACGGTGACTTACTCGAGCACCAACAACCCGAACGGCGCGACGATCTCGGGCTCGGGAAGCCTCACACTGAATGGCACTCGCACCTTTAGCGTTGGTGATTCCACAGCCGCGGCCGATCTTACGGTCAGTACCGTCATTGCGGATGGAAGTGCTGTTAGCGGCTTGCAAAAGACAGGCGCCGGCACCTTGGTCTTGAGCGGAATGAACACTTACACCGGATTAACCAGTATCGGTTCCGGCGGTATCCTCAGCGTGTCGAATATCGGAAATGGCGGAGTCGCCTCCAATGTCGGCGCGTCCTCGATTACGGGCACAAACCTCTCGATCCAAGGCGGAACCCTGCAATACGTGGGTGCCAGCGCGACCACGAACCGGCTTATTCAGATCGGAGCCAACATGGCCAGCACCCTCGAAGCTTCGGGGACCGGAGCTGTCTCGTTTGTGAATACCGGGGCCATCAGCCTTAGCGGCAGCAACGCGACCCACGGCCTGATACTATCGGGAACAAATACGGGGAACAATACCCTGACCCCGTATCTCTCCGACCAAACTGGAACCACGCTTTCCACCCTCACAAAAACGGGCGTTGGCACATGGGTTCTTGCCGGCAACAACACCTACACCGGCACGACCACTGTCAACGCGGGAACGCTGCGAGTCAATGGCTCGACCGCTGCTGGCAGCGCGTTCACGGTGGAAAGCTCCGGCACGCTCGGCGGCAGCGGAACGATCGCCGGGTCTGTCAACATCAAGAGCGGAGGCACGCTTGCCCCCGGCAACAGCCCCGGGCTCCTCACGGTCGGCAGCCTTGTCCTCGACGGCGGAAGCACGACCGCCTTTGAAATCGCAGGAACCACCTCGCGCGGGGGGGACTACGACGCCATCAACGTGACGGTTGCCGGCGGGCTCACGCTCAACGGCGCGTTCACCATCAACTTCACGAACGGCACCAAGCTGGGCGACGCGACAGACATCAACCTCTTCGCCTACACCGGCTCCCACACGGGCCACTTCAGCTCGCTGGTCGCCACAGGCTTCTCTGAATATGCCGGCGCATGGGCCCAGGCCGGCGAGACATTCACATGGAACAGCAGCGGGGGCCAAACCCTGACGTTCAGCGAGCTGACCGGAAGCCTGACCATCGCGGTGCCCGAGCCCGGCACCTGGGCGCTTCTCGCCATCGCCGGCACGCTCCTGACGGCCATTCGACGCAGGCGCAGAGCCTGACCCTCACGGCATTTATCGCGAATGCGATCGGTTGTAGCGCCAGGCTGGAGCTTGAGCAAGGAGCCCCGTCAAGAAATACGGCCTGAGGTTTCTTCGCGCCTTCGCGTGAGCCTCCTGTTTTCGGAGAACGCTATGCGATCGAGTATAACAACAAGCCCGGCCACCGCGCCGGACACGGGCTGCATCCGCCGGCGGCCCGCAAAGCTCGGCCCGCCTTGCGGGGTTTTTACCGACTACGAAAGGATCTTGATATAGGCCTTCGCGCGGAGGCCATCGAGCCATCGCTTCTGGACCTTCATCCGCTCCTGCTGGATCAGGTTGCGCTCGATCTCGTCACGGACGTCGGGGATCGGCTTGACGGATGCGTTCTTTTTCGCCTCAACGAACAGGATGTAGTAGGATTCGCCCATTTTGACGACCTTGCTGATCTGGCCCGGGCTGAGCGAGAAGGCGACCTTCGAGAGCTGTTCGTTGAGCGTGCCGACCTCGATCCACCCCCAGTCGCCCCCGGTGTCGCGGGTCGTCTCATCCTCGGAATACATCTCGGCCATCCGGCTGAACTCGGCCCCGGCCACCAGCTTCTGCCGGATCTCCTCTGCCGTCTGCGCCTTGTTCTCCGTGCTCGCCACATCCCCGGCAACCCCTTCGCGAAGGACGATCATCCGAAGCTTGACCTGCTCAGGAATCGCGTAGGAGCCTTTGTTCTTGTTGTAAAACGCCTGGATCTGAATCGGGGAGATCACGAAGTTCTCGTTGACTTTCGACTGGCGCATCGCCTGGACGACGATCTTTTCCTTCTCGATCTCCTTGAATCGGGTCATCGTGTAGCCCTGAGCCTGAAGCGTCCTCACGAACGCGGATCGGTCGCCCCCGAACTCCTCGCGGATGATCGATTGCACCCGGTCGTCCACAACGTATTCCGGGATGTTCGCGCCTTTTTCCTGCATCTTCCGGAACTCCTGGATAATGAGCTGCCGGTCGACGAGATCCTTCAATGCCGCCAGCCGCATCTCCTTGAGTTTTTCCGAGAGCACAGAGCCGGAGTATGCCTTGCTCATCTCCCGCTCCCGCGCGCCGATGAGCTCGCGGAGCTGGGAGATCGTGATCACCTCGCTGTTCACGATCGCCGCCACCCCGTCAACAATCTCCGCCTGCGGGGCCGCAAGGGTGAGGCGGGCAGCAAAAGCGCTGAAGGTAAAAATAAAAAACAAAAATCTCATCGGGTGGGCATCTCTTCCAAAACGGTCAAAACCTCGCGAAGCCTAGAATCCGGGTGGGCTGCCGTCAAGCGGGGAAAGCGACCTCCGATGAGGATATAGCTTCCGCCGCGCGTGAGCATGAGCTTATTGTCGCGCACTTCGACGGCGGGAATCCTCCTCCGCGATGCCTCCAGGCGGATGGCAGCGAGGACAAGCGCGTTTTCTGCGGCCGGCGGAACATTTCCGAACCGGTCCTTCCAGGCGGCCAGGAGCGCATCGATTTCCTCCCGGGAGGAAGCTTCTGCCACCCGCCGGTAGGCCTCGATCCGGAGGCGGCTGTCGGAGATGTAGGCCGCCGGGATGAAGGCGCCTGCGACGTCGCCGGCGCCAAGGAACTCCGCCTCGTCGGTTTTGAGGAAGTCCAGGCGCAGCGCGGCGGAGCCCCCGCCGGCCCGGTTGCCCTTGAGGGACTCGACCGCACGCTTGAGAAGCTTGCAGTAGAGGTCGAACCCGACGGCGATGATGTGCCCGCTCTGCGCCGTGCCGAGGAGGTTGCCAGCCCCACGGATCTCGAGGTCCCTCATCGCAATTTTGAACCCCGAGCCGAGGTCCGAGTATTGCCTGATCGCCGAAACCCGCTTGCGCGCCGCGCCGACGCTCATCAGCTCGCGGGGGAGCATCAGAAAGGCATACGCCTTGTGGCTCGACCTCCCGACGCGCCCGCGGAGCTGGTAGAGGTCGGCAAGCCCGAACCGATCGGCCCGGTCGATGATGATCGTGTTCGCATTCGGGATGTCGAGCCCGCTCTCGATGATCGTCGTCGAGACGAGGACGTCCGCCGCTCCGGCCACAAACGTCCGCATGACCGCATCGAGCTCCTTTTCATCCATCTGCCCGTGGCCGAAGAAGACTCGCGCTCCGCCGCACAGCTCGCGGATGCGCCGCGCCGTGCGCTCGATGCTCTGGACCCGGTTGTGCAAAAAAAAGGTCTGTCCGCCGCGGGCGATTTCGCGGGAGATGGCATCGCGGATGATCCTCTCGTCATACCCGCAGACGACCGTCTCGACCGGCTGGCGGTTCGGCGGCGGGGTCTCGATGAGCGACATGTCGCGCGCCCCCATGAGCGAGAGGTAGAGCGTGCGGGGGATCGGAGTGGCCGAGAGCGTGAGCACGTCGACCAGGCGAAACTTTTCCTTGAGGGCGTCCTTGTGTTTGACCCCGAACCTTTGCTCCTCGTCCACCACGACAAGGCCAAGATTTTTGAAGGAGACATCGGGGGAAATCACCCGGTGGGTCCCGATGACGATATCGACTCCGCCATCGGCAAGCGAACGGATGACGCGCTTCTGCTCGGCCTGCGAGCGATACCTGCTCAGGAGCTCGATCGTCACCGGGTATTCGCTCATCCGCTCGCGGAACGTCTGGAAATGCTGCTGGGCCAGGACGGTGGTCGGGGCGATGAGCACCGCCTGCCGCCCTCCGGTCACGGCCTTGAACGCCGCCCGGATCGCCACCTCGGTTTTTCCAAACCCGACATCCCCGCAGATGAGCCGGTCCATCGGGCGCACGGATTCCATGTCCGACTTGGTGTCCGCGATCGCCCGCAGCTGGTCCGGGGTCTCGGTGAAGAGGAACGAGCGCTCGAATTCCTGCTGCCAGTGGGAGTCCGGGGGAAACGCATGCCCGGACCCGTTTTCGCGCTCGGCCTGCACGCGGAGCATCTTCGTCGCATATTCGAAAATCCCCTGGGACGCCTTCGCCTTCGCCTTCTGCCAGCGCCCGTCACCCAGCTCGGAGAGATCCGGATGCCGCTTGCCGAGCCCGACATATCGCGAGACCTGCCACGCCTGGTCGAGCGGAACATAGAGCCGCGACCCTTGCGCAAACTCCAGCGCCAGCACCTCCCCTCCCCCGTCGGGGGACTTCTGCAATGCCAGAAACCTCCCGATCCCGTGGTCGAGGTGGACGACCAGGTCGTCTTCCTCGAACTCCGAAAAATCCATTGTTGCGCGGCGGGCGCGGAGGCGGTCGCGGCGGAGGGCGGCCCGGCGCGCGCGCTGGCTGGCCGATCGCCCGAAGACTTCGGCATCGGCGAGCAATGCGAGCTTCGCCTGCGGGCAGACGAACCCGCGCGTTGCCGGGACAGGAAGAATCGGCATCCTCGAGGCGTCGAAGTCTGGCGCCAGCTCGCGGAACCTCTCGCCTTCCCCCTCGTTGTTGCAGGCAAAGCCCACCGTCCACCCCGCCGCATCCCATTCCCGAAGCTGATCAAAAAACCGATCGCGCTTCACCGCATCGAGGACGAGATCTCCCGCGCCCAGCTCGGCGAAAGGCGGAGGATAAAACGAGAGGCAGCCCGCTGAGCCTTCAGCCGGCAAGCCCAGTAAAACATAGGTCGCAGGCGGAGCATTTCCTGCTGCCGGCTGGCCGGCCATGCTGCTGGAGGCGACCTCCCCGGCCTCGGGATCCAACTCGATGACCGAATCGGACGCCCGAAAATACTCGAGAAGGGAGGCATCCCCCCGGCCGGCTTGCGAAAGAAGGATCTCGACCCGCTCGACGGCAGCCACCGACCCCTGGCTGTCCAGATCGAACTCGCGCAGGGATTCGATCTCGAGATCGAACCACTCCGCCCGGTGCGGGCGCGGGGACTGCCAGGAAAAGACATCCAGGATCCCTCCCCTCCTGGCAAACTGCCCGCGCGCGGTCACCTGCGGGGACAGCTCATAGCCGGACTGAACGAGCCGGCCAGCCACATCCTCAATCGGAATTTTCTGCCCCGTGAAAAGCGGGAAAAACCCCCGGGAAATCACCCCCGGTGCGGGAACATACGATCCCCATTGCCCGGAGTGGATCACCACCACCTCGTCGCCTTCCGGGTCGGCCAGCGCGCGCAGCAGCTCAAGACGCTCGGATGCCGTCTCGGGATCCGGAAGCGCGTCCCCCGAGGGGGCCTCCAGCTCGGGAAGCAACCGCACGCGCGGGCACCATGCCGCAAGCTCCGAAGCAAAATCTTCCTGCCGCCGCACATCCTGACAAACGACCCATACCCGCCCGGGCAGCCTCCGCAAGACAAGAGCCGACACGAACGGCTGGGCCGGCTCGGCAATCCCGCCCAGCACCCGGCCGCCCAGCATCCGCCGGATCCCGGCATCGGCCTCGGCTCGCTCGAGCAGCCAGCTGGCTCCAAGGGCTGCCGCGCCAGAAAAAACCTCGCCGCTCATCACCCCATGATCTTTCGGGGAAGGCGAGCTGATGGGGTCGTTCATGCTAGCGGATTGGATCTCCAGCGCGGAGGCGAGATGCCCGGAGATTCTATTGAGAAGTGTGGGCCCGGGTCGGACGAAAATCAAGATCTAGAAGGCGATCTAATGAGGCGGCTCTGCGGCGGGGCATCCCCGATAGCCGGAAATACGGCCCGGGAGCTACCCGAGATCTTCCGCCGTGACGCTCTGCTGCGGGCGGGCCGCCAGGATCCCCGCCTGCTCGACGACCCGTTCCGGCGACTCGTCGAACCGGTATCCGTGACAGTTCGGGCAGGTCGCCACCCGCGCGGTCACGATCGAATCGCAGCCCTCGCAGACTTTAAATTTTTCCGGGGCCCCGATGATTTTTTGTGCGCGGGCGGCACGATCTTCCAAGTGAGGATCGGGTTGCATGGCACATCGTGTCATGCGCCGGATGCGGAACACAATGATTTATTTATCCGGGAAAATATCAGAAATCCGCTTGATTTTCTTCATGCTGGCCGAACATGCTCCCCCATGGAAGCCACCACGCCATTCACGCCGGCCGGATTGGACCGGATATTTTATCGGCCGGCAGACGAGTTTTTTCCTGCGAATGCGGGGCTGGCGATGACCTACGATGACGCGTCGCTGGCGACGGGCTACTCCGAGATTTTACCGAAGGATGCGGATTTTGGAACGGAGATTGCCCCCGGCCTCCTGCTGCAGCTTCCGGTGGTATCGGCAGACATGGATACGGTGACAGAGTCGCGGATGGCGATTGCGCTGGCCCTGAGCGGCGGGCTCGGGCTGATCCACTACAACATGCCGCAGCGCCAGCAGCTCTCCGAGGTCTCCCGAGTCAAGAACCATGTGCACGGGCTGATCCGCGAGCCGATCAAAGCTTCCCCCGACCAGCAGATCGGGGATGTGCTGGCGCTCATCGAGGACAAGAAATTCTCGTTCAGCACGTTTCCTGTGGTCGATGCATCGGGGGTGCTTCTCGGCCTGCTGCCCGGGCACTGCGTGCGCCCGCGCTTTGCCCCGCGCGCCGTGCCCGAGGCGATGATCCCGCGCCAGGAGGTGCTGACGATCCGCGAGGACGAGCTCGGGGAGGATCCGATTGCGCGGGCAGACCGGTTTTTTACCGAGAACATCGGGATCCACAAGCTGCTGGTTGTGGATGCTGGCGACCGCCTGCGCGGGCTTTTCACGCTGAGCGACATCGAGAGGATCACGCAGGAGCGCTCCCTGCGGACGAAGCCGGCGCGCGACGGGAAGTTCCGGCTCCTCTGCGGCGCGGCCGTCGGGGCCGCTCGAGATGCCTCCGGGGAGCTCGACCGCCCCGGGCTGCTCGAACATGTGCGGGCTCTTGTCGAACGCGGCTTGGATGCGGTGGCGGTCTCGACTGCGCACGGCCACACGCGCGGGGTGGGAGACGCGGTGCGCGCGATCCGCTCCGAGTTCCCTGCCCTCCCGATCATCGCCGGGAATGTCACCAGCGCCTCGGGCGTCGAATTTCTGGCGGCCTGCGGAGCGAGCTGCGTGAAGGTCGGCCAGGGGCCAGGTTCGATCTGCACCACCCGCGTGGTGGCGGGCGTCGGGATCCCGCAGCTCACCGCGCTCTACGTCTGCGCGAAGGCCGCGGAACAATGCGGGGTGACGATCCTGGCGGACGGCGGGATCACGAAGTCCGGGGACATCGTGAAGGCGCTGACCCTCGCGGACGCGGTCATCTGCGGAAGCCTCCTCGCGGGGTGCCCGGAAGCGCCGGGGCAGATCATGGAGATCAACGGAAAGTTTTATAAGCAATACCGCGGGATGGGCAGCCATGCGGCGATGAAGGCGGGGAGCGCAGCGCGATATGGGCACGCAAAAGATTCCGCCCAGAAGTCCGCCGCCGAGGGGGTCGAGGCTCTCAAGGAAGTCTCCGCGCCGGCGGACACGGTCCTGGCCCAGCTTGCCGGCGGCCTGCAGAGCGGGATGGGCTACCTCGGAGCTCCGACGCTTGCCGACCTCAGGAAAAATGCCCGCTACATCCGGATCACGGCAGCCGGCCTGCGCGAGAGCGCGCCGCACGACATCATCGAAGTGAAGACGGGATGAGCCGAAAAGCACCCTGGCGCAGCGAGGCGGATGCGCCGACATCGGGATCGGGCGCATGAAGCGGCTCGCCGGAATTCTTCTGGCCGCAGGGATCAGCCAGGCCGCACCGCAGCCGGCCTCGGGAGGCGGGAGCCTTTACATCAACTATTCCGCCCGCGTGTCTCCGGGCGACTTGGCAGCGTACACGACGAGCATCATCCACCCGGGCGCGCAGGCCCCGCTGCACGAGGCGAAGGCGGCCGGTTGCACGGTGCTGGCGTATCTGAGCGCGGTCGAGGTGGCTCGAGATGCGCCATACCGGAAGCGGTTCCTGCGGGATAAAATTCCGATTTTGGGGAGGAATGAGACCTGGGCGAGCGACCTGGCCGATGTCTCCTCGCCGCTTTGGGAGGATCTGCTGGCTGACCTTGCCGACGAGGCTGCGGCGCAGGGTTTCGACGGTTTTTTTCTGGACACACTGGATAGCGTGGAGGTGCTGGCACAGAAGCATCCGTCCCGCGCTGGCGCGCTGCGGGCAGGGCTCGTCCGGGCGATCCGGGAGATCCGCCGCCGCCATCCGGACAAAACGATCATCGTCAACCGCGGGTTTTCGATCCTTGAGGAGATCCGCCCGCTGATCAACGGGGTGCTCGCCGAGTCGCTTTACCAGACGTATTTTTTCGACAGGAAGGCGTATGGCGAGGTTTCGGAACAGGACACAAGCTGGCTGGTGGCGCAGCTGCACAAGGCAGCAGGGCTTCCGATCTATGTGGTGGACTACGTTGATCCGGACAAGCTGGAGCTCGCCCGGAAGACGGCCGAAAAGATCCGCGAGGCCGGGTTTATCCCGTATGTGACGACCCCGGACCTCTGCGGAAAATCGCTTGCCCCGATCCGCCCGGTGGCGAGGAAAATCGCTGCGGTCTATGGGCGGCAGGTGGACCTGGAAGGCGGAGGATCGAGATACTGGCCTGCGGATACCTGGATCGCGCAGTTCCTTCAACTGCCGCTCGAGTGGATGGGCTACGAGGTCGTGTATCTCGACGCGATGGCCGGCCCCCTGCCCGCGCTCGATGAGACGTATGCCGCGATCGTCTTCGATGCGGCCACCGAGTGGCCCGGCGGAGTTCAGAAAGGCGTCCTGCTGTGGCTCTCCGCTCGGCGGGGGCTTCCTGTCCTGATCTTTGGAAAGATCCCGTTCGACGGCAGGTATGCGGTGGCGTTGGGAAAGTTGCTGGGCATGGAGATTGATGCCCGCAAGGCAAGCACGCTGAACCTTCCGGCCGGTTTCGAGGCCCGTGAGTCGCCCGTGCTGAAAGGCGAAAGCCCGCCGCGAATGGTTCCGTCCTGCTGCCCGTCCGTGCGCGCGCCAGCGAAGGCAGATGTCCTGGTCTCCGCGAAGTTCACGGTCCCCGGCAGCCCGGAGGCTTTTCCCTATGACGCGGTCTTCCTTGCGCCGTGGGGAGGCGTGGCGCTGGCACCGTTCCTGAGGTTCGAGCGGCCGGACAACGTCTCCCTTTGGGGGATCGACCCCTTTGCCTTTCTGGAGGCCGCGCTGCGGCCGCGCTCGTTCCCGGCCCCGGACGCCACGACGCGCGACGGGCTGCGCCTGTTTTTCAGCCATGTGGATTCGGACGGCTTCAGCAACCGCTCGGCAGTCGTTCCCGGCAAGCTCACGGCGGAGGTCATCCGGGACGAAATCTACAAAAAATATCCCGTGCCGGTGACCTCCTCGATCATCGAGGCCGAGATCCGGGGGTTTTTGAAAGGCCAGGCACCAGGGGAAGGCGAGCGGCTGGCCGGGATCGCGAGGGACATCTTCGCGCTTCCGAATATCCGCATCGCCTCGCATACCTACTCGCATCCGTTTTTTTGGATTCCTGACGACAAAACGGCGAGCCTGTACGAGACCCAATCGCTCGAGCTGGGCGACGAATACAACATGGGGAAAATTGATCCGGTCCGCGAGGTGCGAAGCTCCGTCGAGTACATCCGCCGCGAGCTGGCGCCGGCGGGCAAGCCGGTGGACTTGATCCTCTGGTCGGGCAACTGCCGCCCGGGCCCCGAGGCGCTTGCGGTGGCAGACGGGATGCCGGTCGAAAACCTGAACGGCGGGGATACCGTCATCTCGAGGGCGCGTCCAAGCTTGTCATCGGTCGCGCCGCTCTCGATGTCGTGGGGCGGCAGGCTGCAGGTCTATGCGGCGGTCCAGAATGAAATGCTCTTTACGAATGGCTTTCAGGGCCCGCGCTGGGGCGGGTATGCCAATGTCATCCAGACGTTCGAGCGCACGGGCTCGCCGCGACGGCTCAAGCCGGTGAACATCTACTTCCACATGTTCATGGCCGACCGGCTGGAGTCGTTGAACTCGCTGCGCACGGTCTTCGACTGGGCCGTCGCGCGCCCGCTGCAGGCTACGACGGCCGCCGAATATGCGCGCATCGTCCGCCAGACGCATGGCACCGCAGTTTTTTCGTCGTCGCCGACGAGCTGGATCGTCGTCCATGGGCCCGACCTCCGGACGTTCCGGCTGCCCGATAGCGGACTGAAACCGGATTTTTCTGCCAGCAAAAACCTCACAGGCTTCAACATCCATGAGGGGCAGATGTATTTTTCCACCGGAGCTTCCCCGAGGTCGGAGATCGTGCTGGCGAAATCCCCGCCCGCACACATTTACTTGGAGAGCTCGACAGCCGAGGCCGAGGTGACGCGCTTTGAAAAGCAGGCGATCTGCCTGAAGGCCTCTGATTTTCGTCCGGTCACGGTCACCCTTTCCGGGCTGGCCCCCTCGAAGCCATGCTCCGCGACCGTCAACGGGTCGGCGCAAACGCTCACGACCGACGCAGGCGGGCGGCTAGTCGTCACGGTAGGAAACTCTCTGGAGCTCTCCATCGAAGGAGCTCCGCTGCCATGAAAAGCCGGCCATTTCGCCTGAACTCGCTGCCGACGGTCACGGCCCTCGTCATTGCCGGCTCGGTCATCCTGATGGTTTTATTGATTCCGGATCGCAACCAAGTGCTCGAACGCGCGCTGAAGGATAGGGATTTCCCGCGGATCGAAAAGCTCCTTGCCGCCACAACGGGCGGTGGGGATGCTGCGAAGCCTGCGCTGCATGCGGTGCTTGCGGCTTGGCTGGACTTGAACACCACGGTTTCCTCCTTGGATGGGAAGGGGCTGGACGAGGCAGCTGCCCAGCGGCTTTCGCGGCAGTTTCTTCCGTTGGTGGGAGACCGGGCTGTCGCGCAGGTGGCCCGTGAGGGACTGGCTGAAACGATCGCGCATGCCGGATCGGCAGACGAGATCGCAAAAATTGCCGGCGAGATATCCGTGGCAATCCCTGCGGGCGAGCTCGCCTCATTTTGGCGCATGGTGGAATCCACCGCGAAGCGTACCGGGAACCTTTTGGCCGAGGCGAGCGCGGTGCAGGCGCTGTCCGACGGGAGCCAGCAGACGGCGCTGCGCCTTGCCGGACTGTGGATCCGAAGCGGCCGTCCCGAGGAGGCCGTGGCAGCCCTGAAGGCAGGGCTCGATTCCTTCCCGACCTCCGCCGCAGGGCGCGAGCTGGCATCCCTGTATCTGAACCTCTTGCGGCAGGAGAACAGGAACAGCGAGGCGCTGGACTTCCTGCTGACCCGCCGTGGCGAAGCGCTCCTGCCAGGATCCGAGCTGCCGGAGATGATCGCCCGCACATCGCTCGCCTGCGGGCGCTCGGCCGAGGCGCTTCCCGCCTTGGAGGAATGGCTGCGGGCGCATCCGGACAGCGCGGAGGTCTGGCTTCTGCTCTCGGACATCGCGATGGGCGCGGGCGACCAGGGGCTCGCCGCACGCGCGCTCGACCGCTACCTGCGCCTGCGCCCGGATGATGACGCCAAAAAAATGGCTCGCGCGAAGGTGTTTGAGTGGAGCGGCCAGCCTGGTGAGGCGGTGGATTTGTACCTGCCGCTTGCGGCCGGCGGCTCACGTCCGGCGCTCGACCGAGTGATCGCGCTGGCACCCGGGCTGCACCGCGAGGCCGAGCTTGCGGGGGTTCTTCCTCGGTTTCTTCCGGAGTCCGGCACGAACCCGGACGTCCTGGCTCTCGCGTCCCTGCTGGTCGTGGCAGGGGACTACGAGGGGGCCCGAAAGCTCTTTCTGAGGCATCTGGCGGCCAAGCCGGATGACCTTGCGGCGATCCGGAGCCTGGCCGAGATTGACATGACAGATCAGCTTTTTGATGAGGCTAGCGACCTGTACGTTCGCGCCCGGGAGCTTGCCCCCGAAGATTTGGAGATCGAGCATCGCCTGGTGCGCCTAGAATGGCTGGCCGGACGCTACGAGGGAGTCCTTGACCGTCTGCGGAAATTGGCCAGTCAAACCCATGCCCCCGATATCATTCAGGAGTTTTATTCCGCAGCTGAGAGCTTGGGAGACATCCCCGGCCTGGTCGAGGCGATGGAGCTCAAGATCGCCTACGACCCGGAGACCCAGGCAGACACCTACCGGAACCTCGCGTATTACAATACGCTCCTCGGCCGCAGCGACGACTCCAGGCGGGCGCTGGCGAGGGGTCGTGGGAAATTTCCAAAAAGCCCGTTCTTCCGTGAGGAGCTCGCCTCCCGGCTTGCGGCCGACGGGGATATCGCCGGTGCGCTCAAAGAGCTCGAGGGCCGGGTCGGCCCGGAATCCCAGAGCGAGCTCAAGTCGCTCTACGCCTTCCTGCTCGCGCAGTCGGGGCGCCAGAAGGCAGCCATCAAATTCCTTCAGGAATCGCTGTCGGAAACGGAGAGACGCGATCCGGAGATGCTCGAGCTGTCCGGGGGGCTTTTGGAATCGGAGGGCAGGTTCCGCGAGGCCGAGGCGGTCTACCGCGAGGCCGTGCGTGTCGCGCCCGGACGTCCTGGCTTCCAGCTGGCTCTTGCCCGTGCCCTCGGCGCACAGAAGCGCGGGCGCGAGATGCAATCGGTCCTGGCCGGCATCGACCTCACCCGCCACCCGGACGCGGCGCGCGATGCGGCGCAGGCGTACCTGGATATCGAAAACTACCGGGATGCCTCGGCCATCCTCCGACGTTACCTTGCGGGCGCGGCTGGCTCCGGCGACTCTCTCGCCTGGCGGATGCTCGGGGACGCCACCCTCTCGACCGGAGATCCCGAGCGGGCAAAACGCGCGTATCGCAGGTCGCTCCAGCTCGTCCTCCAAGAAACAAGGAACCCGTGAATTCCCGCGCCGGCATTCTGGTTTTTTGCGCCATCCTTCTGGCTTCGACCGCCTTGGCGGAGATGGAGGATATCCTCGCGACTCCGGAGATTGCTGAGCCGCTCGCCGGGACGATGGCTGAGGACGTTGCCGCCCCGGCGGGCGAGACGCTTTTTCAAAAGCAGAAGCGGCTGCTCTACCTGTTCGCGCGGCTCAAGCGCCCGCGCGCGGCCCGCCCGCTCGCCGCCCGCATCCTCCGGCAAGCCCCATCGGACAAGGAGTCGCTGCTCGTGCTCTGCTCGATGGAGCTCGAGCGGAAAAATGCTGCGGGGGTCTTCCGCTATGCGCGGCAGTTTTTGAGATCGTATCCCGACGACAGCCAGGGGTGGTATTTTGTGGCGGCGGCCGAGAGCCTGCTCGGCCACCACGCCAGAGCCCAGGGGATCCTCGAAAAAATGCGGGAGAAATTTTTTCAGGCCAAGGAGTTCCCCTACCAGGTGGATCTGGCTTCGAGCGCCTTGCTCTCGGGCGACTGGCGGACCGCCCTCGCTGTTTACAAGGAGCTTCTGGCTGGCCGGCAGATCGCACCGGCCCTGCGCGAGGAGGCCCGGAGGATCCTGGACGGGATCTACCTCGAGCATCTCCCCCGGCTCAGCATCTCCTCCGACTACCAGCACCTCTTCTCCGCAGGAGAAATCCTCCGCACCGATGCCGCTTGGGAGAGCCCGCTCACCAACCGGGTCAACCTCCTCGCAAACCTCCACCGGGACGACCTCCGCCAGAACCCCGTCGGAGTGTCCCGCGCGATGAGCGCTTCGCGCATGGAGGGAACCGTCGGGCTCGACGCGCAGGTCGCGCGATCCTGGCACCTGCGAGGCGAGGCTGGCGGCTCGTCGGCCGGGTTCCTTGCCTCCGCAGAGCTCAGGAGAAAAATCTCCGCGACGAGAGCCTGGTATGTTGGGGCCGGCTACAACCAGCGGGCGACAGACAGCCTGGCATTGGAGATCCTCGACGGGCGCCAGAGCCGGGCGTATGCGGGATTTGACTGGACTCTCGACGACGAGTCCGACTGGAGGGTTTCCGCAACCTCGTTCGGCCGGGTCGCGACCGTTGGCCGCTCGATCCTCGGAAGCGGATGGGGTGCCGAGTGGCAGGTCGAGCGGGTGCTCCTGAGAGATCCCGTCAGCGTCCGGATCTCGTATGTCGGCCAGTATTCCCGCTTCAATACCACGGCGACCGACCCAGCGATTGTCCGGCCGCTCTTCGACCCCGGCAGCACCCCCGCGCAGGACGCGCTGGCCCTTGAAGACCAGGGGATCCTCGCAGGCACGCCCGAAACCCTCATCGATCCTGAAATCAGCTACCAAGGGCTGACGATCTCCGCCCGCAGGGACATCCTCCCTCAGTGGACGATCGAGGCGACCGGGATCTTCGGATACTACCTGGACAGCAGCCAGACCAGCTACGGGGGATATCTCAGAAATTCCTGGAGGCCGAGAAAAAGCATCGAGCTGCAGGCCAACGCCGGCTACATGAGCAGCGGGACCCAGAGCAATACCGGCTCACAGGTTTTCGAGCTCTCGCTTGCCTTGCAGATCCTATTTTAGATAAGCTCAGGTGCCAAAAATATTTATGACCCTTCGCCCGACCATCATTGCCGCCATATTTTCTGCCTTGCTTGTCGGGTGCGCCTCGCGGGTGGATTCCGGCCCCCGCTGCCCGGAGATCGCGCTTTCCGGCCGCGTGATTGTTGCGCCGTTCCGGAATGCGACCGATGACGACCACGCCGGGCAGGCCTTTGCCGATCTGATCGGGACCGAGCTTGCGGCGAGGGGGCTCGAGGTGGTGATGCTTCCGCCGAAGCCGGTCAACGACCTTGGGGAGGCACCTCCCTACACCGGCGAGGATCTTGCGCAGGCGGCTCGCAAGAACGGGGCTTCGGGGATTGTTCGCGGCACCGCGATTGAATTCCGATACAAAACCGACCTCGACGGGGATCCTGCGGCAGGCGTCTATCTGGAAATCCTCGACCCCTCAGCGAAAAAAACGATCTGGCATGCCAGCGCGTCGCACACCGGCCTCATCTACTCCTCCCTCGCCGGGGCGGCGCAAAAGGTTTCGCGCGACGCCGTGGCCCGGATGCCCTTGCGGTGAGAAGCCTGCGCTGTGGATTTGCATGACCAGCCGGCGGGAAGGTTCTGGAGGGGAGGAGAGGGTGCCCCAGCCAAGCTGCTGGACGCGGCGATTCTCCTTGTTCTGGTCTCCGTAGGAAGCTGGGCGTTCGATCATAATCCCAGCGGATGGGCCGCAACGAACCCCTCGCCATATTTTTTGATTCCGCTCCTGATGGGCGGAAGATACGGGCCGGTTTCCGGCGTGCTCGCGGGTGCGGCGGCCGGGGTCATTCTCCTCCTCGCAACGTCCGTTCTTACCGGGCAGGATCCGCGCGAGCTGGCGGACGCAGGGAAGTTCATGCTGGTCTGCCTGCCGGTGAGCGGGCTGATTTGCGGAGAGCTCCGGAACTCGCTTTTCGATGAGGCAGCGCGGGCAGGGATCCGCCTCGAGCACGCCTCGCACCGCCTCCATGCGCTTGACGAGCAGGTCTTCATTCTTGCCGAAACAAAGGACGACCTCGACCGGGAGCTCGCGCTGCTCAACGCCGACACTGCGAATCTGGATTACGAAATCCGGCGCGTGCTTCAGAGCCCGCCAGAGAGGTTTTGCGATGCCTTGCTCGGGGTATTTTGCCGCAAGGCCCGGCTCTATGAAGCAGCGATTTACCTTGAGGGCACACCGTGGAGGCGGGCGGCCTATTCCGGAAAGCCGGAGATCTGGCCGGAGCAGATGAACGTCGAAAGCTCTGCGGTCGCGCGGTCGGCGCTCAAGCACTCCTGCATCGCCATGCTGCCCGAAGTCTGGGGAAATGAGCCGGCCGCGGCGGATGACTTTCTTCTGGCGAGCCCGATCGGCGAACCCGGTGACACATCGATCCTTCTTCTGGTGAAGTCCATGCCATTCTCCGCGATGAACACCAGGGGGATGCAAACGATCGAGATCATCTGCCGGTGGATGTCGGAATTCGCAGGGCTCGACCGCCGGGCAAAAGGCCTCTTCGACCCGCGCGGGATCGTCCCGCTCACCGACTTCGACCGGATGCTGGAGCTGGCGAACATCGTCCAAAAAAAGTTCCGCCTGATTTCGTCGGTGATCGTCTTCCATCCGCCCGCCGGCGGTGCGGCGGCAGCGGAGGAGGTTTTTCGATCGGTCTCGGGAGCGATTCGGGTCGGAGATACGACCTGCGCATTGGACAGCTCGCACCTCGCCCTGCTTTTGCCGCTCACCGGCCGACGAGGAGCGGAGATTTGCCTGACTAGGTTCCAGGAGTTTTCCGACCACAGCAAAGCCGGCCATCAGCCGCTGGAAGGGGAGGTTTTCTGCACAAACGATTTTCCCGGGATAGAGGCGATGTGGTCGGCGATCCGCCCCGATCTCGGCCGGCCATGATGCTCCGGATCGCTATCGGCTTCGGAGGAGCAGCGCTGGAGGGCTGGGCGGCCTGGCTGCTTTTCGAGCAGGGTCGCCCGGGGCCCGCATTTGCGGCGCACGCCGTCGCCTGCGTTCTCCTGTCGGCCTGGGGGATCCGGTATATTGGTCAGGTGAAAAGCCTCCCCGGCGCAGGCGCGTGGTTTTTTGGCGT
Organism: Verrucomicrobiia bacterium; assembly: GCA_037127695.1. Classification (GTDB taxonomy): domain Bacteria; phylum Verrucomicrobiota; class Verrucomicrobiia; order Chthoniobacterales; family Terrimicrobiaceae; genus QYQL01. The sequence goes on along the minus strand of JBAXXX010000002.1, from coordinate 15,254 downwards.
GATGATTCCGGTTCCTGTGGCGGGACCTGCCCTTGCGGTTGCGCTTCTCGCGGCCATGCGGATCAAGCCCGAGCGGGCGAAGGCCGAGAGTCGTGTGGTTGTGGGAATCCCCGGCGGGGTCGCGGCCTCCGCCTCCGCTCCCGGCACCCGTGCGAGATCGATCATCGAGGTTCTTGCCTCCCCGGACACCCTTGCACGCCGGGAGGCCGTCCTCTCGCTTCGCTCGGAAATCTCTCCCGCTGCCGTGCTCATCCTTCAGAAGGCGGTGGGCGACAGCGACGAGCAGGTTCGGAACTACGCCCAGTCGCAGCTGGCCAAGTGGACCGAGCAGGCGGAGCTGAACATCAAGCGCCTGACCGCCCTGGCGGGATCGCCGGACGCTCCGGCGGAAGTTCTTCTCGCGCTCGCTGAGAGCCTCCGCGAAATGGTGACGATCCACCTCGCAGGGCCCGAGCTCGCGAAAAAATTCTTGCGCCGCTCGCTCGAATGGCTGGAAAAAATCCCTGCGGAGAGCGCCGTGCGCGGCAATGCCGATGTCCTTGCGCTGCGCTGCCATCTCAGGCTCAGGGAGGCAGCCCGTGCGCGCGAGGTGCTGCAGCGCGTCGAGGTTTCAGGGTATGCCCACGAGTCTCTCGCGGGCCTGCGGCTGAGAGTCCTTTTTCACGAGCGCAACTGGCTTGGGCTGCGGAAGGAATTGCGGCGGGAGATGCCCGAGGTGCCGCCCGAGATCGTCCAGAGCCGGCGGTTCTGGGAAGCCCGGGCGGCCGCATGAGGATCCCAGACGCCTGCCTGCTTCTGGAAGGGACCTTCCCCTATGTCAGGGGTGGGGTTTCCGGTTGGGTCCACCGCCTCATTGACCTGCACCCCCACCTCCAATTTTCGATCTTTTTTCTGGGGGCGGACCGCCGTGCAGCCGCCAAGCGGCTCTACGACATGCCGGATAATGTTGCGGAGTTTCGGGAGGCATTCCTTTTTGAGCGGCCCAGCGCGGACGAACTCCGCCCGGCACCGCTCGATCCAGGGACGGCCAGCGAATTGGCTGAGGGGCTGGAATCCGTCTATTTTGCGGCGGATGGTGAGGCGAGGATCCTGGCCGCCTTCGCCTTTTCCGACTGGCTCAGGACGCGCGGGAAGAGCGTCCGATTCGGAAACCTGCTGCACGAGCGCGCCAGCTGGGACGTGCTCCGGAAAGCCTACGCGCTCTGGTTTCCAACGGTCTCGTTCATCGATTTTTTCTGGACGTGCCGGATCATCCACGCCCCGCTCTGGCAGATGCTCCGCGCGCTGCCCGAGGTGCCTCACGCAGCAGTTTATCACAGCATCTCCACGGGGTATGCCGGAACGATCGGGGCGCTCGCCTCCCGCCGGGAGGGCGCGCCATACATCCTCTCGGAACACGGGATCTACACGAAAGAGCGCATGATCGAAATCACGCAGGCGGACTGGATCCATGAGCCGCAGGGGCACGGAATCCTCGCCGGCCCAACCCGCCTCGCCCTGAAAAACCTCTGGATCGGCATGTTTGCCTTTCTCGGAAAGCTGACCTATGAGTCCGCCAACCCGATCATCTCGCTGTATAGCGGAAACTCCCGCCTGCAGGAGGAGTTCGGCGCGCGTGCCGAAAGGGTGACGATCATCCCGAACGGGATCCTCCCCGCACGTTTCGATGCGGCTCGGAAGGCTCGATCCTCCCAGCCCCAGCCATCCGCCTGCCGGATCGGCTTCCTGGGAAGGATCGTCCCGATCAAGGACATCAAAACCCTGCTTCGCGCAGCGCGCATGCTAGCGGATGCCCTCCCTGATGCCCGCGTCTCCCTCCACGGGCCCACGAATGAGGATCAGGAATACTTTGAGGAATGCCTCGAGATGGTCGAGGACCTCGATCTGCGAGAGGCCGTTTCATTTCATGGCTCCGGTCGGATCGAGGAGATCCTTGTCGGGGTGGATGTCCTGGTCCTGACGAGCATCAGCGAGGCACTGCCGCTCGTGATCCTCGAAGCGTTCGCCTGCGGGATTCCGGTGGTGGCCACCGATGTCGGGGCCTGCCGGGAGCTCCTCAACGGAAGAACTCCGGAAGACAAGGCGCTCGGGAGAGGTGGGATCCTCACTGGAATTTCCTCCCCTTCGCAAACCGCCGACGCTCTCGTCCGCCTCGCCAGGGATCATGAACTCCGAACAACCATGGGCGCCGCAGGCTTCCTTCGAGTCATGCAATTTTACAATGAGAAGCACGTCATGTCGAAGTATGGCGCGCTTTACAAGTCCCTCCAAGGGAAAGGGCCCGCACCATGGCAGGCATAGGTTTCCGGCTGCAGAAAATCCTGCGGAGGCAGACGTACACGGCCATTCTTCAAGCCTATTTCTACGCGGCGGTGATCAGCAGTGGCCCGCTCGTCCTGTCGATCGCCGCGCTCTCCGCGATCGGGCTTGCCATGGCGGTTTTTCACAGCCCGGAGATGCCGCTTTTTTTCAGCTCGGTCACCTTTATCTACAGCACGAGCATGATCCTTACCGGGTCGATCCAGCTCGTCATGGTCCGGTGTGCCGCAGATGCCGACTACGCCGGGCACCGCGAGCAGGTCTGGCCGCTCCTCAGCCGGTTCATGGCGGTAGCCGTGCCCGCCCAGGCAGCCTTCGCGGGATGGTTCTTCTTTTTTTGCACCGGCGCGAGCGATGTGTTCAAGGTCTCCTGCGTATTTCTATCCGTCCAGGTCGGGATGATGTGGATGCTTAGCGGGCTGCTGACGGCGATGAAATCCTACAAGCTGGTCGTCGGCTCGTTTGCCGCCGGGTACGCGGCGAGCGGAACCCTCGCCTGGCTCTTCTTCCGCTATTTCGGCCCGGATTGGCTGATGGCTGGGTTTGCGGCAGGGCATGCCCTCCTCGTCGTCCTTCTCCTCGCCTGCATCCGCAGGGAGACGCCGGATGGCGGATGCGACGGGAAGCCGATGACATTTTGCTCCGCCATGTCATCGTATCGGATGGTCGCCCTCTGCGGGCTCGCTTACAATATAGGAATCTGGGCGGACAAATTTCTTTTCTGGTGGTTTGGCGACGGGAGGGTCCAGGTCAGCGGGCTGCTTTACGCGATGCCTCTCCACGACCAGGCCGTCTATCTCGGCTTCCTGAGCATCATTCCCGGCATGGCGATTTTTCTGCTGAAGTTTGAGACGGAGTTCTCCTCGCACTACGCGCTCTTTTTTCAGGATGTCCTCGGGAAAGCGCCGCTGGAGAGGCTGGAGGAGAGGCGCCTTGGGATGGTGGAGTCGCTGCGCCGGGAGGTTCTCCAGCTGGTAAAGTTCCAGGGATCATTTACCCTGGTGCTGGTGGTTCTCGCGGATCGGATCATGCCTGCTCTCGGCCTGGGCGCGCTCCAGACCGGGGTTTTTCAGATTGTCCTGATCGGCTCCTTCCTGCTCGTGCTTTTCCTAACGTTTCTGACGGTTCTTTTTTATCTGGACGAACGCCGTTCCGCGCTCGCCTGCTGCCTCGTCTTCGCCGGGACGAACATCGCAGTGACTGGCGCGAGCATCTATTTCGGCGAGCAGTGGTATGGGGTCGGTTACGTGGCCGCTGCCATGGCCGGGCTGGCCATCAGCTCCAGGCTGGCCGAGGGGCACCTCGAGGACCTGTTGTTCGTGACGTTTTCCTCCCAGCCGATGTATCCGGAACTTAGCGGGGAAGAAGCCTGCAGCCCGGAGTAACATTCCGCCTTTCCTCCTGCACGGAAAGCTGCTACCCAAGACACCCATGATGCGCCAACTCGCTAGGATCGGACTTTTTACTGCGTTGATTTTCCTTGTCGCCTGCGAAAAGCCGAAGCCGCAAGCCCCCCCGGTATTCGTGACGGTGACTCCAGCCATCCAGCAGGATGTGGTCGCGACGAACGAGTGGGTCGGGCTTCTGGACGGGTTCCTGAACACCGACATCCAGGCGCAGGTCACCGGATACCTCCTCACCCAAAACTACAAGGAGGGCTCGGAGGTAAAAAAGGGGGACCTCCTCTTCACGATCGATCCCCGTCCGTTCCAGGCCGCGCTGGCGCAGGCTCAGGCCGACTACGCGCGGGCGGTCGCACAGGCGCAGCTTGCGCAGATCACCCTGCAGCGCCAATCCCAGCTCTATAAAACAAAGGTCATCAGCCAGCAGGAATACGACACATCCTACCAGGACACCCAGGCCGCACTCGCCGCTGCGGCCGCCTCCCAGGCCCAGATGCAGGCGGCGCAGGTGAACCTCGACTACTGCACGATCTCCGCAGCTTTCGACGGCATCGCTGGCGTCGCCCAGGCGCAGATCGGCGACCTCGTCGGACCCGGCGGAAAGACCGGAGTCCTCACCCAACTCTCCCAGGTGGACCAGATGAAAATGAATTTTTCGATCACGGAGTCCCAGTATTTGAAAGCGGCCGACCTGCTCGCCGAGCTCCAGAGCGGCAAGGCGGCAGCCGAGGACCCGAAGATCGCCCTGAAGCTCGCCGACGGCTCGATCTATTCCGAGAAGGGGAAATTTGATTTTGTGAACCGGCAGGTGAGCACCTCGACCGGGACGATCCAGATCACGGCGCTCTTCCCGAATCCGAAAAACGTTTTGCGGCCGGGTCTGTTCGGGAGGGTTACGGCGCCGGTCGAAAAAATCCCCGGGGCGATCCTGGTGCCGCAGGCGGCGACGCTCGAGCAGCAGGGGAACTTCTTCGTTTCGGTCCTGCAGGCCGACAGCACGGTCAAGGGGATCCCCGTCAACCTGGGGCCGGTCCAGGGCCAGCTCATCGTCGTGCACGGCGCGATCAAGGCCGGAGACAAAGTCGTCGTCGGCGGGATCGAGAAGGCGCGGCCCGGAATGAAGGTCGTCGCCCAACCCTACCAGGCACCAGCACCGGCTCCCGCCAAATAGCCCATGTCGAACTTTTTCATCCGGCGGCCGATCGTGGCGATGGTCATTGCGATCATCACGGTGATTGTTGGCCTGGTTTCTATGGCCGGCCTGCCGGTCTCGCAGTTCCCGAACATCGTCCCGCCGCAGATCCAGGTCCAGACAACGTATGTCGGAGCCGATGCGCTGACGGTCGAGCAGTCGGTCGCCACGCCGATCGAGCAGCAGATGAGCGGGGTCGAAGGCATGGAGTACATGTACTCGATCAACGCGAATAATGGCGCGATGACGCTCAACGTCATCTTCGGCACGAACACAGTGCCGACAACCGACCAGATCCTCGCGCAGATGCGGCAGACGCAGGCCTCGCCGCAGATCCCGTCTGACGTTCGCAATTTCGGCGTCACGGTCGAGCAGGCCCTCGCGTCCCCGCTTGGCGTCTTCGTCCTGTATTCTCCGAAGGGGACCTACGATCCGACGTTCCTTGCGAACTACGGCTACATCAACATCAACGACCCGCTGACCCGGGTGAACGGGGTCGGCAGCGTGAGCATCTTCGGAGCGGGGGAATACGCGATGCGCATCTGGGTGCAGCCGGACCGCCTCGCAACGCTCAACATCACGGTCCCGGAGGTCATCCAGGCGGTCAACGCCCAGAACAACGTGAACCCGGCCGGCCAGATCGGCGGCGAGCCGGTCCCGCAGGGGCAGGTGTTCACGTTCACGGTCAATACGACCGGGAGGCTCGTCACGACGGAGGATTTTGAAAACATCGTGATCCGCGCGAATTCGGACGGCTCGATCGTGCGGGTCAAGGACGTTGCAAAGGTCGACCTTGGGGCGCAAGTCTATAACCTCCGCGGGCGGTTTCAGGGCCAGAACGCCGCGATCGTCTGCGTCTACCAGCTCCCCGGCTCGAACGCGGTGGATACGATGAAGCAGGTCCGCGCGCTCTTCGACGAGCAGGCAAAACGATTCCCTGACGACTTGCAGTACACGGTCGCGCTCGACACGACGCTGGCGGTGACCGAAGGGGTGAAGGAAATTGTGAAGACGCTTTTCGAGGCGATGATCCTCGTGATCCTCGTGGTGTTCATCTTCCTGCAAGGCTGGCGCGCAACCCTGATCCCGCTGATCGCTGTCCCGGTCTCGCTGATCGGGACTTTCATGGCGTTTCCGCTGCTCGGGTTTTCGATCAACACGCTCTCGCTCTTCGGCCTCGTGCTGGCGATCGGGCTGGTCGTGGATGATGCGATTGTGGTGGTCGAGGCGATCGAGCACCATATCGAGGCGGGGCTGTCGCCGAAAGACGCGGCGATCAAGGCGATGGCTCAGGTCTCCGGGCCGGTGGTCGCCATCGCCCTGATCCTGGCGGCGGTCTTCATCCCGACGGTGTTCATCCCCGGCATCACGGGGGCGATGTACCAGCAGTTTGCCGTGACGATGGCGGTGTCCGTGCTCATCTCCGCGTTCAATGCGCTCTCGCTGAGCCCGGCGCTCGGCGCCCTCCTGCTGCGGCCGAAAAAGAAGACCAGCGGGCCGCTAGGAGCGTTTTTCGGGTGGTTTAACAAAATCTTTGGGAAGGCCACCGACGGCTACGTCTCGGTCTGCAGCGGGCTGATGCGGAAGTTCGTGATCAGCCTCGCGCTCATCGCCTTCCTGGCTCTGGCGGGGCTGGGGCTCGGAGTGCGGATGCCGACCGGGTTTATCCCGGAGGAGGATCAGGGCTACCTTTTCGGGGTTGTGCAGCTCCCGCGCGCGTCCTCGCTCCAGCAGACCGATGCCTCCGCCTCGCAGATCGAGGGCATCCTGAGAAAGATTCCGGGCGTGCAGTGCGTCACATCGATCGTCGGCTTCAACCTCCTGAGCACCGTCCAGAGCACCTACACCGGGTTTTTCTTTATCACGCTGACCCCGTGGGCCGAACGCACAACCCCTGAGCTCCAGGTGGACGTGATCCAGGCGAATATCAACCGCGAGCTCGTCCAGCTGGCGAAGCCGACAGCCGCGTTCGCGTTTCCGCCGCCGGCGATCCCGGGCATCGGCACGGCTGGCGGCGTCACGTTCATGCTCGAGGATCGGACGGGATCGACCGTCGAGTTCCTCGCAAAGAACACCCAGCTCTTCATGGATAAGGCTAAGGAGCGTCCCGAGCTCACCGGGCTGTTCACCACCTCGCTCTGGGATGTCCCTCAGATCTACCTCGATGTGGATGAGGCGCAGGCGATGATCCAAGGGGTCAGCCTCACCGATGCCTACCAGACGGTCCAAACATTTCTCGGCGGCTATTTCGTCAACTACTTCAACCGTTTCGGGCTCCAGTGGCAGGTTTATATCCAGGCGGAAGGGGAATACCGGACGAACATAGACAACCTCGGCCTCTTCTACGTGACGAACCAAAAGGGCCAGGCCGTGCCGGTCAACTCGTTCATCCGGGAAAAGCGCTCGTTCGGCCCGGAGTTCACGATGCGCTACAACATGTTCCGCTGCTCCCAGATCAACGCCGGGGTGTCGCCCGGGTATTCGACCGCGCAGGCGATGCGCGCGCTCGAGGAGGTCTTCGCGCAGAGCATGCCGTCCGGCATGGGCTACGACTATTTTGGCATGTCGTACCAGGAGCAGCAGGCGGCGCAGGGGATTCCTCCCGCTGCGATCTTCGGGCTCTCCCTGCTCTTCGTCTTCCTCATCCTGGCCGCGCAATATGAGAGCTGGTCGCTGCCGTTCAGCGTCCTGCTCACCACCCCGATCGCGGTCTTCGGGGCGTTTGCCGGCCTGACGCTCCGGGGGATGCAGGACAACCTCTACGCCCAGATCGGCCTCGTCATGCTCATCGGGCTCTCCGCAAAAAACGCGATCCTCATCGTCGAGTTTGCAAAGGATGAATATGAGCAGGGGAAGTCGGCGCTCGATGCGGCGCTCGCCGGGGCCAAGCTCCGCCTGCGCCCGATCCTCATGACCGCGTTCGCGTTCATCCTCGGCACCGTCCCGCTCGCGCTCGCCTCCGGCTCGGGCGCCGTCTCGCGGCGGATCCTAGGAACCACCGTCATCGGCGGCATGCTCGCCGCCACCTGCCTCGCAATCTTCCTGATCCCGGCGAGCTTCTTTGTCGTCGAGAAGTTTTTCGCCGGGCGCAAGGAGGATGATGCACCAGAAGATCCCCCGGCGCCGGAAGGGCCGGCAATGAGATGACCAAAGGGTTTCTCGGCAAGCTCATCGAGCGGATCCGGCTGGTCCAGCCGGGCGAGGTCCAGAGCTACCTCGTCGAAATCGCCCGCGAAAAAGGGTTCCTCGAAACGATTTTCAACACGATCCTCGAGGGGGTGATCGTGACCGATCCGAATGGGAATGTCATCTACCTCAACCGCGCGGCCTGCGGGTTCTTCGGGATCGAGGCGGACAAAAGCCTCGGCCACCCGCTCGGCGATGTCGTCCGGGGGCTCGACTGGGCGGCTCTCAACGGCGCCGGAATCGTCAGCCGCGACCTCGAGGTCTTCTACCCGGAAAACCGGTTTCTGAATTTTTACGTTGTCCCCCTGATGAGCGACGAGGCAGAGGAGGGGAAGCGGGAGCTTGCGGGCGGGGCGATCATTCTGCACGACATCACGCAGAGCCGCCGGGCGACCCAGGAGACGATCGACAGCGAGAGGTTTTCTGCGCTGACCCTGCTGGCGGCGGGGGTGGCGCACGAGGTCGGCAACCCGCTCAACTCGCTCGACATCCACCTCCAGCTCATGCAGCGGCAGCTCCGCAAGCTCCCCGCGAAATCCCGCCCGGAGCTCGAGGAATCGGTTTCGGTGGCGAGGGGAGAGGTCGCGCGGCTCGACCAGATCATCACGCAGTTTCTCCGGGCGATCCGCCCGCAGCCGCTCGAGCTCCGCCCGGCGAACATCAATAAGATCGTCGAGGAAACCCTCGCGTTCCTTTCCGCGGAAATCCTCGACCGCGACATCCTTGTCGAGAGCAACCTGGACAGAAACCTCCCGCCGATCGAGCTCGACATCGCCCAGATCAAGCAGGCGTTCTACAACGTGAGCCGGAACGCCTTCCAGGCGATGAAGTCGGGAGGCATCCTGCGCATCCGGACGCTTGCTGACGAGACCCATGCCCGCATCTCGTTCTCGGATACCGGCGGCGGGATCTCGCCGGAAAACATCTCTCGGATCTTCGAGCCGTATTTTACGACGAAGCCGGGTGGGAACGGGCTCGGGCTCCTGATCGTCCGGCGGATCGTGCGGGCGCATGGAGGGGAGGTTGTCCTCGAGAGCAGCCCCGGACGTGGGCTCACCCTGACGATCCTCCTCCCTCGCGACGACCGCCGGGTTCGGTTTCTCGAGCAGGGAAGCCCGGAGGAAACCCTGTGAGGGAGTGGGAGATTTTCATCCTCTTCGCCGCCGCCTGCGCGGGAGGGGCGATCAATTCCGTGGCGGGCGGCGGGACAATCATCACCTTCCCCGCGCTCATCGCGTTGGGGATGCCGTCCATCCAGGCGAACGCGACGAGCACGTTCGCCCTGCTCGCGGGCATCGCCGGCAGCCTGTACGGCTACCGCACGCACCTGCCCGCCGCAAGGCCCTGGCTCAAGGCCTTCGCCCCGGCGAGCATCGCGGGCGGGCTCCTCGGCGCATGGCTCCTCACCCGCACAAACGAAAAGTTTTTTGACCAGCTCGTGCCATTCCTGATCCTTTTTGCAACGGTCCTTTTTTTGCTGAACAACGTGATCCGGCGGCTGGCGGGGATCGAGTCGTCGGGCGGATCTCCGGCCACGACGGCTGCGGCGGTGGCGCTGCAGTTCGGCGTGGCGGTTTATGGCGGGTATTTCGGCGCGGGCATCGGGATCCTCATGCTTGCCACGATGGGGATTGTCGGGCTGCACCACATCCACGAGATGAACGCCATCAAAACCATCCTCTCCTCGCTGATCAATATCGTCGCCGCCACCTGGTTTGTTTGCGCGGGACTCATCGTCTGGCCGCAGGCGCTCGTCATGGTGGCCGGTGCCATGATCGGATACTTCCTCGGCTCCCACTACTCGCAGAAGATCGCCCAGCAACACGTGCGAAACCTCGTCGGGATCATCGGCGTCTCGCTCTCCCTCGTCTTTTTCTGGCGGCAGTTCGCTTGACGCGCGGCAAAACGTGCGTTGTTTTGATGCGCTATGAGAACATTTTCCATTATGGAAACCCAGCGCAACTTGTCCCAAGTTCTGAGAGTTGTTGAAGCTGGGCAAAAAGCAGGGATCACACGCCGGAAACATCTCATCGCGCAAATCGTTCCCGTGCAGGCCCCCGTCGAGTTTCCTGACTTTGTGGGGCGGGCGCTGGAAGGGAGTCGCATCTTCGGCGCTGCTTGACGAATCACGGGGCGAACATTGAATTCCTATTACGATACAGGCGTCCTTCTCAAGCTCTACACGGCGGAGCCGGGGCCGGAGATCGCCGACAGGCCAAACTTGCCCTCGCCATCGCCCTGAAAGTGCTCAACCCGACATCCAAATCATTCGCGATGCCAACCTCTCGGGAGATAAAGGGTTTGTAAAAAAGGCCCGGGTTTTTGTAGAATCCTTTTCCGGCCAGACAAAACACGATCACCCATGAGAAACGCATTTTTTGCCTTCGCTCTTTTTTCGGCATCCGCCTTTGCTGCCGACCAGGCGGCTCGGCCGGGGGTCGCCATTGCGATCGTTTACGACACGAGCGGGAGCATGGGCGATCCTGTCGCCAGCTCAAAGAATGCCCAGGAGCCGAAATACAAGGTGGCCGGGGAAGCGCTGAAAGCGATCATCGAGAAAATTGACACCTTTGCGAAGACGACTCCAGTCGAGGCGACGCTCATCACCTTTCAGGGCCCGCAGGTGAGGCTCGCCCGATGGGAGAAGGCCCCGTTTGAAAAATGGCTGGCCGCATTCAGCGACCCGCGTGCGAACACCCCTCTTGGCGAGGCGATCGCGTCCGCCGGAAAGGCGCTCGAGGGGTCGAGCCTCGCAAAAAAACATATCGTTGTCCTCACTGACGGCGAGTCAAACGGAGAATTGAAGCCCGAGCTTGCCCTCAGGAAGTTGAAGGGGAAGCCGGGGGCCCCGCAGGTTTACATCATTGCATTTGACGTGAAATCCCAGGCGTTTGATGCTGTAAAAAAAGAGGGGGCTCTGGTCCTTCCCGCTACCGGAAAAACCCTCGAGGCTGGCCTCACGACACTTTTCAGCAAAAAAATCCTGCTCGAAGACGAGGAGTGATCCCTCCTGGCAGCAACCCAACCCAAAAACTAAACTCTATGTTCAATGCCCTCAAGCGACTCTTTGTCTATCTCGGACTGATGATGGAAAAATCCACGGAAACCCAGGCGATTGACGAGGCCGTGATCGAGCGGGGCATCCGCGACCAGCGGGCGAAGGCGGACGCCGCCAACACGGCGAACGGGCAGATGAAAACCCAGATGATCCTTCTCAAGGAGCAGATCCGCAACGAGGAGCGCCAGGTTGCCGAATACACCGCCCAGCTGAAGCTTGCGGCGCAGACCAACGATGAGCTCAACGGTGCCCACTTCGCCGAGCTGCTGGATAACGTCCAGCAGGAGATCCTGCGCAACAAGGAGCAGATGGAGCAGTACGATGTCGTCTATAAAAACAACGTCCAAATCATTGCCAACTCGCTGAAGGAGATCGAGCGCTACCAGCGCGAATTCGAAATGATGAAGGCGAGGGTCAAGACCTCGGAAGCCCAGAAGGGGCTCGCGGAGCTGGTCAAGAACTCGATCCAAGAGCTCCAGGGGATGTCGGAGGTCGGCCAGGCCATGGGGCGCATGAAGGAGCGCGCGGCCGGCGGCGAGGGCCAGATGGCCGCCACCATTGACCTCGCCAACGCGATGGGCAAGAACGTCGCGGCCGACCAGTCGGCCCGGAACGCCCGCGGCCGCGCGCTCTTCGAACAATTCAAACAGAGCGGGACGCTCACCAACCCTGAAGTCGCCGCCGAATCCAAGCCAGCCGAGCGGCAGAAGATCGCGGAATAACACGAAAAGCCATCGCACCAAAACAAGCAGACAACCCTATGACAACCAAAGGCAAATTCCTCGTCACCGTCATCATCCTCGCAATTCTCGGCTTCGGCATGTTCCGATGGAAGGACCTGCTTTTCCCCGATCCGACAAGGCAGGCGGCCGCCGGGCAGCCGGCCCAGGCCTCCGGGAAGTCGGTCTCCGACAAGATCGGCGACGCGCAGGCGATTATCAGCAAGCTGCTCGCCGCAGACCGGCAGGCGCAGGCGGTGGGGGCCGCGGCGATCCCTCCGGTCAAGGGCGTCAGCGCCTACAAGATGGACCTGCACAACGGCAAGCCGCTCGTCGTGTTTCCGATCAACGTCTGGCCAGGCTGGGCGCCCATCATCGTCGCCAACAACGGCCTCGAGCCGAATGACCAGAGCCTTTTTTTGAAGTTCGGATTCTACGTCAAGCTGACGATCGTGGACGACCCGGTGAAAAACCGCGACCTCTACGCCAGCGGGCAATCCCCGATCATGTGGGCCACGCTGGACATGGTTGCGCTCTTTGCGCCAGAGCTCGCGAAGGATTCCCGCACGGTTCCGAACGTCCCGATGCAGGTCGATTTCTCGGCCGGGGGCGACGGGGTTGTCGCCCGGGGAGACATCCGTTCCATCAACGACCTCAAGATGGCCAACGGAGTGAAGAAGCGGGTGGTCGTCGCGCAGAACAGCCCAAGCCACTACTTCATCATGAGCCTCCTCCTGGACGCCAAGATCGACCCGGACGAGATCAGCTTTATCTGGGCCAGCGACGCGCCTTCGGCGGCCAAAATCTTTGTGCAGGATAAGAAGGCCGATGCGTTTGTGGGGTTCTCTCCGGACATCTACACGATATCGGACATGGATAAGTCGACCCACATCGTCCTCTCGACCGCGTCGGCCAACCGGCGCATCGCGGACGTCTGGGCGGTTCGCAACGACTTCGTGAAGGACCACCCGGACATCGTGAAGGGCCTCGTCGAGGGGATCCTCAAAGGGGTGGACCTCGTGCGGAAAAATCCCGCCCTCGCAGCGGAGCAGCTCAGCAAGGCCTACGGGCTGCCCATCGATGACTGCAAGGCGATGGTCGGAAAGGACGGCGGAATCGCCACTGGAGACGCCCACCTGACAAACTACCGAGAGAATTCCAACTTCTTCTTCGAGCCGATGAACCCGGCCAACTTCGAGGTCATCTACACGTCGGCGGCCGGAATTTTCAAAATGCTCGGCGCGATCGACACGATCGTTCCCGCCTCGCAGGTCAAATACACGAAGGCGCTGGAATCCCTGCGGGAACCGTTCAAGGACTCCCGCGACGTTTCGCAGCCGATGTTCAAGCCCGGCATGTCGTTCACCTCGCTGGAGGCGCCAACCAACCAGATCCTCAGCCGGTCGGTCAACTTCACCTTCAAGCCGAACAGCTCGGAGCTCGATGCCGAATATGACGCGAACATCCCCAAGTATCTCGATGAGATCGGGAAGCTCGCGGGCGGGTTCGGAAACGCCTACATCGTCGTCGAGGGCAACACCGACGCCTCGAGGCGCGGGGTCGTCCCCGAGGACCTGGTCATCCAGTTTTCTTACGACCGCGCCGATGCCGTGAAAAAGGCCATCCTCGCCAAGTTCAAATTCAACCCCGACCAGTTCAAGGTCGTCGGCAACGGGTGGAAAAACCCGCTGGCCAACTGCACCGACCCGAGCAACGCCGACAACAACAAGGCGAACCGCCGCGTGGAAGTCAAAGTCTTCCCGTTCGAGAGCGACTAGCATCGCAACATGCTCTCCTTTTCGATAAAATGAGCATGAATGAACAAGAAACCCGCTATGAGCTGATCGACCCGGTTCTCAGGGAGAAAGGCTATCGCAAGCCGTATGTGAAGCTTGAGACGAAGGCTCCGGTCGAACCGATTGGCCCGAAAGGCCGTCGTCGTCCCGGGCATGGTCGCACGGATTATCTGCTCTGCGTGGAAACGCCGAACGGACCCGCGCCACTGCCAATAGCCGTCATGGAAGCGAAGCGGGAGGGTGAAGACCCGCTGAAAGGGATGCAGCAGGCCAAGGGCTACTCGGAATGCGACCGCTTCGACGCCAAATACATCTTTTCAAGAGGTCCGCTCCGTTTTTTCCCATGCTGACAAGGTGGAGAAGTTCACGGTTTTCAACATCGCCGGTAACAAGGCGCGCCTCATCGCCGCCATCCACTACAATCGGCGAAAAGTTTACATCCGCCACGTTTTGACGCATAGTGAATACGACAAAGGAGCTTGGAAAAAATGAGCGCAGCACAACTCGATACCCTCACGCGGAGCTGGGCCCCCATCTCCTCGCTCGTTTGCGTCCCCCGCACGGATGCGGAATACTCGCGCATTGTCTCTCTTCTGGACGAAATCACCGACGAAGTCGGGGAAGACGAAGACCACCCTCTTGCTTCCTTCATGGACGTGCTCGGATCGCTGGTCCACGGCTACGAGGCGCATTCCGTTCCTGAACTGGCGTAACCAGCATCGGATATGAGTTCCTGTTCAGTTCAATGGGAGCGCGAAATGGTTGAGAGCTCAGTTGTAAAGAAATCCTTTACGGCTGACAGCAATCACAGCCGCCCAAGGCCAAGCCCTCGAAGCATGCCCCCCCACCGATGAGCCTGGAACCCACAGAAGGTCGCTGCGACGACATCACCATCTTCACCGCTGAGGACGGCAACACCCGTGTGGAGGTGCGATTTCAGCACGAGAATGTCTGGCTTACCAAGAAGTTGATGGCGGAGCTGTATGAGTGCAGCACGGATAACATCGGCCTGCACCTGCGGAACATCTTCACCGAGCGGGAACTGGATCCGGTGGCAACTACCGAGGAATCCTCGTTAGTTCAAAATGAGGGAGGACGCACGGTCATGCGGAAGGTCACTTTCTACAGCCTGGAGGCGATCATCGCCGTGGGCTACCGGGTGAGCAGCCCGCGCGCCACGCAGTTCCGCACCTGGGCCACGGACCGGCTGAAGGACTATATCCTGAAGGGTTTCGCCATCGACAAGGTGCGCTTCACCCAAGGGACGCGGTTTGACCAACGCTACTTTGAAGAGCTGTTGGAGGAGGTCAGGGAGATCCGTGCCAGCGAGCGGATGGCTTACCAGAAAATTACGGATATCTATGCGACGGCTGCCGATTATTCGCCCAACACGGCAGCTGCGGAGCGATTTTTTGCCACCGTGCAGAACAAGCTCCACTTCGCCATCACGGGACACACGGCTGTGGAGTTGGTCGCCGGACGGGCGGATGCAAGCCATCCGACGATGGGGCTGACGAGCTGGCGCAAAAGCCCTAGCAGCCTGTCGGACTTTGCCAAGCCTGCGGCTTGAAAAAAACCGAG
>JBAXXX010000001.1:0-126300 GCA_037127695.1 Verrucomicrobiia bacterium | reverse complement strand
CCGGGCTAGCCCGGGCGGAAGGGAGGCTCACACGGAGCGATTGGCAAAGCAACCTGGCCTCGCCAGCACCCTCGGCTGGCTCTGCCTTTTCTGGTCAGGCCATGCGGGCGAGCAGATCCCGGGATACAGCGTGCAGAAGCGGCTCGCTGTTCAGGTAGCGGCGCAGCTCGGCCACCATCCAGCATGCCATGCGGGTGCATTCCCCCTGCATGCTGCCTGCAATGTGGGGGGTCAGCACAACGTTTGGAAGGCTCCGAAGCGGGGAGTCCCCTGCGGGAGGTTCCGGAAAGGATACGTCCAGAACAGCCGAGAGATCGGGGCGGATTTTTAGAATTTCGATCAGCTCGTCTTCCGCGACCACTGCGCCGCGCGAGCTGTTGATGAGCGTTGCTCCCGGCTTCATCGAGCTGATGAGCTTGCCGTTGATCATCCGCTCGGTTTCAGGAATCCATGGCGAGTGGATGCTGATGACATCGCACTCGCGAAACAACTCGTCCAAGGTGACAAGCCGAACTCCAAGCCCTGCAGCCTGATCAGCGGGAAGGAAGGGATCGAATGCGAGCAGCTCCACCTCAAATGGGGCCAGGAGTTTTGCGGTGGCGCGCCCGGTGGCCCCAAGAGAGACTAATCCGACTTTTGATCGGAAGGCTCCCGGCACACGAATTTCTGCGGAAGAGGCCTTGGGGTGCCTCATTGCCCTGGAAAAGTGCCAGAAGCGTTTCAGGCTCAGAAGAATGGTTGCAAGCGAATATTCCGCGACGGGAACTCCGTTGGCCGCCCAGGCGCTGGAAACTACAATCCCTCGGTCCCAAGCGGCATCAGTGACGAACCCTTTCACCGACCCTGCCGCATAGAATACGGCTTTGAGCGCGGGAGCAGACTTCAGAAACTCCTCGCTCATCGTTGGCATTCCCCATGTGCTGAAAATGACGTCCGCTTCCCGCAGCGGGCCAGCAAACTCGCGCGGATCGGCCGGATCGATGACTGGCCATGGGCAGTCGGCTACCTGCGCGATTTCTGCAAGAACCTCAGCAGGAAAGATATGCTGGCGCAGCCCAGGGGGGCTGAATAATAATGCACGTGGTCTCATATTTTGCAGGCTGCGGGCTCCCTGTGCGGCAGGAAGCTATCCAGAACAAAAAGCCCTGCGGCGATGCAGATGCAGGAGTCCGCCACGTTGAACGCCGGCCAGTGGCCATACCAGGGAAGAATCACGTCGAGGAAATCCAAGACGTAGCCGCGGAAGATCCTGTCGGTGAGGTTGCCCAGAATGCCTGTGGCAAGGAGGGCGGCCCCGATGCGCATCAGGGCACCCAAAAAGACACCCCGCCAGGCAAGGGCAGCCATAACGGCCAGAGCAACGCTCGCCAGGACGATAAAAAACGCGTTGCTGTCCTTGAGGATTCCGAAGGCCGCTCCCGTATTATGGACTTGGACAAAATTCAGGAATCCGGGGATGACCGGCACCGACTCGTCGGTCTGGATGCTCTGCACAACCAGCCACTTTGTCGCCTGGTCGGCAAAGTAAAGCGGCAGGATCAGAAAAAGGGTGAGCTTCATGGGCATCCCCCAAGAGCATCCTCACACCTCGAACACAGGGTGGGATGGGCGGAGCTCGAGCCGACCTCCTTGCGGTGGCGCCAGCAGCGCTCGCAGCGGACGGCAGGCGTTTTGGCGACCGCCACGCCGTCGCCTGCGACCACCTCGAGGTCGCTCAGGATAAACAGCTCCTCCAGCTCGGTCAGGCGCGAGCTGAGCAGGGGGAGCTCGGAGGGTGACGCGGAGAGGACAACGCGCGCCTCGAGCGCGCTTCCGATCTCTCCGGCCTTCTGGACCTTCTCCACAGCCTGCGAGATCCGCGCGCGGATCTCAAGCAGGCGGGCCATGTCGCTGACCGCATCCGGATTTGTCCAGGCCGGATCCGGCTTCGGAAACAGCTGGATGTGGACGGACGAATCCTTTTGGAAATACCCCCAGGCCTCCTCGGCGGTGAACGCGAGGATCGGAGCCAGAAGGCGGGCGAGCGCATCGAAGACCTTGTGCATCGCAAACTGCGTGGCGCGCCGGCGGGGGGAATCCCCCCGGTCGCAGTAGAGCCGGTCCTTCGTGATGTCCACATAAAGGCTGCTCAGATCGACCGCGCAGAACTGGTTGATCGCGTGGTAGACGCGGTGGAACTCCAGGCATTCGTAGGCCTCGGCGCAGGACGCGACGACCTCCTGCAGGCGCGCAAGCACCCAGCGGTCGACAAAGGTGAGATCCTCAGCCGGCGGCGGCTGCGAGGCGTCGTAGTCGTGCAGGTTCGCGAGCAGGATGCGGAGTGTGTTCCGGATCCGGCGGTAGGAGTCGGAGAGCCGGGTGAAAATCTCCTCGGAAAAGGGCACGTCGTCGGTGAAGTTGACGCTGCTCACCCAGAGGCGCACAAGGTCGGCCCCGAATTTCCCGACGTAGTGGTCGGCATCCATCGGCTTCTTGTAGGCACCCTGCGCAGACTTCGAGATTTTTTTCTTCGTATCGACATCGACGACGAACCCGTGCGTGAGGACCGCGCGGTAGGGCGCGCACTGGTTGAGGGCGACCGAGGTCATGAGCGAGCTCTGGAACCATCCGCGATGCTGGTCGGTCGCCTCGACATACAGGTCGGCAGGGAACGCGAGCTCCGGACGCCGGCGAAGGACCGCCTCGTGGCTCAGCCCGGAGTCCAGCCACACGTCCAGGGTGTCGTGCCGGCGGGTCGTTCCCGGGGGAAGCCCAACAAGCGCGCTCCATTCGGCGTCGTCCAGCTCGAACCACGAATTGGTTCCCCTGTCCGCAAAAATCCCGGCGACCTTCCGGATCGTGCCCGGATCGAGGATCGGCGCGCCGTTTCCATCGTAGAAAACCGGGAGCGGGACCCCCCACGTGCGCTGGCGCGAGATGCACCAGTCCGGGCGCGACTCGACGGTTCCGCGGATCCTGTTGCGGCCCCAGTGCGGGATCCATCGGGTGGCATCGACCTCGCGCAGGGCGTCTTCGCGGAGCCCGTCGATGCGGATAAAAAACTGTTCGACGGCGCGGAAGAGAACCGGGGTCTTGGACCGCCAGCAGTGCGGGTAATCGTGCGGGTAGTCGGCCTGCCCGAGAAGCGCGCCGCTTTCCTTGAGGATGCGGATCACCCCGGCGTTGCCGCCGTCGAGAACATGCAGCCCGGCCAGCTCGGGCGCGCCACACTCTTCGGTGAACTTGCCATGGTCATCGACGGGCGAGAGGACGGCGAGGCCGTTCGCCTGCCCGGCGAGGTAGTCGTCCGCGCCGTGGCCGGGCGCGATATGGACCTGGCCGGTCCCTTTTTCCATCGTGACAAAATCCGCGGCGATGACGGGGACATCCCGGTTCAGGAAGGGATGGCGCGCGGTCATGCCGACGAGCTCGGCGCCGGAAAACCCGCGCTGGGCGAGGGTTTCTTCCGGGCCGTTGAAGACCGTGCCCTTCGTCTCCTCAAGAAACGCATCCTTCAGCGCGCTGGCGATGACGAGCGTGCGGCTTGTCCCATCGGGAAGCTCCACGCTCAGCACGCTGTAGCGCTCGGTGGGATGCACGGCGATCGCAAGGTTGGCCGGAAGCGTCCACGGCGTGGTCGTCCAGATGACGAACGAGGCTTTGATCTCCGCGAGGGGGCCGGTGGCCGCCTGGAACCCGACATGGATCGCCGGGTCAACCCGCTGCTGATACTCGACCTCCGCCTCGGCAAGCGCGGTTTGCGCGCCGGTGCTCCAGAGGACCGGTTTTTTCTTCCGGTAAACCAGCCCGGCCTCAACAAACTTCGCAAACGAGCGGATGATGTCGGCCTCGTAGGCCGGATCGAGAGTCAGATACGGGTTTTCCCAATCGCCCAGCACCCCGAGCCGGCGGAACTGCTGCCGCTGGATCTCTATGAACTTCCGCGCGTATTCCTCCGACCGACGGCGGACCTCTGCGGGGGAAAGCCCGGAGGAGGACTTCACCACGCGGAACTCGATCGGCAGCCCGTGGCAGTCCCAGCCCGGAACAAACGGCGCGCGGAAGCCCGCCATCGCCCGCGACTTCACCACGAAATCTTTGAGGACCTTGTTGAGGGCCGTCCCCATATGCACGTCGCCGTTGGCAAACGGCGGGCCATCGTGCAGCACATAAAGCGGGGCACCCTTGCGCGCATCCTGGATTTTCTCATACAGGCCCTCGCGCTCCCACCGCTCGAGCATCTCGGGCTCGCGCTCGGCCAGACCGGCCTTCATGGGAAATTCTGTCTTAGGCAGCCTGATGGTGTGTTTGTATCCGCTCATGAGAAACAACCACCACTACCAGCCCGCCGCCTGCCGGTCAAACACAGCGATTCCGAATCGCGACGAGGGGTAGGCGGGGTAGAAAGGCGGCAAGGGGCAGGAGCCTGAGGAAAACGTGATGTCCTGGGGGGGAAATAAGGGGTATTATGAATAAATGAAACCCTTACAACTGTTGCTCGCAGTGTTTGTGTTTGCCCTCATGCCCGATATGAGCGCCCAGGTTCCGCCGCGCCTCATGGCGGATAAACCGGGGACCCCCTCGATCATGCAACGCTATCAGACCCAGCTTCAGCAGGCCAAAGCCCTGGGCAAGGATACCCGTGAAGCAGAGGCCTTCGCCGGACAATCCACCGCCGCCATGCGCAGCGGCGACCGCCCCAAGGCTGGGCAACTCATGCAAAAAGCCATTGCAGCCCTTTCCGTCAGCGCAACAACTCCAGGCCCAGAGCGGGACGGCTCCCCCATTCCCGATCCACAACCTCCCCCACGTTCAGCAGAAGGATCAAATCCTGTCTACCTCCTTGCATTCACACACCACTACAGCGGGCCCGGTGGCTATTACCCGAAACCCTCAGAAGTCCGCGAAGCCGGTGAATTCTTCATCAGGACACGGATTCCAGGCACCCTGTTTTTTGATGGTATCCTGGTTGAAATCCTCCAAAGGGAGGACCCCGCCCTGATCCAGCAGATCCGCACATGGAATCTGCCGCTCGGCTATCATGGCGAGGAAACACATGGCCCCTACCCCGTGGCCTCCGAGCTCCTCGGCGAAATCCACCCGCTCAAAGAGGCTCAGGGCTACCAGGGCCCATGGTCACTCACCACCGGACAAAACTGGGATGCCGCCATAAGCCTTGTTGAGGACCGGTATTCCCATGCACGCCCCTATTGCATCGATCCGGAAACCCATCGGCTTAAGCGACTTCAGCCCTCGGCCACGGACCGGTCGCGCATCGGCGGGCTGAGCCTGATCCAGCAGGCCTTTGGCAAGGATGTCTCCATGATGACAAGTCATTCGCTGGAAAGCGCCCCGGAAGGCTATGCGTTCCGCCGCATGAGCAAATTCGGCTTTGACCAGCCTGCCGTGCCGATCGCCCTCCACGCGCTCAAGATTTTCAGAATCGGTGATGTGGCGGAGCAAGCCATGAGCATCGCCGGAAAAGACGAGAGCATTTTCTGGTATATGGGCCGTCTGCACAGCAAAGGTGACGAAAACGGGGAGGCTGGCGGATTCCGGCTCGGCTCACTCCGCGCAAAGCTCCAGGGACTGGACCGCACTCGCCCGCGCCTTCTTCTCGTCGGCTTCAACAGATTCAAGGACGGGATGGATACGGCCCAATTCCTGGAGAAGGAGTTTTTTCCTGCCAACCCCGGCAGCTGCTGGGTTACGGGAGACACGCTGGCAGATCACTTCGAACCCGAGAAGGCCTACCGCCCCACAGCGGCCGACCAGCTGGCGCTCGCAAACAGCATCACCTCGGGCTGGAAGCAACGCCCCCCGGATCTGCTGACCATCCATGACCGCGTGTTCTCGCTGGCTGATACGTTCGAGTGCTTGGCCCGCGCCCTGGCACAGCGCCAGGGAACCAACCCGCCTTCCGGCGACACGGAACTGCATGCCCTCTACGGACCGGTCACCGAAAGCGGCGCCCCGCTTCTCCGCCAGTCCACCAGCCTTTCGGCAAAGGCCATTCAGGCAGCCGCCCAAGGCATGGTGGAAACGCTGGACCGCGCCTCGGGCGACCGGTTTATCCCGGCGCGTTTAACCGTTGGCGACTACAGTTTAAACAGCGCTGAATTCCTTTACGCCATGGCGGCCACCCTCATCGCCGGGACGAACAGCCATGTCACCGTTCCTCCCTCCCGGTTGTTTCCGCCCTATGCCGACTTTCTTCTGGCGGTGTTCAACCCCAAGGCCGTCCAACCCCTCTGCTATACCCAGGGTCAGCTCTGGACCGTAAAACCTGTACGACTCAAACCTCTGGCCGCCAGCGCCCCGTCAACCCAGCCATCCTCCGCAGCCTTCTCAGCCAACGGGCTTCCGAAATCCATCCGCCTGGTTTTCGCCGCGAACCTCAACAGTCCCGGAGGCTGTCATCGGGACGACCCCAGTGGCGCCGATCTTTATTATGCTGAGTACAATCTCGAAAGCGGCAAAGCCTCCGGCCTGCGCCGCTTGACCACCCGTACGGGCCCGGAATGGTTTCCCGCCCTTTCACCGGACGGACGTTTTGTGGTGTATGATCAAACAACCACCCCCACTGCCAGCGCTCCTGCCGGGCACGAGCTCTGGCAGATCGACCTCACTCAAGACCGCCAGAAACTTCTTGCCGGGAACTCACGCTTTCCGGCCTTTGATGTTGATGGCAAATTCCTCTACTACTCCCAACGGATCCGGAAAAAACATAAAATCTTCCGGGCGCCACTCATGCCGGATAACGCCGGATGGCTGAAGCCGGGTCCCGAACAGCTCCTCACCGCCGCAGGCGCAGGCGCAGGCGAGGAATCGGTCGAGGATCCCTCCCCGCTGCCGGATAACTCGGCGGTTGTGTTCCACCGGAAAACAGGTGCCCAAGGTGCCAGCGTCGCCCTCATCCCAACTTCAGGGGGACCGGTGCAAGCCCTCAGCGAGGGCGATGGGTGCGGCCATGTGTCCGTCAGCCCGGACGGACAGTCCGTAGCCTGCACGCGATCGCGCGACGGACACCTTGTCATTATCCGCCGTTCGGGCGCCGGCTGGGCCCAGGGCCATGACCTTCCCCTCTCCACTGATGTCCGCGATTATCAAGAGGATGATGAGCGATTCCGGACTGTCCGGGAAGTTCGCCACAGCTATGTGGAATGGGTGACGTCGCACCTTCTCCTGGTCACGACGCATGGCGCAAATGCCCCGAAAGACTTCCGGCTGGCACGCCTCTACCTCGTGGCATTACAAGGTGACAAGCAGGAACCCAGGCGCATCAATCTTTCCGGCGCCATTGAATTACTGGCCGGACAAAAACAAAAGGATTTCTGTTCTGCTTCGGCGATCCCCATTCCGTGAACCAGATAAGGAGCTGCATCGATGACAACAACGACAAGCCGCATGAGAGCTTTCCGCCGGCGAATTGCAGCGCTCGATGATCGAGGGCAAATGATCGCCTGCGCTCAAGTCATGGAGCGCTTTGCCCGCGCTGGCCGGCATCCGCATAGAAAAGGTCCTTCACCTTTTTTAACGTCTGGCAGCCGTAAGCAAGGTGGTAAAAGTGCCCCTGCCCCGCAATCGAGTTGATCCGGACATCACGCGCGGTTTTCGCTAAATAGTCGCTGAATTTCGGCGGGGCAAACATGTCCTCGGCCCCTTGAAAAGCCCCAATGATCCCTAGCAAAGAAAACGGGATCTGAAATAGGGCGAGCGGCAAACGGGTGCCGATATTGGCATTGACACGGAATTCGTGTAACACTATTATCGTGCAATGAAAAATATCACGATTGCACTTCCTGATGCAATTGGCCGCAAGACCCGCGTCCTGGCTGCCGAGGCCGAAACGAGCGTGTCGCAATACCTCTGCCGATTGGTGACAGAGAAGATTGAAGGAGAGACGCGCTACCAGGCAGCCATGACCAGATTCCTGCGCAGGGGGGCCCGTTCACTCCAAGCCAAGCCCGCACCCTACCCCGCCCGCGATTCGCTCCACGACCGGCATGCCTTTCGTTGACACAAACATCCTGGTTTACGCACGGGACAAAAGCGACCCGGCAAAGCAGGCGCGGGCGGCGGAAATACTGGGCGTTCTTTGGCGCAGCCGCACAGGCAGGTTGAGCGCCCAGGTTTTGCAGGAATACTACGTGACAGTGACCCGGAAACTGAAGCCTGGACTTTCCCGGACCGAGGCACGGCAGGATGTCCGTGACCTGCTGGAATGGAATCCCCGACCGGTCAGCGCGGGGATTCTGGAAAGCGCCTGGGAAATCGAGGAACGCTGGAAGCTGTCTTGGTGGGACAGCCTGGTCGCGGCCTCGGCTTTGGACTGCGGAACAGCCATCCTTCTCAGTGAGGACATGCAGGATGGCCTGGTCATCCACTCGCTCCAAATCCTCAACCCCTTTTCGAAGGAGTTCGATATGGAGCAACTCGCCACCTTGTGACCTTCCGCCAAGAGGTGGCCGCTCATCCCTCAACGGGACCCGTCGCCAGTCAGACACACATGGCATCACTCTGCCCAAATACCGCTTCACATTCGAAACGAAACCTGCTTGAAACCAGTTGATGGAAACTCCGCCACCTGACTCGAATCCCCCGCCCGCTCCGCAGCTGCAGCCAGCTCCCGGCGGCATCAACGAGCAGCAATGGATTGTCTTCCTTCACCTGAGCGCTTTTGCCGGAATGGTCATCCCCTCGCTCGGCCACATCCTCGGGCCATTGATCATCTGGCTCGTGAAGAAGCCGGAGAGCCCGACGATTGATGCCGCAGGCCGGAATGTTTTGAACTTCCAGATCTCCTGGACGATCTGGATGTTCGTCTCAATTATCGTTGCCTTTGCGGGCTCGTGCCTGATCGTCCCGATCGTCATCCCGTTCGCTTTAGGAATTGCCTGGGTCGTCTTCGTGATTCTCGGGGCGGTGAAAGCCAGCAACGGCGAAACCTACAGGTTTCCCCTCACTCTCAAGATGCTCTGATCCGCCAGGCGCGTCCGCGTCTATTTCGAGCTGTAGGAATCGACTCGAAGAACACGAATGGTGGTCGGCTCGCCGTTTTTGCGAATTTCCCGTTTTTCCACAGTAAACTCAATGATGGAAGCCGTTGTCAGCGTCCCGCCGCCATTCTCCTGGAACTCCACCTTGTAATGATTGTCTTTCGTCTCAATCAAGCGGTAGCGCTTGAAGCCCCCCGTGTCGGCTTCATGGAAAATAGTCCACCCGTCTTTCTGCTTGATCATGTCGCCAGAAAACTGGTTGCGGTTCTTTTCTGCGGCATCGAGATTGATTTCAGTTACCACAGGGCTTTCCGCGTCCGAAATCCAGCACCCAATCATGCTGAACACTTGCGGATGGGCTTTGAACGACGATGCGGAATTGTTTGTCTTCCGGTCGTTTGCCCAGAGACAGGGGATGCCGACAACAGCGACGGCGGTGGCTAGCGTCAGCCAGTTTCCTGATGATTCTCTTGAGCCTCTTGAGCCTCTTTTTGTCTGCCTGTAGCCAAAACTGGTAGTCCTCACAAAACTGAGAGGTGAATAAAATGTTCCCGCGTTCAAATCAATGTCTTTCGTGATCAGATCGCCGTTTTCTGCCGCATCTATGGAGTAAAGAACCTCGGGCCAAGCCCCGAGGCATTTGGAGGGACCGGCTCTGTCCGGTCCGTTGCTACCCATGGACGACACGGAGGTCGTCCCTCCAGCACCACAGCCGAAGCAAGCTTCGGGGCATCAGACCCATAGGGAATCAAACAGCATCGCACCTGTTCGCGGGCCACCCCATTCTTTTGGTTTCCGCAGCCAGACCGGGCGGAGCGCCGGGCACCCCAAGGAATGGGACGGTCCCATTTGTGGCGCATTGACTTCTTGAGCCGGAAAGAGGAGATTTATCCTGAAATGAAAACTCGGCGCCCTCCCATAACTCCCGCACTCGCAGGGCTTTTGGCGTTTCTGATCCCCTTCGTGGGCGTGAGTTTCCAAGCCCGGGCCACCGAAATAACCTGGGCCAACACCGGCACCAGTTGGAGCACAAACGCGAGTTGGGTCGGCAATGTCGCTCCTGCAAACAGCCTCACCACAGACACGGTGCTTTTTAATAATGCGACGTTCACCAACAACCCGATACTTCCCACTACCACCAGCATCGCCGGGATCACCGTGGGGAACGGAGCCACCACAACCGGAAATCTGACGCTCTCAAACGGGACCCTGACCATCGGGGCCTCAGGCATCAATGTCACCGGCAATGGCTCGACGGCCATCGGGCCGGTTGTCGTGGCCTCCAACATCACGGTCGGAGCCAACCAGACGTGGACAAATAATGCCTACACCGCGAACGGTACCAAGGCTGCGCTGAAAACAAACGGCAGCATCATAACCTTAGCCAATTCGGGGGCGGTCACGCTCACTATTGCGGGAAACGGAACGTGCGGTCCATCATCCGGAGTGGCAAGCTCCACCAACTATAACGCGGATCTTTTTGGTGCCATCGGCCAGGGGAGCAACTCCACGCTTTCTCTGGTCATCAATACGACAGGTCCAGGGCTTGTATCATTAAATGCAGCCAACACGTTTACGGGGGGGCTGACCGTAAAAAGCGGAATCGCCCAGCTGTCAAATGCCGCATCCGCCGGAACAGGAACAATCACCCTCGGAGACACGAGCGGAAATGCAAACGCCACGCTCAAGAGGCTGGGCAATACCGGAACGAATGCGATCACGGTGGCCGGGGGCAGCACCGGCCTGCTCTCCATCGAAAACAACGCTGGCAGCACCGCCGCCGCTTATACGGGGGCCGTCACGATGAATAACAACCTGAGGCTCTTCGCTGACGGAACCGGCAGCCTCACGATGACAGGGGGGGTTGCCGGCACCGGCAACCTGACGCTCAGCGCAAACGCGACCGCAGCAGTGAACGTGTCAACGGGAGCCGTCAACATGACCGGCTCGATCACAAACAGCGGCAACGGGACCGGCAACGCCACGATCAGCTCGGTGATCGGCGCAAACGTCACCAGCGTCACCCAAAACAGCACGACCTCCAAGTTGATTCTTACCGGAAACAACACCTACGCAGGCCCGACCACGATCATCACCGCCGGCACGCTCCAGATCGGCAACGGGACGACGGACGGCTCGATCTCGAACTCCAGCAGCGTCACCAACAACGGCTCCCTCATTTACAACCTCGTGGGCACCCAGACCTACGCCAACACGATCAGCGGCACAGGCACCCTCACCAAAAACGGTGCGGGCACCTTGATCCTCAGCGGCAACAACACCTACGCCGGCGAAACAACGATCGGCAACGCAACCGCCACCGGTGGAACGCTGCAGCTCAACCGGGCGACCGGCACGCTGGCCAGCACCGCCAATATCACCTTTGGCAACTCCGGCACGTTCAACATGGACAATACCGGAACCTCGGGGAATCTCACCCAGAGTCTCGGAAAACTCACTTTTGGCGTCGGCCTCGGGGCGGTCCAAACAACAAGAACCGCCGTCGCATACGACCAAGTGCTCACGTTTTCCTCTCTCGCGGCCCGCACGGTGGGAGCGACTGGTGCTTTCAATTCAACCGGCACGCTCTCCGCGACCAACGGGATTGTCCTCACCGGACAAAGCACGGGATTCATTGACCGGGGCCTCTTCTTCGGGTCCGGCCAGACAACAGACTACGCGTGGTATGACTCCGGCTTCGTCCGGGCGATCGCCTACAACGGCTCAAATGGCACTGCCACCAGCACCGGCGGGGGGAGCCTAGGCAACGCCACCTACCAGCAGATCACCGGCAATCTCTCCTCCCAGGGAAACGCGACATTTACCACCCTTGCCATCAATGGGACCGACGTCAACGTCGCACTCGCGTCCGGGGCGACGGTCACTGTGAATGGCATTCTCAAAAATGGTGCGGCCGGGAACTCCACGATCTCCGGCGGCACCGGGATCAAGGTGACCGGTGCCAGCACCAATGATCTGGTCGTTTACACCGCATCCTCCGGCGACAACCTGACCATCAGCACTCCCATCCTCAACAATTCCTCGACTCCGCTGACCAAGTCGGGAGCGGGCACGTTGATCCTCAGCGGCAACAACACATACAGCGGCTCGACGTATATTAACGCAGGCACGCTGCTCATCAACGGCTCGGGCACGCTCACCTCCGGCAACGCCACCGGCACCTATGGTTCGTCGATCGTGAACAACGGCATCTTGAATTTCTCCAGCTCGGCCAACCAAACCATAGGCGGAGGAATCAGCGGCACGGGCTCGCTCATCAAGTCGGGTGCCAGCACGCTGTCCATGAGCAGTTCGAATGGGTTCACGGGCGATACCACCATAAACGGCGGCGTCATCCGGCTCACCGGCACCGGCTCATCTCTTGGTTCCTTGGCGGGAAATCTCTACCTCAACGCCGGCGAGCTGCAACTGGCCAGCAGCGGCACTTTTAACATCGGCCGCAATACGACGGTCTCAAACGATTTCAGCATCGTTTCCGAGCGCAACATCCTCGGAGCGGGCATCGAATACACATTCGACGGGCTCAGCATCGGCGCCAATACGCTGACACTCAATACGACCGCAAACATAAACTCTGGAACTCCCGGTGTCATTTTTAGCACGGCAAACATCACCGCAAATGCCACCTTCAACGTGATCGCAACCGCGAGTGCCGCCACGAAACTCACGATTAACACCGTCACCGGAAATGGCAATACGATCACAAAAACCGGCACTGGCGAGTTGTATGCGCCTGGCACCAACACATTCACAGGCACGGGCGGCTTCATCGTCAAGGAAGGCACGCTGTCTGGAAAAAACGGCTCATTTGGCACGCAATCCCTCGTCTTGGGCGCCGGCACCGGCAATGCCACGCTGATGTATTGGGGCGACGCCACCACTCAAACCGTGCCCATCACCGTGCAGGCGCAGACAGGCGGGATTGTGAGCATCGCGTCAAATTCCCAAGCGACGCGAGGACTTGCTCTTGCCGGCGGCATCGCGCTCGGGGCAAATCCGCTGACGATCATTGATGGGGACGGCAACGCCGGGTTTAACACCAACATTCTCGGCGTTATCAGCGGCTCGGGCACACTCACGATCAACTCGACTGCGGCCACGGGAGAAGTGAAGTTCAGCGCGGCGAACACATACACCAGCGACATCAACCTCCTTGGCGGCATCCTCTCATCCGGCAACGCCACCGCCTTCACCACATCGAACAAGCTTGCGGCGGGCAACGGAACCACGTTCAACATGAACGGGAATGCGGTGAGCCTTGCGGGCTTGAACGACGTGAGCGGAGTCGGCGGAACGATTGTGAACGTTGGCACGGTAAAAGCTCTTACCCTGGGAGGCAACGGCTCCTACAGCTTTTCGGGAGCCATCGCGCCAGCCACGACGGCAAACATCACGCTGACCAAGAGCGGCATCGGCACGCAGGTTCTCAGCGGCACCAATACCTACACCGGAGCGACCACCATCACCGGAGGCATGCTGCAGTCTGCCAAGAACGCTTCGCTCTCGAGCACGACTGGCGTCACGGTCACCAATGCGGGCTCGACGCTGGCCGTGAACTACAGCGATGGAGCCTCGGACTACAAGCAGGCCGATGTCGTCACATTGCTCGGCAAGACGACATTCAGCTCGACGGCCACCGCCTTTGCCTTCGACACAACGAACGGCGACGGCACCTACGCAGCGAACCTGACGATGGCAGCCGGCGTCACCAAGCTCGGCGCCAATCGGCTCACGCTCTCCGGAACGAACACCTACACCGGAGCAACGCTGGTCACCGCAGGCACGATGCTTCTCAGCGGAACGGCTGCCAATACCAGCGGGGTGACAGTGAGCGGCGGAACCCTGCAGCTTGGCGCCTCGAATCGCATCAACAGCTCCGCCGCGCTGGTCCTGTCGGGCGGCACACTCGATGTGGGCGGCAGCTTCAGCCAAGGGCTTGGAACACTCACGCTCTCGGGCAACTCGTTTATCAATCTTTCCGGCGGGACGCTCACCTTCGCAGATAGCCAAGGGACCACGTGGGGGGCATTCACGCTCGACATCACGGGCTTTGCCTCCGGCTCGTCCATAAAATTTGCCTCCAGCGCAGGGCTCGACGGATCGCAGCTCGGAAAGTTTTCTGCCACGGGCTTCAACTCGTTTGCGCTCGACGGGAGCGGGTATCTCACCGCAGTTGCCATCCCCGAGCCATCCACCTGGGTGCTTGTGGCCGCTGCAGGAACCTTTCTCATGGTGATGCGCCGCAGGCGCCTGTAGCGAGAAGCTTCAGGCATGTCACAGACGACGATTCGGGATCTGGCGCAGTCACTTGGTTTGGGAAAATCCACTGTGCAGCGGGCGCTTGCAGGGTCGCCGCTGGTATCTCCGTCCACGCGCGGGCTTGTGCAGGCGGCGGCAAGGAGGGGAGGCTACCGGCACGACGTCTATTTTGCAGCGCTTTCCGCCAAGCGGCACCGCAAGGGAAAGCCCGCTGGCATCCTGATCCACTACCTCTATGGCAGCCCGTTTTTTCCTGATTACCACCAGGGGATCAACTCGCTGCCTTCGCTGCGCGAGATCGGGCTGGAGATGGGATTTGATGTCGAGCCAGTGAAGTTCCATGAGTTCCCGAATGTGAGAACCATTCCCAAGGCGCTGTATGAGCGAGGCAGCAAAGGGCTGATTATCGGGCAGACCGACCCGGTATTGCATCAAGCTCTATTGGGCTTCGGAAAGCTGCCCGTGCTCTGCTGCCAGCGCCAGGGAGGCCTGCCATTTCACACGGTGCGCTTCGCCGCCAGCGACCGGGTGCGGATGTGCTGGAAGAAGCTCTGGGAGGCTGGCTACCGCCGGATCGGCTGCGCCGTGATGAGGCATGATCCGATTCTGGACGATGACCGCGACCGGCATGGCACGGCCCTCGTGCTGGCCGCAGAAAACCAGCGCCCGCGCGAGCGGGTTCCCGTGCTGCGCAGCGAACTGGACGATGAGCAGGCTTACCTCTCCTGGCTCAAGAGCTACCAGCCCGACGCCGTGATCTCCTTCCGCGGAGGCGTTTGGCCCCTGCAGGAAAAGGCGGGGCTCGGCCATGTGCCGCTCGTATCCCTGCATGCCTCGCTCGAGCCAGGGGTGGCGCATATTCCCGGAACATTGCAGCACCTCGAGCTGCTGGCATCAGAGACCCTGCGACAGATGGACAGCATGGTCCGGCACGGCGACACGGGAACTCCACGGGTGGCGGTCAATGTGATCATCGAGCCCGAGTGGCACGAAGGGGCGGGGATCCCCACCGTAGCGTAAAGGATTGCGCCAAGGCGTTCCCGGAAGCTAGTCTTGCCGGGTGATTTTTCGTCCCGCCACATCCCTTCTCGGAGCTGCCGCCATATTTTTTGCAGGCTGCGGGAAGGCTCCCGCTCCCGGCAGCCCTAGCGCCCCTCCCCCGGCGATCCCCGGGGTTCCCGTGGGAGTCTTTCTGCCGCTGAGCGGAGCGCAGGAGGCCTTCGGGCAGGCAGCCCTTGCGGGCATGAAGCTTGCGGCCGCCAGGTGGAATGCCGGCGGAGGGATCTCCGGCAAGCCCGTTGATCTGATCATCCGCGACACGGAATCCCATCCTGACCTGGCAGCAAGCGCGGTGCGCGAGCTCATCGAGAAGGAGAAGGTGGTGGCGGTGCTCGGGGAGATCACCTCAGACAGCTCGATGAAGGCGGCGCCGGTGGCGGCCGAGCTCGGGATCCCGATGATCTCGCCCGGCTCAACCCACGCGGGCCTCACCCGCATCGGTCCGGGAGTTTTCCGCGTCTGCTATGCGGATCCTTTCCAAGGGCGCGTGATGTCAAAGTTTGCGAGCTCTATCGGGGTGGTCTCGGCGGCGATCCTGTTTGATCCGGACGACGAATACAGCTCGGCCCTCGCAGCAAGCTTCGAGAAAGATTTCGTCGAGCGCGGCGGAAAAATTGTCGCCAAAGAACCCTGCCGCCGGGGGGCAATCGATTTTTCCGCACCGCTTCAAGCGATCAAGGAGGCCCGGCCGGAAGTCATCTTCCTCCCCGCATATTTTTCGGAGGCCGCCGCGATCATCAAACAAGCCCGGCCGCTCGGGATCGAGCAGCCGTTCATCGGATCAGATGGCTGGGAATCCCCGGACTTTCTGTCCGCCGGGGGCGAGGCGGTGAACAACTGCTACTTTGCCAGCCACTTTTCGGCCAGCGCCCCCTCGGAGAAATCGGCGGGATTTGTCCGCTCGTATCGGGAGGCCAACGGGAGCGATCCCCTCGCCCTCGCCGCCCTCGGCTACGATGCGGTAAACTTTTTAGCGGACGGGATCCGGCGCGCAGGCGGCACCGGCCCTGCGGAGCTGCAAGCCGCGCTCGCAGCGACCATCGGGCTCGAAGGAGTCACCGGCACGATCACCCTCGATGCGGATCGCAACACGTCGATGTCGGCGATTGTCCTGCGTGTCAGCGAGGGGAAATTCCACTATCTGGAAACCGTCGCCCCCTGATCAGATCTCGACGGTTTCCCCGATCTCCGGAAGCAGGAGGGTGATGCCCGCCTGGGAGAACACATCGCTCGCGTCCTCCTTCACGATTTCAATGGGAGGAAACGTATTGTAGTGGACGCCGACGACAAGGTTCGTCTCGAGGAATCCGGCCGCGCGCGCGGCATCCGCCGCGCCCATCGTGAAGTTATCTCCGATCGGCAGGACGGCGAACCGGAGGGGGAACTCCACCGGGATGAGCTTCATATCCAGCGTGAGGGCCGTGTCGCCGGAGTAATAAAAAGCCCCCTCGGAAAACTCGATGACATAGCCGCCGGGATTTCCACCGGGCGAGCCGTCCGGCATCGTGCTCGAGTGGATCGCCCCGGTCATCTTCGCCCGTCCGAAGGGGAACCTCCTCGATCCGCCGTGGTTCATCGGCGCAAGGTTTGCGACCCCCTGGCGGCCGAGCCACTCGGAGATTTCCCAATTGCAGACAACCGTCGCCCCGGTCTGCTCCGCGAGGGCGACCGCATCGGCAACATGGTCGGCATGCCCGTGGGAAAGGAAGATGGCATCCGCCGAGATCTTGGCGACCTCCACGGACTTCGCCAGCGGGTTCGGGGTGATGAACGGGTCGAAGAGCAGGCGGGCGCCGCCGCTCTCCACAAGAAAACACGAGTGTCCAAAATATGTCAGCTTCATGGCGGCTCCCATCGAACCAGCTCCCGGCGTGCGGCGCAATGCGGAATCGCTGGCCCCAAATCACGTAAGCGAGCGGGACGCAGGGAGGGTGGCGCGACAAGCGGTAGATCAAGGGAGGCATGCCCGCCCTCGAACTGCTCAGCAAGGCGGCCGGGGGCGACCGCCCTCCATTCATTGCGCTGGCGCGCGGATCAGGGGCTGGCGCTCCGCCGAAACATTTCCTCCGGCCCCTC
Source organism: Verrucomicrobiia bacterium (assembly GCA_037127695.1). GTDB lineage: Bacteria > Verrucomicrobiota > Verrucomicrobiia > Chthoniobacterales > Terrimicrobiaceae > QYQL01. The sequence continues at coordinate 108,907 of JBAXXX010000001.1, read as the reverse complement.
TTCTTTGGACCGCTATTTGGCGGTCGCCCTGAGAAAAAGGAGGCCCCAGAACGGGCGGCGGTCGATGACGACTTCCGCCTGGACGGTAGCTCCGACGGCGAGCGGATAGGGGGCCTTTTCGACAGCCACCCTGATCCGATACGATGAGGTGGCCGCCTTTTCCTCCTGGTCGGGATTGAGATCGCGGTCGAGGGCGACCTCGGCGACCCTTCCTGTCGCGAGCGGCGCGAGCCGATCGGGGTTGTTGTTGGCCCGGAAGCGGACCAGCTGTCCAGGCTTGATCCGGTTGACCCGGTCCTCGGTGGCGTAAAGCCTCAGCTCAGTCCCTGTGTTGTTAGTGAGCTTGAAAAGCGCCTCGCCCGAGAGAACTTTTTCGCCCGGAAACCGCCTGGCGGTGGAGAGGATCGTGCCGGCTTCCGGGGCGACGATGTCGAGCCGTTCAAGATCCGCGCGGGCGAGGAGAAAATTCCGTTCCAAGCTCTTGAGCCGGGCTTCGGCGACTTTTTCCTTCCCGAGCGCCTCATCCCGCGACGCCTGGCCGTAGGCGCCGGTGAAGAGGTTGTTCGCCTGCTGGCTTCTCTTCAGCATCGTCTCGGAGGCAATGAGCTGCAGTCGGACATTGAGAACTTCCGTGCCCGAGGCGGCCCCGCTCTTCTGAAGCTCATTGAGGCGGTTCAAGTAGTTCTGCTGGATATCCTGGACTTCCTGCTGCCGCTCGACTTCCAGGGCGCTGAAAAGAAATTCCGGAGGAACCGGGGCGGCCTCGACTTTCCTGGCATTTGCGCGGGCGAGCTCGAGCTCGGCTTTCGCCTGCTCGATTTCGCTTCCGATCCTTTCGATCGTCTTCTTGATCTCCCATGGATCCACCCGGGCGAGGACCTGTCCATTTTGAACATACTGCCCGTCCGCCACCGACACGGATTCCAGAATTCCGTCGGTTCTGTTAAAGACCAGGGCAAATTCCGACGGGCGCACTTCCCCAGGGGCATTCACATATTCGTCCATCGGACTAAAGAGCACAACAACCGCGCACAGAACGGTGGACGCCCCGGCCCAAACCAAACCAAGACGCATCCACCGGGGAGGGATCACCGGGCGGAGGGCAGAGGGCGGCGCCGAAAAATCTTTTGAGCAGAGCGGCGAGGCGGCCCGGAATTCGGAGGTTCCTGGCGTGTGGATCGAGGTGATCATAGCTGGCGCACCCATGGCCGGCGGGTGGCCCCGCTCATCGGGATCATGCCCTCGACCTGTGCCTCATAAAGCCCGCGGTAGTGCCCGGCAGCCTGCGCAACAAGCTCCTCATGCGTGCCCCGCTCGACAAGCCGGCCCTGGTGGAGCACGAGAATCTGGTCGGACTGGAAAATCGTGGAGAGCCGGTGGGCGATCACAACCGACGTGCGGCCGGACATCAAAGCGTCAAACGACCGCTGGATCTGCTTCTCCGTCTCGGTATCGAGCGCACTGGTCGCCTCGTCCAGGACCAGGAAGGGCGGGTTCTTCAGGAAGACCCGGGCGATCGCAATCCTTTGCCTTTGGCCGCCAGAGAGGCGGGCGCCGCTGATGCCGACAGGCTCCTCAAGCTGGCTCGGGAAGCCGCGCACCACATCGTCAATGTGCGCCCCCGCCAATGCGGCCCAGATTCGCTCCTCCGGGTAGCTGCGGCCCATGCAAACGTTCGTCCGGACGGTGTCATGAAACAAAGTGGCGTCCTGGAGGACCGCACCCAGGCTTCCACGAAGGGCTCGGAGATCCCAGTCCCGCACATCGACGCCGTCGAGAAGAAGCTTCCCGCCGGTAGGCAGATACATCCCCATCAGAAGGCTGGCAAGGGTGGTCTTGCCCGAGCCGGACTGCCCGACGAGAGCCACCATCTGCCCGGGCTCGATGACAAAATTCAGATCCCGGAGAATCGGCTCGCTGGAATCGTAGGAAAAGCACAGGTTCTCCGCAACGATCTCCCCCTTGAAGGAATCCGGAGAGGTGTTCTTCCTCCCGAGGTAAGGCTCCTGGGGAGTCTCCATGATAGCCTCTACTTTTTCCGCGCTGGCCGTTCCCATCTGAAGCATTTGCCCCGCATTGAGGAGGGTCCCAATCGGCCCCCACAGCATGGCCTGGTAGGCATAGAAGGCAAAAAACGATCCGAAGGTGATCTGCCCTTGGATCGCGAGAACTCCGCCGACAAGGAGGAAGATGTCCCCCCCGAAGCTGCTCAGCATGACGAGCAGGAGGTTGATGGTATGGAAGCGGGTCCAGTGGTGCAGCCCCTCAAACCGGAGGGCCTCGGACTTGGCCTGGAACCGGTTCAGAAAAAAGCCCTCGGCGCAGAACGTGCGAATGACCCGCATGGCGGAAAAGACCTCGGCAGAAGTGGCATTCAAATCGGCCACCCGGTCGGACTCCTCCCGGTTGAAGTCTTGCAGCTTCCGGTAGGACCACACCGTAAGCGCCGCCGTGATCGGCATCGTGCCCAGCACGATAACGGTCAGCCACACATTCAGAAACAACATGAAACCAACAACGATCATGACGAGAAAAATGCTTGTCAGAAAGTTCCGGAGAATGGTGAAGATCGCCCCGTCCATCTGGTTGACATCAAACCCGAGGCGCGAGGCGATCCGGCCGGACTCCAGCTTCTCCAGCGACTTCTGCTGCCCGCCCATGAGCGTCAGCGCGGCATCGAGGCGGGTTTCGTAGAGCGAGTTGCGGGTGATCTGAAGGATATAGTGGCACTGCCATCCCCCGAGCAGGCCGCCGAGAAGCTTCAGCAAAACGCCAAGGAGGACGATCAGGGCAATCATCCAGACCGTATGGGAAATCCCCAGCCAGGTCGTCACATCCCCCGCGGTGCTTCCCCGGAAAATCAGGTCGTCAATGATGATCTTTGCGAGATACGGACCCGGCGCGCTGACAAGGCTCGACAGGAAACCCAGCAGGACGATCGTCCAAAGCAGGCTCGGATAGCGCCGGATGAGCTCCGTAAGAATTCGGACGCCCGAGCGAACCGGTTGGATGGGTGCTTTTTTCTGCATCGAAAAAATTCGCGGCGACTCCTTGGGACGGGAGTCAACCAGCCGCCGGGGAAAGAGCAATAAGAAACCCTCCCGCCGCCACGCTCAGGTGATTGTGTGCGCCACTCCCAACTCCGCAGCCGCAGCCGCAAGGCGGGAGTCGAGCGACCAGAGCGGGTTGCCGGAGAGGCGGGCGGCGACGAGCATCTGCACGTCGTTCCAGCCGATGCCTCGGCCGTAGAGCGCGTGTCAGCGCAAAGAATGGAGGGCGGTCGCCCTCGGCCGCCTTGCCGAGCAGCCCGAGGGCGGGCTGCCTCCCTTGATCTACCGCTTGTCAAGCCGCGCTCCCTACGCCCCTCGTTCTTACGCACGGATTTGGGCGGATTCTGAGAGCGCCGGTGCGCTCGCGCCAGGAGGAGGCTCACGGGGCGACAGAGGTGCGCAGGCGGAGGAAGGAAGGGGCGTTAGAAAGGGGCACGGAATCCCGAATGGTGAGGATTTCGTAGTATTGCCCGGATGAGGCGGCTGCTCCGACCGCGTTGGCGACGGGATCCACGAGCGTCCAGTCCACAAGGTTGGACGACCGCTCCATCTGGTAAACGACCGTGCTCGGAGGTTTCTGCCTGCGGAAGGTGAGCGTCGCATAGCCCGGGGATCCGACCGTTCCGGCAGACGGGGCAAGCCCGTGGCTATCGGGCAGGAGCGGGTTGCCCCCGAAGGCGAATTCGGCAAAGTCGTTCATCCCATCGCCGTCGGCGTCGTTGCCCGAGTGGAGGTCGCCAGGCGTCCCAAACCACACGGCCCTCCAAGCGGAATACGTTTGGGTGAGCGCCACCTCGGCCCCCTCGGCGACCGCGCCCTGAACCACGAGCTGGCCGGTGAGCGAAACAGGACCTGACGGGGTCCATGTCCGTCCGGGCGGGACAAAATAAACTCCTCCGGCTGTTCCGACGAGGAGATCGAACGCCCGCTCGAGGCTGCCCCTTGCGATCCGGACGTGAAACAGTCCGCCGGACGGCTCGGAGATGATTCCGCTCAGCTCGCCGGTCGAGGGATCCAGCGAAAGCCCAGCCGGCAGCCCCGAGCCTTGGGCCAAGGAAAAGCTTCCGGTGCCTGGAAGATCGCAGTCGTAGAAAAAGCTCTGCTCATCGCTCGCGATCGAGGGCGGGCGGTTGTCCATGGCGACTGGAGAAGTGAAAAAAGGCGCGCCCGCGCCGAGCGCGTCGGAACCCGCAATGCGGCAGCGCCAGAATTTCCCGGAACGCGAGCCATCGGCCCCGAGGGCGGGCCCCGCTTCGCCTGCGGCGTCGGAGTAGGCCGCCCCGTCCGATGAAGACTGCCATTGGTAGGAAAGGGCGATGGCATCCAGCTCCGGATCCGTGGCGATGATCGCGGAGAGGCTGATGGGCAGGTCATCAAACGCGAGGCTTCCGGCGGAGGTTGCCGCAGAGGTGACCGACGGACGCGAGTTCGCCAGGGCAAGATGAAGCGAGACGGTTCCCGCCGAGCGCTCGTACCCGTCAACCGCGATGAGGTAGGTTTGCCCCGCGACCGCCGGGAAGGTGATGTGGCTCTGCACCGTGTCCGGCTCGTCGCAGGCGAGGAAGCTCAGGGCGTTGACCGAAGACCCCTGGTAAATCCCGAGCACCGTATAAAAATCACTGTTATCCGTATCAACGGTCACGAGGCCGGACGCGGGGGCCATCCAGCTCCACCAGGCTGAAGAAGTGCCATTGCGCCCCGCATGGTTCGGCTCGTCCGGCTCCCGGCCCGCCCAGCTGGTGACAGCGCTCGCGCTAGTTCGCGCCCCAGTCCCCGTCACCGCTGGCGCAGGAAACTGCGCGGCCGATGTCAAATTGTCGTTCGCCGGAGCTTCGCCCATCGTCAGCCAGAGCCAGATCGTCCCGATTTCCTCCGCCCACCCATCCACGGAAATCTGATATTTTTCTCCGGCTTGGGCGGTGAAGACGACCCGGCTCGTGCGAAGGAACCCGCCGATCACATCATCGTTCTGGTCGATGGCGGCCAGGGAGCCGACCGCCGAGCCGGAATAGACGCCGACCGTCGTATCGAAGTCGCTGCCCTCGGTGACAATCTCCACGCGGCCGGACTGTGGGGCCGTCCACTCCCACCAGACCGAGTGCATTCCGGACTCAGAAGTATTCAGCGGTTCGCCTAGCTCGGAGGTGGCGTTGAGGTTGCTGGCGATCACGAGATTGGCCGGTCCCGTCAGCGCGATGCGGCAAGCAAACGCGTCGTTTGTCGGCGGCGGCGGGGCATTCGATAGCGTCAGGATCATCAGGCCCACGGCCGCATCGGTTTTTCCGCCGACAACAAAATAGTAGGTTGTGCCCTGATTGGCAGCGAACTTCAGCGAGCTGGTGGTGCCCCCGCCAGGCGCATCGTCATTTGCCGCGACCCCGGCCAGCGTGGCGAGCGCGTCGCCGGAATAGACGGCGAGGACGGTATCGAATCCGCTTCCGGACGTCTTGAGCTGGACTTCGCCAGAAGATGTCGCCACCCATTTCCACCACAAGGTATTCGAGGGGGCGGCTCCGGCATGCGAGGGCTCGCCGGGTTCGCTCGACGCGAAGCGGTTCGACGTCCGGATCATGGCCGGGACGACCGGAATCTCGCAGGCGTCTGCGAACGAATCGTTGAACGGGGCCGAGCTGGTCGAGGCGAGAGCGCCGGCCAGGTTGATCCGGCCTCCAAGCGTCGTCTTGTCCTCCAGCGCCGCTGCGGGTTCGGCCGAGCGGAGGATCCTGTTGATCGTCTGCCGGGGGTGGGTATCCGAGGGAAATTGGGAGAGCAGGAGGGCCGCGACGCCGCTCACGTGGGGGGTCGCCATGGACGTGCCGCTCATCCAGGCATAGGCGTTGTCCGCGCTCCCGTATGTCGAATAAATATCCTGCCCGGGGGCGGCGATGTCCACGATGCCGAACCCGTAGTTTGAGTACGAGTACATCCCGTCATCCCGTGCGGTTCCGGCCACCGCAAGCACATTTTCCGCCAGATACGCCGCCGGGTAGGACGGCGAGGATACGATATTTGTGGAGGCGTTCCCGGCTGCCGCGACAAAGATCGCCCCCGCATCGCCGGCGCTGCGGATCGCATCCAGCAGCGCCTGTGAGAACGCTCCTCCGCCCCACGAGTTGTTCATCACCTTCGCCCCGTGCAGCCTCGCGTAGTTGATGCACTCGATGGCGTCGGATACAGCACCCGATCCGCTGGAGTTCAAAAATTTGCAGGCCATGATTTTGGCCGACCATGCGACCCCTGATCCCCCCAGGCCATTGTTGCCGACGGCCCCTGCCGTCCCTGCGACGTGGGTGCCGTGGCCGTTGTCGTCCATCGGGTCGCCCGCCTTGCTGCCAGGGATGTTGCCGACCTTGTCGGTCGCGTTGATTCCGAAGACGTCGTCGATATAGCCATCGCCGTCGTCGTCCAGCCCGTTGGTTTCCTTTCCGTCGCCGGATTCTCCGGGATTCCGCCACATGTTCGCGGCAAGGTCCTCATGGGTATAGCGCACGCCCGTATCGATCACGGCAATGATCGCGCCGGTTGCATCCGTGCGCGTGCTCCACCCCTCGGGGGCATCGATATCGGCATCGGCCACCCCGCTATCCTGCCCGGCATTGTTCAGCCCCCATTGCTTGCCAGAAATAAAATCGGGGTCATTGGGGCTGTCGCTTGCCATGACAACATAGTCCGGCTCGGCATATTCATAGGCGCCCGATGCGCGGAGCTCGGCGAGCGCCCGATCAACGGAAGCCCCCTTGGGAAGTCCGATGACCTGGATCCCGCCCAGGGCGGGAAATTTCCGCGCGACCCACCCGCCGACCTTTGCGCGGGCGGAGAGCTCTCGGATCGCCTGCCCGGCGAGCGGGCTCTTAGACGGGCGGACGAGCACCTGGCCAGCCCTGCGCCCGAGCATGGCCTCATCGGGAGTCACCGAATCCGCCAGCGCGAGGCCGCAGGCTGCAAGGAAGAAAAACAGGAGGCAGGCAAGGCGAACATTCCATCCCGGTGGCCGCCTGGAAAAACAGGCGCGCAGGCCGGATGGCCCCCCTTGGCTTCCCGCCAGGAAATGCCGGGCAGAACCGGGCAAAGACGGAAAATCTGCTGCATGGCGGGAAATCAACATCTCGAGGGCGCGCAGCTGATAATAAAGCCTAACCGGAGCCCGCGCGCGAGTTTTTTAGGAAAGAACAGCACCTTCTACGCTGGGAGAGGCGACAGTTCTTCCCTGACACTGAGGGAACAAACGGCTTGCAGTAAGAGTTTTTTTCCGCGATAGTATTACGCATGATGACGACGAGCAAATGCCAGGTGACTCTCCCTCGCCGGTTGCGCGAGGTGGTGGGGATTACCCCGCGCCAAGAGGTGGAGACTTTTGTTGTCTACCACGGCGGAAGACCGGTGATCGCTATTGCCCCGGCGGCAAACCAAAGCAAGGGGGCCTCGATGGCTGCCCGCTGGGTGGGATGCTTGAAGGGGCAGGGAACCACGGATGAAATCCTGCGTGGAGCCAGGGGACACGAGTGATCCTGGTCGATACCTGTGTACTGCTGGATCTTTCGACCCAAGATCCCGAGTGGTTCAGCTGGTCGCTGCGACAGATCACACACTTCGGATCCGTGGACACGCTGGTCTATAACCCCGTAATTTATGCGGAAGCAGGCGTAGGGCATTCGCGACAAACGGAGCTGGACGAACGGTTTGCCGGCTGGCGTTTCGATCCCTTCGATACGGATATCTCCTGGCGTGCGGCCCAAGCGCACGCGCATTACCGCAAACGGGGAGGAAAGAGGGACCTCGTGCTCGGCGATTTCTGGATCGGAGCCCACGCCGAAGTGAGGGGGTGGCACCTGCTCACCCGCAATACGGAAGACTTCAAGGAGTTCGCATTGGGAAAAAAACTGATCGGCCCAGGCCTGCACGATGCGCCCAAGTGATGGGGCAGCTCCTGCGCCAGGGGTTCCTTGAAGAAAACATCCGCACTCTCAGCCGGGAAAGGACCGGCGCCCGCAGGCAGCGGCTTCTACCGGGACTTGACTTTCTCCAGCGTCGGCGGCAGGCCGGCGGCGAAGGCGACCGCCGCGAGGCTCGTCGAGTAATCGGCGACGGCAGCCGCGCGGTGCGAACGGGACAGCGCGAGCTGGCCGGCCGCCCCGGAAAATTCCGCGACCGAGGAGAGCCCGGATTCGTAGGCGGCGCGGGCGGCATCGAAGTTCTCCTGAGCCGAGGCGACGAGGCCCTCGGCCGCTCCCACCCGGCTGGCTGCGCTCAGGCTGTCCTGGCAGGCGGCCCAGACATCCTGCGAGGCGTCGAGCCGCGCCTGGCCGAGATCCTCGCGCGCAGCCAGCTCCTCGGCCTTCGTTTTCCGAAGCTTTTCGGCGCGTTCGAACCCATCGAAAAGATCCCATTTGGCGACAAGAAATGCGCCATAGCCATTGATGCCCTCGCTGTAGGATCCCTGGGTTTTGTCGGCGCGGGCATCATACGCGAGCGCCGAATACGCATATTTTCCCTCGAGGCGGATTTCCGGAAGAAAGTCGGCCCGTGCCCGCCGGGTGGCGGCTTCGCGGGAGCGGACGTCGGCCGCGCGCGCGGCAAGGTCAGGGCGCGCGGCAAGGTCAGGGCGCGCGGCAAGGTCAGGGCGCGCGGCAAGGGCTGTTTCTATCAGCTTCCCCGCCTTCTCCCGGAGGCCGGCGGTTGACGCCGGAAGGTCGGACCGGGCCAGCATCAGAGGGGCATTCGCAGGGAGGCCAACAGCCACGCAGAGGTCGCCGAGGGTCGTGCGCACAAGCGCGCCTGCGGACGCGAGCTCGGACTCCGCTTCTAGCAGGTTCTTTTGCGCCGCGAGCCGCTCCGGAGCGGCCGAGAGCCCGGAGGCCCCCTCCTTTTGAACCGTGTCGGCAGCCGTGCTGGCGGCAGCCACGAGAGCGCGGGCAGACTCCTGGCGGCAGATGGACGCCTCATGAGCAAAATACCTCCGCTGGATGTCAAATGCCACCCGCTGGAGCTTGCGCTCGTAGGTCAGGCCGGCCGCATCGAAGGCCGCCAGCGTCCGCTGCACGTCGGCGGCCCGGCGCCCGAAGTCGAGAAGAAGAAACTCGAGCGAGAGGACGACCGTTGCCTGCTCGCGCCGGAAGTTGTCCGGAGCGTTCGCCGCAGGCGTATACCACCGGTCGCTGCCGCCCTCGAAGCTCGCGGCGATGCGCGGAAAATACGGCGCGCGCGACTGGCCGACTGCCGCCGAGGCGGCCCGCGCCTGAAACCATGCCGCCCGGGTCGCCGGGTTCGCCGCAAGCCCGAGGTCGAGCAATCGCCCAAGGTCGTAGGCCGATTTTTCCAGCGCCTGAGCGGGGGGCAATCCCTTCGAGGAGGCCGGCGAAGAAATGGCAGAGAGGAGGAACGAGGCCGCAAGGATTGGCGTTGAATAAAACCGCACCCATCGGCTATGTAGACCCATGCTCATCGGCCTCATGAAAATGCCCGGACTGATTGCATTGATCAAGGGCGATCCGCTGGTGGATGTCGCCGGCGCATATTTTCCGGCCTGGCTGGCCTGCATGGCGGCCGGCGCGATCGGGACCTGGCTTCTCGACGGGCTGGCATCAAGGACCCGGTTCTCAGAAGCCCTGCGGCCCGCCCCCCTGATGCTTTCCGGGCTGTTTGTCGCCATCACCAGCTGGGCCTGGATCCTCATTTTTTCCGCGCGATGAAACCCTCTCGAACCGCCGTTTTCCTGGCCCGAGCCGCAGTTCTCCTGCTCGCGGTGACGGGGGCGTGGGCAACCTGGCAGAACCTGCTCAAATTCCCCCGCACCGAGGATGCGGAGGTGCGCGCGAACGTGGCGGGAGTTGCTCCGCAGGTTGGAGGCTCGATCGTGCGGCTGCATGTCGTGGACAACCAGCCCGTGAAGAGAGGGGACCTTCTCTTCGAGATCGATGCCCGGCCGTATGAGGCGGAAGCTGCCCGGGCGCGGGCGCGGCTCGAGCTCGTACGGCTCGATGTCCGCGCGCTGGAAGACGAAATCGCGGCGGCGGCGGCGGCCCTCCGCGACCGGGCGGCCCGGGCGGAATATGCGGCCTCCCACTACGAGCGCCTGAAGCCGCTTCTGGCGGGAAACTTCACCTCGGCCGACCGGGTGCAGCGGGCGAAGTCGGAAGCCGAGAGCGCGGAGGCGATGGTCCGCGAGGCGGAGGCGGCTGCCGCACGCGCGCGCAACAAGCTCGGAGAGCTCGACGGGAGAAACTCCCGCATCGACGAGGCGAAGGCCGCCCTCCGCGACGCCGAACTGCGGGCCTCCTACTGCAAGGTCTATGCCCCGTGCAACGGCCATGTGACGAACCTCCAGATCGCTCCAGGCACATACGCCGGCGCCGGCGCACAGGTCTTCTCGATCGTGGATTCCTCGGCGTGGTTTATCCTCGCCAACTTCCGCGAGACCGACCTCTCGAGGATCCGCGCGGGCCAGCGGGTCAAGGTCTACCTGATGTCCCGCCGGGGCGCCCCGCTGGCCGGCACCGTGCAGGGGATCGCCCGCGCGGTCTACCCGCTGGCAACCGCCTCGCGCGCCGCGCCCGCCGGGGAGGGAGTTTTCTCGCGCGTCGAACCGACGTTCGACTTTGTCCAGCTCGCGCAAAGGTTTCCGGTGCGGATCCTTCTGGAAGGCGGAGAAATCGACTCGCTGCGGATGGGCGGGAAGGCCGCGGTGATCGTGGACACCCGGAGCACGCCAGGCCTCGAATCGCTGCGCCGCATGCAGCCGGGCGAGGAGTTCACTCCGCCGTTCCAACATGACTGAGGCGGGGCGGGCCGCCATGCGCGAGGCCCTGGCAACTGCGGGCACCGCCTTCGCCGCAGCCGCCCTGCATCTGCCGCAGCCGTTCCTCGCCGTGCTCGCCGCACACCTGACCGCCGGAATCGCATTTTCGGAGCCGGGCGGGCTTGCAAAACGGATCGCCGCCGCCTCGGCAGGCTCGCTGTGCGGGCTATTTATTCTATCCGCCGCGCCCGATCAGCAGTGGGTATCGCTTCCGCTGTTCGGCCTGGCAGCCGGGCTCGGGACGGCCGTCATTTCCCGGCGCCAGGAACCGGCATCGGCAATCTTGTTTTCCATGGGGCTTGGCGGAATGTTCGCCGCAGGGATCGTGCATCCCTCCGTCGGGCTGGCCGAGGGGGCTGCGCATGCCGCGGCGCTCACGATTGCCGTGGCCGCCACATTTCTCGCAGGGGCGATCTGTCCAGCCCGCAGCCGCGCAGCCGGCCGGACCTTCCCCTGGCAGGTGGGGATCGCCGGGCCGGCTGCCCTGGTCACCTCCTGCGCCACCCTGCCTTCGCAGGCTGTCGTGATGAGCATTGCCGCGATGACGACCGCACTTTCCCTGGCACCAAACCCAAGGGAAATTTTTGATAAGCTGGCTGGCGGGGTTCTTGGCGTTGGGGTTTCGGCGGCATTTCTGGCGGCCCTCTCTGGAGCCGGGAACGGCTTGGGTGCGTTTCTGATCGGGATGGGACTTGTGATGGGAGGGTTCGAGTGGATGGCCTCCGCCTATCCCGGCAGATCCTCCGTCTTCCGGCAGGCGGGTGCGATGTTTGCGGTCGCCGCAACGATGCTCCCTCGCCCGGAAGCCTCCCTGTCAGAGCCGGACGAGCGCATGGCCGCAGTCCTCCTCGGCCTGGCAGCCGCCTCGCTCATCGCCGCCGCCGGACCGGCACAGAGAAATCAGGATGCCGCTGCCCAGGCAGACGGCGGGAAGCCCCAGGAATAGCGGCGCTTTCTGGCCGCCTGGATTTGTTGGAGGCTCCATGAGGAGCTTTTTCTCTGTGCTCGCGGGGCGCTCTGTGTTTGATTTCTCACTTCCATGACCGAAATCGAACGCATCCGACATTCCTGCGCGCACGTCCTCGCCACCGCGATCCTGAAGATCTGGCCGGAGGCCCAGTTTGCCGCCGGCCCGCCGGTCGAAAACGGATTTTATTACGACGTCGAGCTCCCGCATCGAATCTCCCCGGAGGATTTTGCCCGGATCGAGGAGGAGATGAAGCGGGAGGTCAAGGCGAACCATGTTTTCGAGAGGATCGAGGTCACGCGCGACGAGGCGGTTGCGATGTCCGAGCGCGGCGAGCTGGCCGCCCTTGGCCCGCGCGGCGAGGCCTCGAAATTCAAGCTCGATATCGTGAGAAACATTCCGGACGGCGAGGCGATCACGCTCTTCCGCAACGGCGAGTTCACCGACCTGTGCGCCGGGCCGCACGTGATGCGGACCGGCAACATCGGAGCCTTCAAGCTCACGCATGTGGCCAGCGCCTACTACAAGGGCGACGAGAACAACCCGCAGCTCCAGCGGATCTACGGCACCGCCTTCAAGAACAAGACCGAGCTGGAGGCGTATTTTTTGATGCTCGAGGAGGCGAAGAAGCGCGACCACAGGAAGCTTGGCGCGGAGATGGGGCTCTTCACGATCGACACGGAATTCGTCGGCCCCGGCATGCCGCTCTGGCTGCCGAAAGGAACCGTGCTGGTCGAGGAGCTCGAGAAGCTGGCCAAGGAGACCGAGTTCGCCGCCGGGTATTCCCGCGTGCGCACGCCGCATCTCGCCCGTGAGAAGATGTACCAGACGTCCGGCCACCTTCCCTACTACGAGGACTCGATGTTTCCGCCGATGGAGGTCAAGGAGGGGCCGTCCTGCGAGCGCTACTACCTGAAGGCAATGAACTGCCCGCACCATCACAGGATCTTCGCCGCCGAGCAGCGCAGCTACCGCGAGCTCCCGCTCCGCCTCGCGGAATACGGCTGCTGCTACCGCTACGAGCAGAGCGGCGAGCTCATGGGGCTCATGCGCGTGCGCTCGCTCAACATGAACGATGCCCACATCTACTGCACCGAGGACCAGTTCGCCGCAGAGTTCCGCGCCGTCAATGACATGTATCTGAAATACTTCGCCATCTTCGGGCTCGAGAAGTACCAGATGCGATTCAGCACGCACAGCCCGGAGAACCTCGGGAAAAAATATGTCGACGAGCCGGAGCTCTGGCTGAAGACCGAGGCGATGGTCCGCGAGGTCCTGCAATCGAGCGGGATCAGCTTTGTCGAGGTGGCCGACGAGGCGGCATTTTACGGCCCGAAGATCGACGTCCAGGTCTGGAGCGCGATCGGCAAGGAGTTTACGATCGCGACGAACCAGGTGGATTTTGCGGTCCCCTCGAAATTCGGGCTCACCTACCGCGACAAGGACAACACCGAGAAGACCCCGCTGTGCATCCACCGCGCACCGCTCGGCACGCACGAGAGGTTCATCGGATTCCTGATCGAGCACTACGCAGGAAACTTTCCGCTCTGGATGGCCCCCGAGCAGGTGCGCATCATCACGATCGGCGACGATCCGGAGGTCCTCGCCTTTGGCAGCGAGCTCGTCAAGGAGCTCCGCTCGCACGAGGTCCGGGCGACGATTGACGCGTCGAACGATAAGATGCAGGGGAAAATCCAGAAGGCCGAGCAGCAAAAAGTCCACACGATGCTGGTCATCGGGAAGCGCGACGTCGAGGCCGGAGCCGTCAGCCTGAGGGTCCACGGCAAAGGCAACCTCGGGGCCAAGCCGAAAGCCGATGCGGTAGCAGGGATCCTCGCCGCGATCTGCGAGCGCCGGAGCGAATAGCCCGGGATATCCCTGCGCCAGCACATCTCCCCGTCCATGTGCTGCGCTCACAAAAAGTCGGTTCTGATCATTGATGACGACGAGTATATCCATGACCTTTTCAAATTCGGCCTTGCCGAAGATTACGGTTTCCACTTTGCCTTTTCGGCAAACGAAGCCCTGCGGCTCGTCGAGGGCCGCGAGTTTCCTGTCGTCACCCTGGACCTCATGCTCGCCGGAAAATCCGGCTTGGAAATCCTCCCGGAGCTCCTGAGGAAGTCCGCCGCCCAGAAGGTCATCATCCTGACCGGGCACGCCTGCAAGCAAAGCGCGATGTCCGCGCTGAACCTCGGGGTTTTTCGATACATGGAGAAGCCGTTCTCGCTGGAGAAGATGCGCGGGGCGATCGACGACGGGTTCGCCCAGTATTTTCATGAGAGGCAGTCGGAAACCTCCCGTCAGAGCACGGCGGCCGAGCTCGTAGGGCTGGGGCTGACGTTCAGGGAGGCCGAGATCGCACACGGGGTAACCCAAGGCGAAACAAACCTCGAAATTGCCAGCCGGCTCGGGGTCTCGCCGCGGACGGTCGAAAAATATCTGGAGGCGGTTTTTACGAAATTGAAGATCACCTCGCGGATGAAGCTGGCCTCGAGGGCCCGCCACCTGCGCGCGCGCCTCTGAGGCGGTCTCGCGGGCAGGATTGCTCTGGCAATTCCCGGCGCCCGGCCTAGAATTTCCAGCATGCGACCCGCCGCACCTCACCTGATTTAGCATGGACATCACCTTTCCGACACGCCGGTTCGGCGGCTACATTTTCGATTGCGACGGGACGATCGCCGATACGATGCCACTCCATTTTTGCGCATGGACCCGGGCGATCGAGGAGGCCGGCGGGGAATTTCCCGAGGAACTGTTTTACTCGTGGGGCGGCAAGCCGACAAACGTGATCGTCGAGCAGCTCAACGCGATGTTCGGGCTCTCGCTCGACGTCGGGCAGACGGCCAGAAAAAAAGAGGACTACTACCTCGCATCGGTCGCCGAAGTCCGTCCGGTCGCTCCGGTATTGGAATTTGCGAGGGGGATCTACGGGACGGCGCCGATGGCAATCGCCTCCGGCGGGCACCACGAACTGGTTGATGCGACGCTCGGCGCGCTCGGGATCGCAGGGCTTTTTGACGCGGTGGTTTGCGCCGAGGACTACGCCCGGGGGAAGCCAGCGCCCGACCCGTTTCTCGAGGCGGCCAGGCGGATCGGGGTCCCGCCGGGCGAGTGCGTGGTTTTTGAGGACAGCCCGACCGGCATCGAGGCGGCGGACGCTGCCGGGATGGCGCACGTCTTCATCCCAACCGCCCTCCGCGCCCGAGGGTAAGGACCAGCGGACATCGCTCCGGGGCTTCGCGGACAGGCTACCCGCGCGGGTGAAACTTTTTGAGCACCGCCCGCAGCCCGCTTTTTTCAACGTGGGTGTAGATCTGCGTCGTGGAGATGTCCGAGTGCCCGAGAAGCTCCTGGATGATACGCAGGTCGGCCCCTCCGCCGAGCAGGTGGGTCGCAAAGCTGTGCCGCATCAGGTGCGGGTAAACGTTCTCCTCAAGCCCGGCGCGCCCGGCATACATCTTGATCAGCTGCCAGATCCGCTGCGAGGTCAGCCGCTTCCCCCGGACAGATAAAAAGATTTCTGCGCCGGTCCATCGCCGGACGAGCGCCGGGCGGCCTGACGAGAGAAACTGCCGGACGGCGGCGGCTGCCGGGGCGCCGACCGGGACCAGCCGGGTCTTGGCGCCCTTCCCAGTCACCCGGATAAACCCGGCGTCAAGATCCAGATTTTCCAGGCGGGCGGCACAGAGCTCGGAGACGCGGAGCCCGCTCGAGTAGAGGAGCTCGATCATCGCCCGGTCGCGCAGGCCTTGAGGATCCGCCGGCAAAATGCTCTCGATCAGCCGCCGGACCTGCCCGACGTCGAGCGTATGCGGCAGATGCTTTTCCGGCCGCGGAAGCGACATCATCTCCGCCGGGTTTTCCGCCCACCCCTCGCGCCCAACCAAAAAACGAAAAAAGATCCGTATCGCAACGGCATCCAGCCGGATCGATGCGGCCTGCAGGCCCGAGCGCTTGCGGAAGGCCAAAAAGTCGGTGATCTGGGCGGGCGAGATCGAACGCCATCCGGCGGACGAACCGTTCGCCCCAGCCCACCCGGCAAACCTTTCCAGGCTCCGCTGGACCGAGAGCTGGTAGGTCACAGAAAGCCCGCGCTCGGTCGCCAGATACATCAGAAACTGCTCGATCTCGGTGGACATGGTCAGCTTCTGTTTAGCCGCGCCTGCGAAAAATTCACGCAGATTCAGGAAGAGGAACCCTCGCGCCGCAACGCGGTAGGGCGGGACGTCCCGGCCCGCCGGGCAGATTCAGGAAGCGGAACCCTCGCGCCGCAACGTGGTAGGGCGGGACGTCCCGGCCCGCCGGGGCTGTGCGATATCTCTATCCCATTTCATACGGCCCGGTCGGTCCAGAGGCCCGCCCCTACCTTGGCCAGATGTAGGGCCAATCGTTAGCATCATCGCACAGTTTGGCCCGCACAGGATTCCTGCGGATATAATCAGCCTTCACATCGAAGCTTTCCCCGGTGCGCAGGCGGTGCTCAAAAAAATCCCGCTGCCAACGGATCCCGGTTTTTTTTGCCGTAAAGCTTTTCCACGCCGACACCGCCTTCCGCATCTCCCCATGCGCAGGGAAAGAAAAAAGCCCGTGAACATGATCCGGCATCACCAGAAACAGGTGGACAAACCAGCGACCCAATCCGTTGTAATACTTCGCGGCGCTGATGAGCGCGGTGGCGCCATCTGTGAAGGCATTGTCACCGCGCTCAGCGGCACACATCGTGATAAAATACACAGCTCCATCCGGAACCCATGAGGGAATCTCGTGCGGGAGTTGTTTTCTTTCGGGCGGAGTCATCCGGAAAGAAAATCAAAGCAGAGGTGTTGTTTCCAGAAATAGCGAAGCACAAGACGCTCGGTTTCGATCAGCAAGATGGTAGGGCGGGACGTCCCGGCCCGCCGGTATCGAATGCGGGATCTATCCCATTCCATACGACCCGGTCGGTCCGGAGGCCCGACCCTACCAGTTTTTAATCCAAGCGTTCGTATTCGTGGAGCCGGCGCGCGACCAAAGGTCGAAAAAATTTGTGCCGTTGCGGTTTGTGCTCCCAGGATACATGTATCCGTAGCCCTCGCCAAACGGATCGAGCACCGGCCCGTTGGTTAGGTTCGTCCCCATGCCCTTTGAAAATTCGAAGTAAACTTTGTTGAGCGGGTTCAAAGCGTTTGTAACGCTCGGGCAGAGGGCGGCACGCAAGAACGCGTTGGCGGTTCCGGGGGTGAGCGTTCCGGTTGCTGCCCCATTCGTCTCCGCCGGGTAGTCCCCCATATCCGCCTTGTAGCTTTCCAGCGCGGCCGAGAGCGCTGCGATCTCGGCCTCCGCGCGCGAGGTGGCGCCCTTTTTCTGGACGTAGCCCGCCGTGCTGAGGATGAGCGAGGCGAGGATCGCGATGATCGCGATCACAACGAGCAGCTCGATCAGGGTAAAGGCAGAGGGAGCGCACGCATCCTGCGTGCAAAGCGCGGCATCCTGCCGCGCAATCTTGCCTTTTGGCATCCGGCAGGGATGCCGGATGTCCCACACGCTGGAAGCGTGCGCTCCTCGTTTCGCATTTCGCATTTTCCCAATCATGTCTGCGCCTGCATGCCAGTGATGATGCTGATGAGCGGGAGGAAGAGGGCGATGACGATCGTTCCGACGACGACGGCCAGGAAGACGATCATGATCGGCTCCATGAGCGAGGTGAGGCCGGCGACCGCGTTGTCCACCTCGTCGTCATAGACCTCGGCGACCTTCAGAAGCATCTCCGGGAGCTGGCCGGTCTCCTCGCCGACGTCAATCATGCTGATGACCATCGGGGGGAACACGCCGCTGGCCTCGAGCGGATGGACGATAGACTCCCCCTCTTTGACGCTGTCGTGGACTTTGGCGATGGCGTCGGCGATGACCATGTTGCCCGCGGTTTCCCTGGTGATGTTGAGCGCCTGGAGGATCGGGACGCCGCTGGTGACGAGGGTTCCGAGCGTGCGGGTGAACCGGGAGATCGAGCTCTTGCGGGTGAGGTCGCCAAACAGCGGGGCCTTCAGCTTCACGTTGTCAATGATCTGGGTGCCTTTCGTCGTCCGGCCGATGAACTTGTAGAGGAACACCACGCAGATGACCCCGCCGACGATCAAGAGCGAGTTGTTTTTGACCATGTTGCTCACCCCGATGACAAACAGCGTGAGCCCAGGCAGGGGCTTGCCCCCGAGCATGTCAGCAAAAATCGCCTCGAATTTCGGGACGATGAAGACGAGGAGGAACGCGAGGATCACGACCGCGATCACCAGGACGATGACCGGGTAGAACATCGCGGCAACGACCTTGTTTTTGATCTTCTGGGCCTTTTCCTGGAACTCGGCGAGGCGGAGGAGGACGAGCTCCAGAACTCCGCCGAGCTCGCCGGCCTTGACCATGTTCACGTAGAGCTTGTTGAAGATCCTCGGATGCCCGCCGAGGCTTTCGGAGAACGTCCCGCCGCCCTGGACGGATTCCGCCAGGTTGTTGATGACGTTTTTGAGCACGGGATCCGGCTCCTGCTTGGAAAGGACGGTCAGGCCGCGAAGCAGCGGGAGGCCGGCATCAATCAGCGTCGCAAGCTGCCGGGTAAAAATCATTAGCGTCTTCGGCTTGATCGTCTTTTTCTGGAAGAACGGAATGGAGATCTTGATGTCCTTTTTCGCTGCGGACTTCGCCGGGCTCTTGGATTTCGCTTTCGACCCCTTGCCTTCCTCCGCGATGCTCTTCGGGAAGTAGCCGGATTGCCGGAGCTGGCCGAGCGCATCGTTTTGAGATTCCGCCTCGATAACCCCGGCAGATTCCTGTCCGCGGGAGTCAAGTGCAATATAAGAGTATCGCGTCATAAATAGATTTGTGGAGGGGCTGCCTTGGCATCTTTACACGCGAGCCACAGCATGTCGAGCAAAGAATCAGCAAAGAAAACCGCTCCGCTCATCCGACGTATGGGTTGTGAGATTTTTCGAAGCCGACGGTTGTGGCGGGCCCGTGCCCGGGGAGCACGACGACATCGTCGCCGAGCGCAAACACCTTTTTCCTGATCCCTTCAAAGAGGAGCGGGCCGTCGCCGCCGGGCAGATCCCAGCGCCCGACGCCCCCTCGGAAGAGCACGTCTCCGCCAATCATCGTCCGCGCCTCAGGAAAAAAGAAGCAGAGGCTCCCCGGGCAATGCCCCGGGACGTGCAGGATCTGCATCTTTGTGCCGCCGACCTCGCAGGCGTCGGATTCCTCGAGCAGGCGGTCGGCATGGAACGTCTCGATCTCGATCTCGAATCCGTGGCGCCGGAAAAACCCGGCGTCGGTGACCATCGGGGCGGTCTCCGGGTGGTAGGCGATCTGGCAGCCATGCCGCCGCTGGATTTTTGCCGCGTCGGCCACATGGTCGAAGTGCCCGTGGGTGAGAAGAAGCCAGTCCACCTTCTCGCCGGAAAAGTGCGCGTCCGCCCCCTGCGGGGCATCGAAGAGGAGGTTTCCCCCGCCGGATTCCAGAAAAAATGAGTTGGTATCGAGCGGGCCTCCGGTAAATGTTTTGAACTGATTCATGATCATGCGGTCTTATTATAAATGACTAAGTTTGATTTATCCGGAGATCTCTGCAAGGTTTTCGCTCCATCCATGAAAAATATTTTTGCGATCGTTTTTCTGGCGGCGCTCGCTGCCGGGGTCTTTACGCGTCCCCTGGCGGCTGCGACATCTCCGGATTCCGGGCAGGTCGCGCTGGCGGTGGCCCGCTGGCTCGAGCAGGCCCATTACAGCCGGCAGAAGCTCGACGAGGCGATGTCGGAGAAGCTCCTGACAACCTACATCGAGTCGATGGATCTGGATTATAACCGGATGTATTTCACCCAGGCCGACGTGGACGAGTTTCAAAAAAAATATGGCAGCACGCTCGCGGAATATATTTTTCGCGGCGACCTGACCCCGGCACATGAGATCTACGCCAGGTTCAGGAAGCGCGTCG
Organism: Verrucomicrobiia bacterium; assembly: GCA_037127695.1. Taxonomy (GTDB): domain Bacteria; phylum Verrucomicrobiota; class Verrucomicrobiia; order Chthoniobacterales; family Terrimicrobiaceae; genus QYQL01. The sequence goes on along the minus strand of JBAXXX010000001.1, from coordinate 89,135 downwards.
AGGACCGCGTCGCCAGCAACAAAAAGCTCGCGCAAAAAAAATATGATTTCACCCGCACGGATACCGTGCAGGTGAACCGCCAGAAGGCCGCCTGGCCAAAAAACATGGCCGAGGCCGACAAGATGTGGAAGGACCGCGTGGAGGCGGAGCTCCTCCAGGAATACCTGAGCGAATTCTCGCAGCGCCCGCCCGAGGAGACCGTCACCAAGCGCTATGATCAGGCGCTCCGCAACGTCCGGGAGATGGAGCGGGACGACGTCGTCAACTCGTTCCTCACCGCCCTCGCCCTGACCTACGACCCGCATTCGGAATACATGAGCAAGGAGGAGATGGAAAACTTCAACATCGTGATGAAGCTCTCTCTGGTCGGGGTCGGAGCCGTCCTGCGGAGCGACGACGGGTTCGCCCGCGTGATGGAGGTCGTTCCCGGCGGGCCGGCGGATTTGGACGGGCGCCTGAAAGAAAACGACCGGATCTCGGCGGTGGCTCAGGGCGACGGAGAATTCGAGGATGTGGTCGGCATGAAGCTGAACAAAGTGGTCGATAAAATCCGCGGAAAAAAAGGCTCGGTCGTCCGGCTGCAGGTGGTTCCCGGGGATGCGGCAGACCCCTCGAAGAGCCAGATCATAGAAATCACCCGCGATGTCGTGAAGCTCAAGGACTCGGAAGCCAAGGCCGAGGTGCTCGACGTGGAGGGAGCGGACGGCAAGAAGACCCGCATCGGCTGGATCACGCTGCCTTCATTCTACGCAAACATGAGCGGCAGCGGGCCCGCCAAGAGCACGACCGAAGATGTGTCCGCCCTGCTCGGCCGGCTCAAGCAGGAGGACATCCAAGGCCTTGTCATCGACCTTCGCAAGGACGGGGGCGGATCGCTCGAGGAGGCGATCAACCTGACCGGGCTCTTCATCTCGAAAGGCCCGGTCGTGCAGGCCAAGGATCCGAACGGAAAAATCACGGTCTCGAGCGATACGAACCCGGGGATCGCCTACAATGGGCCGATGGTCGTGGTCATGAACCGTCTCAGCGCCTCGGCAAGCGAGATCTTTGCCGCAGCGCTCCAGGATTACGGGCGCGCGGCGATTGTCGGCGACGAGCGCAGCTTCGGGAAGGGAACGGTCCAGACCGTGCTCGACATCGGAAAGGTCATGCCGTTTTTCAGCATCGGTGCGGCGGATGCCGGCGGGCTCAAAATGACGATCCAAAAGTTTTACCGGGTCCTCGGGGGATCGACCCAGCTCAAGGGGGTCGAGTCGGACATCGTCCTGCCCTCGCGCACGGACAACGTGGAAATCGGGGAGGGATCGCTGAAAAACCGGCTCGAATATGACGAGGTGGCACCGGTGAAGATCACCCCCTACCCGCTGCCGCTTTTTCTCGACGAGCTCCGCGCAAATTCCAAAGCCCGCATCGCATCCGACCCGGAATTCCTCTACATCAGCGAGGACATGAAGCGCCTGCGCGATCGCATCGAAACCAACGCGATTTCCCTCAACGAAAAAGAGCGCCGAAAGGAGCTTGCCGAGGATAAGGCCCGCAAGGAGATGCGAAAAAACGAGCGGGCGGAACGCGGGCCGATGATCCGCGCCCAAGTCAGGCAGCTGACGCTCGATGACATCCGCACGAAACGGGAGAAGCTCGAGCTGGTCGCCTACGAGCGCGAGCGGGAAAAGCACTACAACGATGACCCGGAGGAAGCAGCCGCCGAGAAGCGCGATGGGCCGAAGCCGCCGGAGCCGGATCCGATCCGCAACGAAACCCTCCGGATCATCGAGGACCTCATCGGCTTGATACGGCAAAATAAGACCGCTAGCACGATAGGAAACTAACGTTTTTTTTGGATCTTTTTTCCTCGCAATGGCGGGACGCTGTGCTCTGATGGCCCGCCATGGCTAAAATTTCCCTCATCGGCGCGGGAAGCGTCGTCTTTGCAAAAAACCTCATCTGCGACATCCTGCAAAATCCGGCGCTTGATGCGTCCGTGATCTGCCTGATGGATATTGACCCGGCCCGCCTGAAGGTGGCTGAGATCCTAGCGCGCAAGGTGGTCGCGCAACTCGGGGTGAAGGCGAAGGTCGAGGCCACGCTGGATTTGAAGTCTGCCTGCTCGGGCGCGCGGTTCGTGGTCACGACGATCCAGGTCGGCGGATACAAGCCGGCGACGATCACGGATTTTGAAATCCCAAAAAAGTTTGGCCTGCGGCAAACGATCGGGGACACGCTGGGCGTTGGCGGGGTGTTCCGCGCGCTGCGGACGATGCCCGAGCTGATCAAAGTCGGGAATGCCCTGCGGGATTTCGGCGCGCCGGCCCCGCTGTTCCTGAACTACTCGAACCCGATGGCGATGAACATGATGGCGATTGACCGGGCCTGCGGAGTTCCATCCGTCGGCCTCTGCCACAGCGTCCAAGGCACATCGCACCAGCTCGCAACCTACGCCGGGCTCCCCTACGAGGACATCAGCTACAAGGTGGCCGGCATCAACCACGTCGCCTTCTTTCTGGAGTTTAAATACCGGGGGCAGGATGCCTACCCGCTCCTGTTCCGGGCGATGGATGACCCCCGGGTGGCGGCCTCGGACAAGGTACGCTTCGAGATGATGCGCCGGCTGGGGTATTTTGTCACGGAATCGAGCGAGCATTTTTCGGAGTATTGCCCGTGGTTTATCCATCACGGGGAAAAGGTGGTCCGCGAGTTTGGCATCCCCCTCGACGAATACCTCCGCCGCTGCGAGTCGATCATCGCGACCTGGAAGGATACCGAGAAGCGGATGCTGGCGGACGGCAATGTCAGCATCGGGAAAAGCGTCGAATACGGGGCCCAGATCATCAATGCGATCGAATCGGGAACCCCCGCCGTCGTTTATGGAAATGTGCCGAACCATGGGCTGATCACGAATCTGCCTGAGGGGTGCTCGGTCGAGGTCCCCTGCCTGGTGGACGGCCAAGGGTTGCAGCCGACGGTGGTCGGCGACCTGCCGCCGCAGCTGGCCGCCATGTGCCGGACAAACATCGCCGTCCAGGAGCTCGCGGTCGAAGCGCTCCTGACCGGCAAGCGGGAGCACATCTACCATGCGGTGATGATGGACCCGCACACATCCAGCCAGCTGAGCCTCGATGCCATCTGGAAGATGTGCGACGAGCTGATCGCCGCGCACCAGCGGGACGGGTTCCTGCCGCAGTTCGCCCCGGTGTGGAAAAATTCCGGGCGCACGGCGGCCGGCCTCGAGCGCGTCGTGGTTTCGGTCGAGGACAAAACCAAAAACCTGGCCGACGGCTCGAAGAGAAATTTGGTCCTGGCCGTGGAAAACGCGACGGGATCGCGGTTCAAGGGGGACGTGCTCCTTGAGATCGATCGGAAGGCATTCCGCCTTGCGGGGCCGGCCAGGATCGCTTGCGACGTTCCGGCGGGAGCCACCAAGCGGTTCCCGTTTCAAGTCAACCGCCTCGAGCCGGAAGCCGTGCTCGAAGTCGGCGTCTCCTGCAATTCCCGCGCCGTGTTTGCGAGACATTTCCGCCAGCCGCTACGGACGGTCATCTCCTCGAGCTCAAATCCGGTCCGCATCCAGTGGTCGGGGAATACCGTGGCCGAGGGAACCCTCTCGCTCGAAAAAACCGGGCTGAGGCTCGCGCTGAGGATTTCCGACACGGATATTCAGATCCAGGAAGGATCGTTTTGGGACGGCAGCGCCATCGAGCTGTTCTTCGCGTCGGCGGCCGGCCTTGCTGAGCCCCCTCTCCACCTAGTCGCCCTGCCGGATCCCGCGAGGCCGAAGGTCATCTCAGCCAAGCTCCGGAAGGCGGTTCCTGGAACCAAAATCTCTGTCCGCGCAGACAAGGGCGGGTACGACACGGAAATCTTCGTTCCCTACAAGGCGGCTCAGATCGCCGACGGCAAGCCGTTCCTTTTCGAGCTCCAGGCGCGGGTGAATGCCCTCGGGGATGCCCACGGCCGCCTTTCCGCAGCCTGGAAGGGCTCGTCCTCACCTCACCTGGATAGCGAAAGCTTTGCGATCGTCGTCCGGTAAGGTGCGGTGCCGCTCAGGATTTCCTGCGGGGTGAGCCCAGCAGAAAAAGCCCGGGAACCCTCCACTGCGGACCTCTCGTGTGGTAGAGGGTTCGGACGATGTCCGTGATGCGGGTCCGGCCATACTCCGCCGTCAGGAACAGCGGGCAGTCCGGAGGCAGCGAAAGAAGGAGCCCCCAATCATTCAAGATGCAGGGGCCATCGAGAAGGATGAAATCCCAATCGGGCTTTAACGACCCCAGCCCGTCAGCCAGCGGGCGCCGGCCGAGCATCCCATCCTCGGGCGGGCGGTCCTCCCTGGCTCCGAGCACGGCCAACCCCTTCTGGCGCGCGGTGGCGACAAATGCCGAAAGCGGCTCGTCCGAGGTCAGGAACTCATCGAGCCCCCTGAGGACCGTGATCCCCAGGCGCTTTGCGGCCCTGGGCCTGGAAAGGTTTAGGTCCACGACGAGCGCGGTTTTTCCCTCGCTTGCCAGCAGGATCGCCAGGTCGGCTACGAGCTCGGACGTGGCCGTGCCGGCGAGGGTTGGAGAAAACCCGATGATCGCGCCGCCGGCCGGCGCAGCATGGAGGACAAGGCTTCTCACGTAGGCGAGGCCGACGGAGTATTCCGGCCCTTCGGGGATCGATGGCACCTGGGCTGCCCGGGATACCGGAGGGCGCCTGGGCAGCACGGCCAGGCACGTGCAGCCAGTCTTCTGCTCGATCTGCGAGGCGAACCGGACCCGGGTATCCAGCGCGGAGTTCAGAAGCGAGGCGGCAAGCGCCAAGGCCCCGCCAGCCGCCACCCCAAGGAAAATATTGAGCCAAAGCCTCGGGCGGACCGGCTTGAAGATCGGGGTCGCCTTATCCACGATCACAAAAATGTTCGCGGTCGTGTCTCCGGCTCCGGCCGGCTGGCTCGCATAGGTTTTCATCTCGACCGGATCTCCGAAGCTCTGTGTGAGCCGGGCGGTCTCCTGCCCGATCTCGTTGATGGTTTCCTTCGTGCCCGTCAGCGCGGACTGGGTGGTTTTTTCCTGAGTCTTGCTGATTTCAAGCTGCGACCGCAGCCCGATGGCAAGGCTTTTTGCCATCGTGGCGAGCTGGCTCTGGAGCCCGTCCATTTCGGCCCGCTTGCCAAGAAGCCGCTCGCCGCGCGTGCTGGTCGAGGCGGCGCGGTCATACTCGGATTTGACCAGGAAAAATTGTGTTCGGAGGTTATTGAGCGTCGGGTCGCCGGCAAAAGTTGGGAACGATGCGAGCGGGAGCCCACGTTTGAGATAGTCGTCGAGCTCGGCATTTTCCTGCTCGAGCTTGTTCCTCGCGGACCCTGCGTCAACGAGCTGGCGGATCAGGCTGTCCGCCTTGAGCTTGTTGAGCTCCATGCCCAGCTGGAGGTTTCTCAGCCTGCCGCCAAGCTGGTTGTAAACATGCAGCTCCTCAAGGATGGCATTGACCACGGATGCAGCAAATTCCGGGTTCTGGGACGTGGCCTCGATGGTTCCGACCCGGCTGTTCTTCACGGACTGAATGCTGATGTTTGCCTGGGGCGACGAGCCTCTCAGCTTGAGGGGGAGGTCGAGGTCCATAAATGCCAGGCTTCCCGCCGGCACCTGAAGCTTCGACTCGACGGCCTCGCGCATGTCCCGGCTCGAAATGCTGATGATCAACGTCTGGACAAGCTCGCGGTCGGTCTCCGCATCGGTGGAGGAAAACGCATGGGTGAACGGGAGCTGGTCAACCACGAATTTCCCGCGCGCCTCGTAAGCGGGGGTGATGGCGTGCTGGGCATAGAGCCCGGCCAGCACGCCGAGGGCGATCCCGCCGAGGAGAAAAAGGAAGTTGGACTGCAGGAAGCGGAGGGCGTCGAGCACCCCCAACGGGGCTCCGGACCCCGGAAAGGATGCGCCGATTTCCCACTGCTCCGAAGGCTTCATGGGTCAAAGAAAGTTGCGCGGGACGGTGATGACGTCGCCAGATTTGAGGAGAAGGTTTTGCGCGAGGTCCCTGCCTTGCATCATCTCGCGCAAGTCGAGCTCGTAGACGGCGATCCTTCCGGCATTTTGCCGCACGAGCTTGACCCGGCGCCTGTTGGCGAGCGGGGTAAACCCGTTGGCCGAAGCCACGGCATCCATCACGCGCATCGGGCTGTCGCCAAGATCCGTGTGGATCTGGTGGAAGACCTCGCCGAGGACGGTGACCCGGTTGGCGCGAAACTCGCGGATCTCGACCGAGCGGGCATGCGGAAACGATCGCCGGACCAAAGCCTCGAATTCCCCTGCGGACATCCCCTTGACCCGGCGGCTGGATCCCCCCAGGAGAAGGTCTCCCTCGAGGGAAACTTGCAGGGTCTCCCGCTGCCCATCGCCCGTGACGACCGCCGCCTCATCGAGCGCGGCGATCTCGTAGGGAACGGACGCCGTGGAAATCGGCAGCGCCCCGGCGGCCGGCACCGGCTTCCGCAGCCCAGCGCACGCCACACAAAGGCCAAGCGAAACAGCCAGCACGGCAAAAGAAAAAATTCTTGTCATAAATAATCGTTCCCTTCGTCCGGGCGCTCAGAACTTCCAGTTCCCGCCGACCGAGACCCGAAAGTTTTCGACCGGCGCGCCGGGACCGCTGAGATTTTGGGATTTCGTGTAGCCGGCTTTGACGAACACGTTCGTCTTGTCGGGCTCGGAGGCTCCGCCGAACGCGTAGGAGAGCTCGATCTCCGGGCGGTATTGGAAGGTGACGCGGTCAGAGGTTTCATATTCCTGCAGTGAGCATCCAAGGTAGGGAGTAACATACCAGTTTCCACCCAAAAATATTTCTCCCTTCAGCTGGACGAGCGTGGACACGTAGTTGTCGTTCACATCGACCTCGTTAAAAACATAGTCCCGGTCGTAGCGGATGGTCGGCCGGAACCGCGGGCTCCAGTCGAACGTGGTATACCCATTGAAGCGGATTCCCGAGAGGTTTTCCCTTCCGGGGACGGAGCCGGCCAAGCGAAGGGCATCCCATCCGACGCGCAGCTCGGTGTAAACCCTCGGGTCGGGTTTCCCTGCCCAGCCAAGCCCGGAGATCACCTCGTTCCCGGAAGCTCCCATGTCAGGCCGCGTGTGGCGGTATTCCGCCCAGAGGACGGCCCGCATGTCGTGGAAAACCCGATAGGTCAGCTCCTGCATCGTGCGCCAAACCGCGTAGTTGATATAGCCGGGCTCCGGGTGCTCGAGCAAAAAATAGGCGAAGCTCTGGTTCCAGCCGGTGGCTTCGCTGAATTGATATTCGCCGTTCACTCCTGCCTGGATCCGGATCCTGCGGGCCCGGTTCACGAGCTCGGCCATGAGCAGGTTGCTGCCGGTCAGGTCGGACGCCGCCACGAATGGCCTCCAGATCGCCGCGGCGCGCCCGATCCGTCCGCTCAGCTCGAGCCGCTCGTTGAACGCGCTCAGCGATGGGTTGATAAAAAAAATATCGGCATACGCCTCGTACAGCGCGCGGAGCGCGACGATCGTATCGTAGCTCTCGTTATAGATCGAGTCCGGGGTGCCGAGCTGGATCTCGAACCCGGCTCGGGGGGTCACGTAAAAATCGGCCTGCGGGCTCGATGACGTCAGGGTCACGTTGGTTTCGTAGGACTGGCTGACTCCAAACCACGGGTAAAACTCGATGGTGCCCGGACGGTAGATCCGCGGCCGCAGGCCGAGCGGCGGGCGGTAGGCCTCGACCTCTACGAAGCCTCCCCCGCCCACGGGCTGACCAAACTGGTAGGGGCCACGGTTTTCCCTCGTCCTTGTCGAAAACGATTTTGTCAGGAAATCGAGTTCCTCCCCGACGGGCTGGCTTTCGTCACTTCCCGCTGGCTCCCTCGGGATCGCCCTGCGCCGAAGCCCGGGCTCGACCGTTCCCGGCAGGAGCTCCTGGGGAGATGCCGCCTCATAGCTCCAATCGGGAGGCAATGCGTCGCTCCAATCAATCTCCGCTCGCGCGATCGGCAAGACAAAATGAACCGCCGCAATAAACGGCAGCCACCAGGCGCGGGAAACCAAGCGCATCTCCGATAAACAAAAGGATTTTTGCACCCGCCGTTTCCTCAGCGGTTTCCCCTGCCATGCCGCCGCCTTGGTCCGCAGCGCTGCCGGAAACGGCGGCGCAATCCAGGCTGCCAGACAGGAAACTGATTGCTGCCATCCGGGGCATTGACCCAGAGATTCAAGCCGGAAGCAGGCATTCCCATCCGCTGAGATTGCCAATCCAGGCCGCCGGAGTCAAGCGCGCCACAACCGCCCGGAGAAACCCAGGTGGCCGGGGGCTTCCCTCCAAGGGAGGCAGGTCGCCCTCGGCCTGCTCGGCGGCAGCTGTGCAAGCGCCCAACCCAGGTGGCCGGGTGGAACGCTCTTCTGGAATGGCCCTCCGCTGGCGCGATGATGTGGGGTTTTCCATTGACTTGAAGGAGAATTTTTTGCATGATGCAAAGATGAAGTTTTCAGCGCGTATTTTTGCCATTCTCGTGGCTGGAGGTCTTGTTTATTATGGGGTTCACGATTCCCCGAACCCGGCGGCTCCCGCGCTGGCAACCCAGGGAGGATCTCCCGGCCAGGCGGTGCACTCCACTCCAGGAGGCGCGAGCCGGGAGTCTGCGGCCCGTGCGTTGCAGACCTCCCCGGTCGCGCCAGCAGCCGGCCAGGCGACCGTTTCCAGCGCGGCCTCGCGAACCTACCAGTCCATAAAAAATGCGGCGCCCCCGCCGAATATCACCTGGTCGTCCACCGCCTCGCCATTAAACAGCCTCTCGCCGGAGGAAGCCAAATGGTTTCCGGGTGCGAAAGTCGTCGCAGCCGTCGTGGTTCCGGGCCCGGGTGCCGACCAGCAGACACAGGTTCGGATTTTGGCAACATCGGCCGGGGCGTGCGTGCCGGCGGTTAGGACCGAAGAGATCGTCAACACAGCGACGTCGCAAGTCGTTCTGCGCGAGGAGATGGCGGCGGATCAGCTTCTCGTCACCCTGGCCGATGGCGTGACTCCAGAGTCCTTGGTGTCTGCGTTTCCCGAGCAACTGGCTTCCTTCACCAGAGTGACTCGCAGCGTTCCTCTCTACAATTTTTACACCCCCTCCCCCAGCCTGACATCGCTCCCCGATGCCATCGAGGCGATCAGCTCGCTGCCGGACAGCTCGATCATTACCGCAGATCCTAACTTTATCCGCAAGGCTTGCCAGACAGTTATTCCAACAAAGTTTCCGGACGACCCCTTCTTCCTGGGCTTTATTAATGAAAAATCTGTTCTCTGCGGGCCTCTCTGGGGGCTGTATAATTACAACGGGACCACGTCAGCTCGAGGTCCCGATATCCATGCTCCTGAGGGGTGGTATATCCGCTCGGAAACCATCCCCGGCTTCATCGTAGCGGTGATTGATACCGGAATACGATATACCCATGACGATCTTAAGGATAACATGTGGGTTAACCCAAAAGTCGACGTTGGCATTGACGGTGTCCACGGAATCAATGCGATCACGGGGGCCTTAAACCCTGGAGACCCCATGGATGACAACGGCCATGGGACGCACTGCGCGGGAACGATCGGGGCGGTCGGCAACAATGGCATAGGGGTCACCGGGGTGGCATGGCGCAACGTCAAGCTTATGGCGCTCAAGTTTCTTGATGCCGCCGGCGACGGATCCGATGCCGACGCGATCAAGTGCATTGACTACGCCATAGCCAAAGGAGCAAAGGTGTTGAGCAATTCCTGGGGAGGCACTGGTGCCAACGACGCCCTGAAGGCTGCGATCGCAAGAGCTAAGGCTGCGGGCATTATCTTTGTGGCAGCCGCCGGGAATAAAAAAACGGACAACGATCTCACCCCTCACTACCCGTCCAGCTACTCGCTCGTTCTGAGCAATGTCGTCGCCGTTGCGGCCACCGATCAAAATGACGCACTGGCGACATTCTCAAATTATGGTGCGACCAGCGTGAACCTGGCAGCGCCGGGCGTCGATATTTGGTCCACCTACATCGGAACAACGGCCGCGACCATCAACTCGAACAGTGTCTATGCGTCTTTGGAGGGCACAAGCATGGCGACCCCTTATGTGAGCGGCGTGCTCGCTTTGCTCCTGTCTCAGTATCCTATGGAAGCCGCCAGAGAACAAATTCTTAGCAGGTTGCTGGATAAAACCGACAAGCTGGCATCCCTTGCCGGAAAATGCACCACTGGCGGGCGGCTGAATCTCTATAATTCTCTGATTGATACCACTCCGAGACCGACCCCGACTCCGCGGCCCGTGCCGGTTCCGAGGACGACGCCGCCGAGATCCACGTCTCCCCGGCTTGCTCCCGTGCCTGTGCCAACGCCAACGCCGATAGCGACCCCGGTGCCGACCACGCCAACTCCCGCGCCCACGACAACTCCTTCTCCCACGCCAACTCCTTCTCCCACGGCCCCTCCCGTCGCCACGCCGATTCCTCTTCCCACGCCGGGTCCGGTCGCCACCCCGACGCCGACTCCCGGCGGGGCGCCTAGAGCCACACCGATCCGCAGAGTCGTGAGGTAGCCCTGCGCACAAACACATTATTTTTTCGAACAAATGAGCTGGCATTCCGCCATGCGGTTTTTTCGAGCCCGGCGCACGGGGTTGATTGCCGGATTGGCGGGGCTGTATCTTGTGCAGTTCGGGATGGCGGCGCCGGAAAATGACAATCTCATCGACGCGCAAGTTCTGGGTCCGGCCCTGCCTGTCGCTACGACCGGGAACAACACCGGCGCGACACTGGAAGCCGGCGAGTGGAACTTCGGGGGAAGTTCGCTCTGGTATTCTTGGAATGCCACCTCTTCCGGGTGGGTGACGGTCGATACGATCGATGGCAACGCAACCACGCAGTTGGATACGGTGCTGGCTGTTTATACCGGGTCAGAGCAATCCGCACTCGCTCTGGTAGGGTCCAATGATCAGGCATGGGGGGGCGAAACCAACGCTTCTAAGCTGACATTTTATGCGGTGGCAGAAACGACATACCGCATCGCGGTTTTCGGTTACAATAGTGGCGCTTCCGTGGCGGAAGGCGAATTTAGCCTGCACCTCACCAGCGCCTCTCCTGAGGTGCGGGTGACAGGGATTTCCGTCTCTTCTGCGACGGTCGATGTCTCCACGGGGTCGCAAACGGTGAACATGACGGTGACGATCGCATCGGACGCTGACCTTTTCCAAATCGCTGAGCCTTCATTCCTGCTCCGCAGCCCGGATGAGTTGCATTCGTTGCTGCCCGTGGCGATAGCTTCCGAAAACCTCCGCTCTGGGAATTCCACTTACGGAACGTATGAGATACCGGTCACCATCCCGGGGTGGATTTACCCGGGGGACTGGATCCCTGCGGTGCAGATCTTCGAGATCGTCGGGAGCAGCACAAACGTCTGGTCGAGCAGCTGCAACGGGACATTTCAGGACCACTGGATCATCAGCGGGAGCAAGCTTCTCCTGTCGGTCATAAATCCCGCCCCCGATGTGGACGCTCCTGTCCTGACCTCATTTTCCGTCAGCCCGGCATCAGCCGCCCTCTACGAGAGGGTCACGGCGAACCTGACGATCACGGATGCCGGAGGATCAGGATTCCAGCAGGCAGATATCTACCTCATCAACCGCATCGCAAGGCTTGCGGTGGTGACCTCCGCCAACCGCGTGTCGGGGGACGCATTCAGCGGGCAGTATCAAGTTTCGTTTCGCGTCCCCTCTGATCTCGCCGAGGGCAGCCACCCCTTTGAGGTGGTGCTGGTAGATGCGGCTGTGAACGATAGGATCTATGACGGAAGAACGGCGGGAGCCATTTCACCAAGCCCTTCACTGGACATAGGAACGGATTCCATTATCGAGGGCTGGCGGAGGGAGTTTTTTGGCGATACGGCTAACATCGGGAACGCCGCCGACACGGCCGATCCCGACAAAGACGGCTTGGTCAACCTCATGGAATTTGCGACCGGACACTCCCCCCTGATCCCCGACTCGGGGGCGCAGACATTGACCATGGCGGGCAACTCGCTGACTTTGAGCTACAACTCCTCGCGTGCCGCAGCAAAGCACGGCGTGACGCTCGTCGCGGAATGGAGCGATACCCTTAGCGGGACATGGAGCGCTGCCGATACGAAAACCGTCGCGGAAGGGGAATTCGAGGATCAGATCCAGGCGACGGTCCCGATGGAGGCTGCCCAGCGCCGGTTCATGCGCCTCCGGGCGTGCTCGCCATAGTTCCGGGCAATTCCGGATAGATCCTGACGACGCGGCCTTTGATGCCGGTAAAGATGTCCCATGCGATCGTGTTGGCGCGTGCGGCGAGCTCCCCGGCGAGGAGGGTTTCATTGCCTTGGGTTCCGATGAGGACGGCCTCCTCGCCGGCTTCGACATCCCCCTCCACCTGCACGACAACTTGATCCATGGTCACCCGCCCGAGGACTGGGCATCGGCGCCCCCGGATCAAGACGCAAGCCCCCTGGCCCGAGGCCTGGCGGGGAAACCCATCGGCGTAGCCCACGGCGAGGACGGCGGTGCGGATCGGGCGGGGCGCTAGAAACGTGCGGCCGTAGGACACGCCGGCGCCGGCAGGAAGGTCCTTGACCAGGGTCACCCGCGCCTTCCAGGCCAGCGCCGGGCGGCACTCGCCTTGGAGCTCCGGCAGCGGAGAGCTCCCGTAAAGGATGAGCCCTGCACGCACCAGATCCTCGGCAAACTCCGGAAACCTCAAAATGCCCGCGCTGTTGAGCGCGTGAATTTTTGCTTCTGGAGCCAGCCTGCGGAAGCCGTCCAGCATCCGGGAAAACCCCTCCAGCTGGGATCGCGTGAATTTCTCGTCCGCATCTGAGGAGGGAAGGTGGGTTGAGATGCTGTGGATGAGGACTTTCCCAGCCATGAGCCGCAGCTCCCGCTCGGCCTGCTCCGACAAGGCCCCGACGCGGCCCATGCCGGTATCCACTTTGAAGTTCACCCTGGCGGATCCGCAGGCAGCGAACCCGATGGCTTCCTCCGCGCTGGAAACCGTGGCGATGACCCCCTCCTCGACCGCCGATTTGCGTTCGGCCGGAAGGCACGGGCTCAGAAGCATGATGTCGCGGCCGGTTCCTGCGGCGAGCACGGAGCGCGCCTCCGAGAGGGTCGCCACTCCGAAACATGCAGCATCGCCGGCGAGCGCGCGCGCCGCCGGCCCGTCCCCGTGCCCATAGGCGTTCGCCTTCACCACGGCAAGGATCTGCGGGCAGGGCCCGATCGTCCGCCGCACGAGGGCAAGGTTGTGCCGGAGGGCGGCCAGATCAACCTCGGCCCAGGTGCGCAGGGTGGACGGCACAATAAATCTCGTCATCGTCAAGGAATGCGTTTTATTTTGCACGGATCCCCGCTAAGATCCAAGCATCCAATTAGCTTCCGTTTATGAACACCCTCTACCTCGTCGCCAATGGCGACCTCCGCACGTCAGCAAACCAGAAATGTGAAGCGGCCCAGGCCGCCATGGAAAAGCAGATCACCGAGGCCCTCGAGAAGGAAGGCTGGTCGGTCCAGCGCGCGCACGCGTTCGACCCGGCCAAAGGTCACGGGTTCATTGACAGCCAGAAATACGGCATGCAGGTCTTCCGCGACATCCCGCACGATGCGCCGCTCATCGTCGCCGAGGCCGTCTGGCAATACAGCCACCACCTCCTCCACGGGCTCGTCTCCCACGAGGGGCCGATCCTCACGCTCGCCAACTGGAGCGGCACCTGGCCCGGGCTCGTCGGGATGCTCAACCTGAACGGATCGCTCACCAAAGCCGGGGTCAAATACAGCACGCTCTGGAGCGAGGACTTCACCGACTCGTTCTTTCTCGACGGCCTGCGCAGGTGGCTGAAAAAAGGGAAGATCAAGCATGGGGAGGAGCATGTTGTTGCGTTTAAAAAGGCGTGCGTTCCCGAAACGTCCTCCGCCCTCGGCAGAAAATTTGCCCGCAAGCTCCAGAGCGAAAAGGCGATCATGGGGATTTTCGACGAGGGCTGCATGGGGATGTATAATGCGATCATCCCCGACGAGCTCCTCCACCAGACGGGCGTTTACAAGGAGCGACTGAGCCAGTCGTCGCTCTATGCGAAGATGCTCGAGGTCCGGGACGACGAGGCCGGGGCGGTCTTCAAGTGGTATCAAGATCAAGGCGTGCAGTTCCGCCTCGGAGGAAACGAGGAGGCCGACCTCACCGAGCGCCAGATCCTCCAGCAGTGCAAAATGTATATCGCCGCCGTCCGCATCGCCGACGAATTTGGCTGCGCCACGATCGGCATCCAATACCAGCAGGGGCTCAAGGATCTCGCCCCCGCATCCGACCTCGTCGAGGGCACGCTCAACAACGTGAACCGCCCTCCGGTTTATTCCGAGGACGGACGCGAGCTCTTCCCCGGCGAGGCGCTCCCCCACTTCAACGAGGTGGACGAATGCGCCGGGCTCGACGGGCTCATCACCTACCGGATCTGGCGCGAGCTCGGATACGCGCCGGAAAACACCCTCCACGACCTGCGCTGGGGCCGCCAATACTCCGACGAAAATCTGGACGCATACGTCTGGGTCTTCCTCATCAGCGGCGCCGCACCTCCAGAACATTTCATCGGCGGATGGGCCGGAACGACGAGCGAGCGCCAGCCAGCGATGTATTTCCGGCTCGGCGGAGGCACGCTCAAAGGCGTCAGCAAGCCAGGATGGATCGTCTGGAGCCGAGTTTTTGTCGCAGACGGGAAGCTGGAATTCGATACCGGGCTCGCCGAGGTGGTCGAGCTCCCGCTTGCGGAGACCGAAGACCGCTGGAGCCTCACCACCCCGCAATGGCCGATCATGCACGCCGTCCTGAAGGGGATCACAAGAGACCAGATGATGGCCCGCCACAAGAGCAACCATATCCAGGTCGCCTACGCGCCCGGGAAAGCCGCCGCCAAACGCGCGCTCTACGCCAAGGCCGCCGCCATGAACGAGCTCGGGCTTTCTGTTTCGATCTGCGGGGACGTCTGAGCCTGAAAATATGACTGGCAACCTAGCCGTTCTGTGTTAGGCTGCCTTTTATATGCTTATGCAAAGGAAAAGTGCCTTCTCCCGTCGCCTTCCGGATTTGGTGACCGAGGAATTGGTTGCCGTGCTGACAAAAAAAAGCTCGTTTGAGTTCAAGCAGCTCTTTGATGTCGTCCACGAACGGCTTCGGGCGAGGAATGCCGCCAGCGGAGGTGAGGAGATGCTGCGGCTTCGGGCCTACGAGAAGCTTCAGAACCTCGTCTCGCGCGGAATGGTCAAAAAGACCGGGAAAAAGTATAAAGGTCTCGCATCTCTTTCCAAGGCCCTGACCCCGCCAGAGCCCCTGCCTGCCGGCATCATTCCCGCCAGCAAGTAGTTGATTGCGATCGCTACCTATCGGGCGAGGCGAGGCCGGCGCGGAACCGTGCGTAGGCGAGCTCCTGCTGGGCTCCGGAGAAGACAAAGGCCGCAATGAAGAAGAGCATCGGAGCTTCGAAGTAGCCGACCACAGCAAACCCGACAGCCAGAATCTGGCCAACGCGCGCCGCAATCGTCGTCGCCAGCACGTGGTCGAGCCTCATCGCGAGAAGCGCCCGCAAGACCCGCCCGCCATCCATCGGAAATGCAGGGATCGCATTGAACGCGACCAAGATCAGGTTCACAGCCAGAATTTTCGACGCAAGGCTTTCGCCGGACAGGCTGATTTTCACGCCGAAGGCTACAATCAAAACCAGGGCGATGAGGACATTGACGGCCGGTCCGGCGAGGGCGACGACGAGCTCCTGAACCGGTTTGTCCGGCATCCGTTCGAGCCGCGCAACCCCGCCGATCGGGAGCAGCGTGATATCCGGGGTGCGGATCCCATATGCGCGTGCGGCGAAGGAATGTCCAAACTCGTGCAGCAGGACGCAGAGGAAGAGGAGAAGCGTGAATCCCGCGCCCACCATGGCGCCTTCCACCCCGCCCGCCCGCCAATCCATCCAGGCAAACCACGCCAGCAACAGCAGGAAGGTGATGTGGATTCTGACGTCAATTCCGGCAACGCGGGCAATGCGATATGACCATTTCATAAAAATTAGGTTTTCCGCCGGGGCGATTTGGCGGTATCACTCGCCACTCGTCCGCCGCCGCCGGCTCCCGATGAAAATAATCCAGAATCAAAAAAAGAAAATGTCATTCCTAAAAGTCCTTGTTGCCGATCCGGTTTCCCAGACCTGCGTTGAAGAGCTCGCTTCTGGGGGGGCGCTGGAAGTTGTCGTGAATACCGGGCTGAAAGAGCCGGAGCTGATCGCGCTCATCCCAGAATTTTCCGCTTTGGTCGTCCGAAGCCAGACGAAGGTGACAGCAGCGGTCCTTGCGGCTGCGGCGAAGCTGAAGGTGGTCGGGCGGGCCGGGGTCGGGGTGGACAACGTGGACGTGGATGCCGCGACGCGCCAGGGGGTGATCGTAATGAACACGCCTGGCGGGAATACGATCTCGACCGCCGAGCATGCGTTCTCCCTCCTCATGAGCATCGCCCGCAGCATCCCGCAGGCGGATGCCAGCGTGAAGGCCGGCAAGTGGGACCGCAAAAAATACGAGGGCGTCGAGCTCTACAACAAGACGCTCGGGATCCTGGGCATGGGCCGGATCGGGACCGAGCTCGCCCGGCGCGCGATCGCATTCGGCATGCGCGTGCTCGCCTACGATCCGTATCTCTCCACCAGCCGCGCCCGCAGCCTCCAGGTCGAGCTGGTCGAGGATCTCGACACCCTCGTGCCCCAGGCGGACTTCCTCACGATGCACATGCCGCTGACCGACGAGACCCACCACATGCTCGACGCGCGCCGGCTCGCGCTCTGCAGAAAAGGGGTGAGGATCGTGAACTGCGCGCGCGGCGGGCTGATCGATGAGGCGGCGCTCGGGGCGGCCCTCCAATCCGGCCACGTTGCGGCAGCCGCCCTCGACGTCTATGAAGTCGAGCCGCCTCCAGCCGACTTCGCGCTCCGCGGAATCCCGAATATCGTCTTCACCCCGCACCTCGGAGCGAGCACGGCCGAGGCCCAGGAAAATGTCGGCATCGAAATTGCCCAGGCGATCCGGGCGGTCCTGCTTGATGGGGAGATCCGCAACGCGGTGAACATGCCGAGCATCGACGCCAAGACCGCCGCCGTCGTGAAGCCATACCTCACGCTCGGCGACAAGCTCGGACGCTTCGCCGCCCAGCTCGCACCGAAACGCAACGACCGGATCGTCATCACCTACGGCGGCAAGGCCGTGGAAATGCCGACCGAGGCGATCTCCCGCGCCATCCTCACAGGGTTTTTAAAAAATGCCGGCGGGGAGGAGGTCAACAGCGTGAACGTCCGCACGATGGCCTCGACCCTTGGGCTCAACGTCGAGGAGATCCGCTCAAGCGAGCAGACCGACTTTCATGAGTGGCTCCACATCGCGGTTTTCAGCGGAGAAAACAAAGTCTCGGTAGGGGGCACATTTTTTGGCGTAAAGAACGACCCGCGCATCGTCCGGGTCAACAGCCGCCCCGTCGAGGTCACCCCTTCGGGCATCGTCCTCCTCCTTGAAAACAAGGATCGCCCGGGGATCGTCGGACACATCGGCACCCTCCTTGGCAAGGAGAACATCAACATCGCCAGCATGAGCCTCTCCCGGACCGAGCAGGGCGGGCGCGCGCTCACGCTGCTGAATCTCGACAGCCTCCCCGATGCCGGAGTGATGGGCCGCCTGTCTTCCGACCCGGACATCTACGCCGCGCAGGTGATAGCGCTCTGAAATGACCGCGCGCGAAGAAGCGAAAGCGATCCTGTCCCTCGTCGGCGGGGACTTCTCGCGCGCAGTGCAAATCGTCCAGAGCCAGCTGGATGTTCTTTACACCCGCGCCCAGGTTCTCACCACCTTGGGCGGCATAACCGTGACGGTCACCGGATTTTCCGGCCGCCTGATCGCATCGACCAACGTTTTGGCCCAGAACCTGGTGATTGCCGGCTTGGCGATCGTCCTCCTCAGCGCATTTTATGTGATCCAGGGCGTCATGCAGATCCGCTGGGTGACCTCGGAGCTTTCCGAAGACAAGGAGGCAACAATCTCAATCATCCTCGCCAGACGGGATGCAAAAACCCGTGCCCTCCGGCTTGGTGCGGTCATCCTGTTTTCCGGGCTCTCCCTGTATTTCCTCGCCTTTGCCCTGATGCTTTCCCACCCAGTTCCTGTGGTCGTTCCGGTCCGGTGAGAGGTCGCTTCCCGGAAAAAGCGAGCGCGATTTCATGCGCCGATTTTCCCCAAGTTCAGATCCGGACCGAAAAAGCATTTACTTCGCAAGCATTCCTGAGAAAATTGCACGTTCACCATAACCAGCCTGCCGTGGCACGAGACCTATACCAAAAATGCCGGGAATACCGGGACAGCTACGATGCGCGAGCGCAAGGATTTTATCCGTTCTTTCGCAGCATCGAGGAACCGCACGGGAACTACGTGGTTTGCGAGGGGCAGCCGAAGATCATGGTCGGCTCAAACAACTATCTCGGCCTGGCGCAGGATCCACGGGTCATCGAGGCGGCCTGTGTGGCCACCCGCAAGTATGGCGCAGGCTGCACGGGGTCGAGGCTGCTGAACGGCACGATCAAGCTGCACGTCGAGCTTGAGGAGGCGCTGGCCGCATTTCTCGAACGCGATTCCGTCGTCCTCTTCTCAACAGGTTTTTTTGCAAACCAGGGTGCGCTCGCCACGCTCACAGAGGAGGGGGATGCCATCCTCTGCGACCGCGAGAACCACGCGAGCATCATTGACGGCTGCCAGTTTTCCGCTGCGAAGCTGATCCCCTACCGCCACAACTCGCCCACATCGCTGCGCAACCGCCTGAAGCGCTTGCCGGCCGAGGCCGGGCGGCTGGTCGTGACGGATGGAGTTTTCAGCATGTCCGGAGATATTGCCGATCTGCCGCCGCTGGTCGAGGCCGCTAAGGAGCACGGGGCCTTCGTCTATGTGGACGAGGCGCACTCCCTCGGCGTGCTCGGACCGCTGGGGCGCGGGACCGTCCACCATTTCGGCCTCAACAAAGAGGTGGACATCGTGATGGGCACATTCTCCAAATCGCTCGGCTCGATGGGCGGGTTCATCGCCGGAGATGCCCAGATGATCGAGTTTTTGAAGCACCGCGCCCGGTGTTTGATCTTCACTGCCGCCCTCGCTCCGGCGGTGGCGGGAGCCGTCCTCAAAGCCCTTGAAATCATGCAGGAGGAGCCGGAGCGGATCGAGCAGCTCTGGAAAAACACCCGCAAGATGCACGAGGGGTTCAAGCGGATCGGATTCAAAATCGGGACGACGCAAACCCCGATTGTGCCGCTCCTGATCGGGAGCGAGGCGAAGGCGTTCATTTTCACGCAGAAGCTGTTCGAGCGGGGGATCTTCGCAACCCCTGCGATCTACCCTGCTGTCCGCTACGGCGAGGCCATCGTCCGGACCAGCTTCATGGCCACCCATACCGAATCAGACCTGGATCGCGTGCTCGAGGTTTTTGAGGAAATTGCACGCGAGCTAGGAACATTTGATGACCCTGCCTACATCACCCCCGCACGAAAAACAAACGTGTTCGATTTCCGTTTGCCAGACGCCGCAGGAGCTGAAGAGGTTCGAGCGGGTAGCGGAGAGCCTGCACGGAGCTGATCCGGCATTCGTCCCCCCGTTTCCGGGCAGCGTCGCGAAACACCTTGCGCCGGGGTCGGCGTTCCATCTCCGGCACGGCACGATCACGCCGTTCGTGGCGGTGCGCGACGGGCGGTCGGTCGGCCGGATCGCCGCGATCGTCAACCGATCGCACAACAGCCTCTGCGGCGACCGGGCCGGGTTCTTCGGGTTCTTCGAATGCGAGGATGACCCCGGGACTGCGCATGCGCTGATCGAGCGGGCCGCACAATCTCTTCGCGAGGCGGGCAGGGACAGTATCCGCGGCCCCTACAACCCGAGCATCAACGACGAGTGCGGGCTGCTCATGGAGCGCTTTGACCTGCCGCCGTACATCGGACTGACCTGGAACCCCGCCTACTACATCCCCCTTCTCGAAGGGGAAGGCCTCTCCATCGTCCGCACCCTCCACGGACTCAATCTTCCGATGCACCGGCTCGGCAAGCCAGAGCGCCTCGCAAGGATCGTCGAGAGGATCGCTTCCCGCTCGCTCCTGAAAATGCGCACGATGGATATCCGGCGGCTGCCGGAGGAATTGAAGATCGTCCAGAAAGTTTACAATGCGACGCTCGAGCGCAACTGGGGGTTCATTCCGATTTCCATGGAGGATCTTCTGGCGGCGGCCGACGACATCCGGGCGATCGCAGACCCGGTGCTGCTGCTGATTGCCGAGATGGACGGCCGGGATGCGGGGGTCGCCATCACGCTCCCGAATTTTAACGAGATCCTTGCGCGCATCAAAAAAACCCCTCACTGGCTCAGGCTCCCGCACATTTTCTTCCTCATGAAGACCCACAAAATCCGCTCGTGCCGGCAGACGGTTCTCGGGGTCGTTCCCGAGTGCCGGGACCGCGGGCTGCACGCCTGGCTGATCTACGAGCAGTTCGTCCGCGCCCAGGAGCGCTACGATAACGCAGCGCTCGGCTGGATGGAGGACAACAACACCGAGATCCTCAAAAATTGCCGCATCGTCGGCGGCGAGCCCGATCGGACGTGGGCGATTTTCGAGAAGGCGCTTTGACGCTCCCTTGCGCTACCGGATCGTCGGGCGGACGACGGTGATCTCGTGGGTCGAGTAGATGGGGGTGTTGGTGGCGTCGCTTCCGGAATGGAAGACGTTCGTCTGCTGGAGGATTTGCACCGTGCCCGCTCCGGCGTTGGTGGTGGTGGCGGAGCTGAAATCCAAATAGATCGAGCAGGCGCCCGGGTTGGTGGAGTTGGCCGAGCATCTTTCCGGGAGGATGTTTGTGATATCCGTGCTGCTGACCCCGAGCTGCCAGAGGCGGGCGGCCTGCTCCTGCGTGTTGAACGCGCGCAGGGCATACCCGTTCGCCTCCTCCTGCACCAGGATGGCGTTAACCATGAGGGCGGCCGCCGCGATGCCGATGGCCACGATCGCCCCGGCAATCAGGACCTCGATCAGCGAATAGGCGCTCCCTCTTTGGAGGCTCATCGGGTCTCCTCCAGCCACATGATCCGGTCGCCCATGTATTCCATGTTGGTGCCCGGGGTCGGATCGACGGAGTTTGAAAGGATGACGGGAGTTACCAGCGTGCCCGCTGGCGTCACGGTGATATTGCCATCCGTGCGCAGCCCGCCCCGGAGGTTCAGAGTTTTGGGAGCGGTGGTCGGCGGGGCAACGGTCAGATGGTATCCGCTTGCGCCGGCTGAGAACGTGAGGGCAAAATAGTTTGTGTATCCCGAATAGTTCGCCGTGTTCAGGGTGAGGTCCCCCCCGGACTTGTTCATGTAGATTTTCCGGGTGTTGTTTCCCGAGAGCGTCACGGTGGCGAGGCTGGCATTGGTTGAGATGATGTGGAGGGCATTCGTTGCGCTTGTTGTTCCATTAATCGTCAGGGCGGTGACCGTGGCGTTCGTATACCGGCGGTGGGCGGCGGCATCCAGGTAAGGATAATTCGTGACCGTGGCCGGGATGTCATACCGCAGGATCGCGTTCGAGTAGCTCGCATTTGTGTAGTAGCGGGAGGGATCCAGAACGATCGTCGTGTTGCCTCCGGTATAGTTCGTGTAGATGGTGCTGCTGATGTTGGTGGTGTTTGTAGTCGCCGTCCCGCCGGTAGCGTTCGTGGGGTAGATGCCATTCGTCACGGCCGATATGTTCGTGTAATTCAGGGTGGCGACGTTTGTGTAGCTTGTGTTCGGCGGCGCGGAAAATGCTGCCGTCGCGTAGCCGTTGGTATTTGTGGATGCCGTGAACGGGGTGACCGGGAAGGCCGAGTATCCCACGAGGTTGGTCCAAAGCACACATGCGCTCGCCCGATAATCGTTTGCTGTGGCATTGGTATTTGTCGCGCCGGGGCTGTGGATGACAAGCGGGTAGCCGGCCAGGAGCGGGCTGCGGCTTCGGATCCGGAATGTCCAATACTCCCGGTTGTCGGCGGAGTTCGATATCCAGCACGTATTGCTTGCGTCAACAAAGGACTTGCCTCCAAACGTGCTGAACGGGTTCCCCTCCGAGAAATTCGTGTTCGTCCAGATATTGTTGTCCCTGCTCACAAAAAAAAGGTAGAATCCCCCCCAGTTGTTCGCGAGCGAGCAACTGGGGGTGAAGCTGTTCGTGCGGTTGGTGCTACCGGGATCCAGGGCCATCTGCTCGAGAAGAAACTGCCGGGCGAGCGCGCGGCCGTTGGCGATGGCGATCCGGTTCTTGACCCCTTCGGCCGTGGTGTCCGGATAGGCGGCGCGCGTGGACAGCATCTGCGCCCATGCGGCCAGAACCAGCGCCCCGCCCAAAATGACGAGGAGGGCGAAGATCATGATGGTCCCCCGGATGCCAAAACCGCTTTTTGACGTGGGCTTCATAGCGAGGGGAAGGCAGGGAGCACAAAGAAGAAGCTGGTCGTCCCCGCCTGCTTCCAGTAGTTCGACCTCGCCCCGGAGACGTTTGTTTCATCCGGGTATTTTGAAGCGAGTTCGCTGGTTGCTGAATACGGCACCCACGAGGGGTCCGGCCACCAGACAAAATAAAACGGTCGGTTCTCGGCCTTGCAATAGTTAGTGTTCCCATTTGTCATGCTGCTCTTCGTGAAGAAGGCGGCGGCCGGGCGGTTGGTGGCATTGTTCGTCTTGCCAGGATAAAAGACGTGGTAGTAATCCGTCAGGCTCTCTCCGTAATACCGCCTGACGGTGGCATAGGTAGAGTTCGTCCCTGCGGGAAAATTTGTGATCGTCACCCAGTCGCTCTCATAGATGGCAAGGACCTCAATGTTTGTGGCGCTGTTTGTGGAGGACAGGATGTAGATCGTGAGGTTGGTTGCCGCAGTCGCCCCGTTGAACAGGTTTGTCGTGCTGCAGAAATTCGTGTAGACCGCCGTGGCCCCGGTATCGATGAGGTTGGTGCGGAACTGGTCCGGGGAAACGAGGGATCTGGCGTCCAGGTTGCTCAGGACGAAGTTGGTCGGCCGGATGGTGTTCGCCTTGTTGCGCGCGAGGCAGGTCACGGCGGTGGCGTAGGAAATATCGGCGTAGAGCCGGTCCCTCATGCTGTTCGCCATCGCGGTCGCGGCCATGCTGGGAGCCTCGCTGACCGACACGGTTGTCCCGGAGGATCCCGGGTAGAAGTTGACCATGTTTGACAGGCTAAGCTGGACGTTGGCTGACCGGCGGGACGGGCTGGAATTTCCGATCGCCGAGTAGGCCATGACCGCGACCACGAGAACCGTGGCCGCGATGCTGAGCGCAACCAGAAGCTCGACAAACGTAAAGGCGGAATGGCTGGCAGCCGGCAGGCAAACCCGGATGCTATTGTTCGGGTTCTTTGGCATCTTGCCCTCCCCCCATCACTGCTTTTTCATCGATCTTTTTGACTTCGAGAGCCTGGCGGCTTTGGAGAAGCAGATCAACCGGCTGCGTAAAGCTGACGTCGGGCGATTTCAGCTCAAGCGGAATTTTTGGGAGTGACTTCGTCACCTTCTCGACCGCCTCGCCATACAGGAACTGGGATACCTCGGGCTTGAGGCTGCTTGAGATCCTGATGCGCCGGGCACCGGCGGAGCCATCTTTCTCAACAAATACCAGCGTGATCGCGGCCTTGTCCACAGACTCCACCTTGAGCTTCTCGGACTGATTGCTGATCAGCGCGGGCAAGGTGTCGCCCGGCTTGATGATCAGCGAGCCCAAGAGGGCCTGAAATTTTCCGCCGCTGCCCGAGACTCCGCTGATTTTGACGGACCGGAGGATCCGTCCCAGGCGCGACTCTTCGCTCGCCGTCTCCACGCGCGGCAGGCCGATTTTCGGCTCTTGGATAACCAGCTGGGCAAACGGGTTTCTCTCGCCCGTCGGCAGATCAACGGTCTGGCGCCCGTCAGGAAGAAGCCCGGGCTCCACTGCCGCCCGGCAAGGGAAAGGCGCGGCCAAAAGGAAGAGGGGGAGGAAAGGGAAAGCCAGGACCCGGAAAGCGGAAACCGGAAAGCCCAGGCCGGAAGGCAGACGTCTGGGTGCCAGCTCACCGGGGGAACGAGCTGGCCGCCCCAACCGCCTGCCGGGAGCGGCTTCCATGGAAAAGCGTTTGGCCTTCATTTTTTCAAAGCGGGTTGATCCTTCAACATCGGCTGGTCCAGCACGACCTCCATTCGGAGGTCATTTGCGCGAGTCCCCTTCGAGAGGCGGACGCTGGTGGTACGGATCGTTGGCATGGAGGTCTCCAGCTTTCCCAGCCAGTTGAGCAGCTTCGAATAATCGTCTTCGAACGTGAGCAGCGCTCTGAGGGTGGAGGGGATCGAGGCGCTGTTTTTGATCGGGATCGATTCGTACCTCTGTTTGAGGTTCAAAAGATCGGCATCCTTCACCCGCATCTGCATGGCGATTTCCGCGCTCTGAGGGCTGTCGATCGTCGTGAAATACGGCTGCCAGATCTGGAGAAATTCGATGAGGTCGGTGGACTGCCGGCGAAGATTGGCGAGCTGGTTGCGCTCGCGGGCGAGCTGTGCGCCCGCAGCATCCTCCTCCGCCTGCGCCGCCCCCGCCTCATTTTGAACCTTCGTCCGGTGGTTCTGCACCCAGAGGGTTGTCTGAACGAGAGCAAGGATCAGGAGGGCGATCACCCCGCAGGCGATATGCTTGTGGTTCATGGTGCGGTCGGGGGTTGTTCCTCGGCGGCCTGCTTCGAACTTCTGCGGACAAGGATCGCCTTGTAGTCGAGCTCCCCGCGCCCGAACTCCCGGGTCGGGGAGAACGCCCGGTAGTCGAGCAATGCAATTTTTTCCATCGTCAGATCGAGCTGCTTGGTGGAATCGGTTCCGATTTTTATGCCCAGCCGGATCTGGGACGGGTCGTCCGGCATGCGCTCGAGCTGGAGGTCCGCAATGGAGGATTTTTGCGCCATGCTGCGGGCGATCTCGACCACCAGCGGCTGGAGGGGGCGGGAGGACTCCACCCAGTTCTGAATGTCCGTCGCCCTTTTAATCTGGGCCTCGAGCGCGGTTCGCTGGGTTTTGGACTCGTCCCTCTCGGCGTTGAGGGCGCTGGCTTGCGCCTTGTGGCCATCCCTCTTTTGAATGGCCAGACGAAACTGAAGAAAAAAAAGCGAGCTCAGGATGACGGCGATGGCGATCGAGCCATAGAAGAGGATCGGAACGAGCCTCAGAACCATAGGCAGCGGCGGGGTAATCCCCTTCCGGTCGCTCTTAAAATCGTCAATATGTCGGTCCGTGATTTGCATGGGCTAATTTTTCACCATGAGCGACGCCAGCAGCCCTGGCACCGTGAGGTCAGAGATCTCTCGCCCGGGAAAAACTTCCGCAAGCCTCTCGCTGAGCCCGGGAAGAGGCTCATCGCAGGCCAGCGTGATCTGGATCGCCGGGGAGAGGCGGGATTGGAATGGCGCGAGCAGGTCGCTGATCGGCCCCACATCGTCCTCGTAGACGTCCGTCCGCGAGCGGAGCTCCAGCCAGCGGTCCTGATCCTGCACCAGCGCGCAGACCGCCCCCTCGCAGCAAATGATGTAGAACGAGCTGACCGGCTGCTCGGACCCCTTCGTTTTGTTCGTTTCCGCAAGCGCGTGACGGAGGAGGACATAGGCGCCGCAGCAAAGCCGCCCAACCCGGAAGCCCGCCTCGCTGAAAATCGCTTCCGTCTTCCGGGTTTGATCCTCGTCAAACGTCAGGAGGATGCTCGAGTTGGTCTCGGGATTGTGCGTCACCGCATACCGCTTGCCACGCTCAAATTTTCCGCCGAGGACCGCGCGCGGGTTGGACTTGAGCATCTCCTCGCTCCCCGGGCGGCGGGAGAGATTGGTTTCGAGGCTGATGACGTATCGCGTATTCAGCGAGACCGCGCACCAGCCCTGCTCGGTCAATGTCTTGATGTGGTCGGAGGCCTGGGCAAGCCCCTCCTTGGGATCCACGCGCACGGATTCCTGCTCGGAAGGATTGCCCGAACGCGAGATCTCCCGCCAGGTGAGCTTCGCCCTCCCGATCCCGAAAAAGACGGTTTTCTCCGAGGGGAAGCGCTTTTTCCAAGCGGCCGAGGGATCGTCCGGCTCCGACCGGAAAGCGGAAAAATCGAGGATCGACTTGAGGTCGGCGGACTTCATCGCGAGATCTCCGGCTGGCGCTCGAGGTAGTCGGCGACTTCGTCCCAGGAAAATGTCGCTCCGGTCGGGGCGGCGGCGCTCGAGAACCCCTCCTCCATCCTCAGCGCAATGCACTTCTCAAAATTATACATGCCCTTCTTCCACCCGGTCTCAAGCTCTTGGTCGAGCTTTTTGAAATCGCCCCGGCGGATGATGTTCACCACGCCGTCATATTGCAGCAGAACCTCGTGGATCGGAAAGCGCTTGGATTTCCTCTCATCCAGCAGCAGCCGCTGGCACATGATGAGGCGCAGGCAATCGGCGAGGGTTTCCTGCGAGCTGTCCAGGCGCTCCGACGGGATGAGCTTGAGGAAGCGCTGGACGGTCTGGGAGGCCGTGGACGTGTGGAGGGTGGCGACCACGACATGCCCTGTCTCAGCCGCCTGCAGGGCGATCTCGGCGGTCTCGCCATCGCGGATCTCCCCGATGATAATCACATCCGGCGCCTGCCGGAGCGCCGCGCGCAGGGCCTTCGAAAAATCCATCTCGTCGCTGCCCATCTCGCGCTGCGAGACCAGCGAGGGCAGCCCGTCCGGATAGATAAACTCGATCGGGTCCTCGAACGAGATCACATGCTCGCGGCGGCGGAGCGCGCGGTGCAGGACCATCGAGGCAATCGTCGTGGACTTCCCGCTTCCCGTCGCCCCGCAAATGAGAAAGAGGCCGTTTTTTGCCTCCAGGAAGGCCTTGACTGCGGGCGTGGGAACCTTGATGGCCGAGGGGACGGGAATCTCGCTGGGAAGCAGGCGCAGCACCCAGCGCAGGCGGCCCTGCGTGACCATCTGGCTCACGCGGAACCTCCGCCCGTGCAGGTCCATCGCGCTGTCGTCGCAGCCGGGCTCGAGATGCTCGGGCACCGCCATCTCAAAAACCGCCTCGTCAAAAATCAGCTGCCCGTTGAACTTATACGACAGGGGATCCCCAGGGGTGAGGTAGAAATCGCTGACCCCATCAGCGAGCGAAAGGTCCCGGATCCTCTCCCCGACGGGGGAATCCTCTGGCAGGTCAAGAAGTCGCATCGGATGAGTGGATAGTCCAATTGTTGCGGCGGCTCAAGAACTACTGCATGATGCCGGCTGCCGTCAGCGCCTGGCGCAAAGTCATGCCGCCGCCGGTTCCGACAGTATCCAGCTTGTTGATGTTTTCCACAGCAACCGTGGTCGGGTTATCCCAGTGCGCATAGTAGGTTGCGGGATCGATGGTCCGCGTAAACGATCCGTCGGGGGCGATCATGTTCGAGGCTTTGAAAATCAGATCCTGGTAGTCCCCATCTCCGGCCACCCTGGTATCTTCGATCGAATAGGCCGTTGTTCCCACTCCCAGAGAAGCATACTGGTCGGCGTAAAACGGAAAGGTCGTGCTCCCGCCGGCCGCATTCGTCCGGCTCAGCGAGGTCAGAGGAAATTTTGTGCCGGAGTTCTGCGCCAGCGTCTGCAAGGCGGTGGAGCTGCTGGAGAGCGTGCCCAGCCCGTTCAGGGCATTCCATGCGTTTTGCATCGTGTCATTCGGAATCATGATCGCGGCAACCGTGTCGCCGGGACGAAACGTGAACTGCTTGTTGTCCACCACCCTCAGCTGGTTGACCGGGTTGGCAATCGGCTGATCCTGGCTGACGTCGATGATCGTCTGCGCGCGGTCTCCAGCCATGATCCTCCGGAGCGCTTCCATCAAAAAGTCTCTCTGTCCCTCTGGAGTATCCAGATTATAGACATCCGGCCCCATGCCCTCGAGGGAGAAAAGGGCCAGACGGGAGCTATACCCCGCCTCGCGATACACGTAGCTGACCGGCACGATCCCGCTCGCTCCAACCGTCCAATACCCCCCCGGAAACCCTTGGTTCACGGCGTCCGAAAGACCGGTGGGAGGGATCCCTCCGGTCTGCGGCGTGTAGGTCGTGGCGTTCGGCACCTCAACCGGCGGGGCGTTGTCCCACACCCAGCCAGGGTTGTTTGTGCTTGTATTCAGATACTTCGACGCCGTGCGGCTGTTGGTAGCCGAGGCATCTGCCGCCAGATCCTCGTTCATCCGGAACCCCAAGATCAAATTGTTCCCATTGGTCGAATTCGTGACAACGAACCGCGGAGGAACTCCGGAGTTGGTCGATGCGACGAATGTCGCGCGCCGGCTGCTGCTGCTGCTCCCCGTCGTGACCGCAAAGATCCGGGAGTCCAGCGTGCTGCCTCTGACGCCGATCGTGTTTGTTGAGCCCGAGGATTTCAAACGGGTCAGCACATCACAGCTGCTCGAGGTTCCATCATTCGCGCCGGTGATCCCATCCATATTTCCGCCACTGCTCATATAGACCTGGATGGATCGGTTGATGGACTCCACGTCCTGCTCAAGCTTGGATTCATCTGCCGCCTGCTTGACATTCGACACGGCCACGAACCCCACCGAGCTGATCACCGCCATCGCCGCAATCACCGCCAAAACCTCAATCATTGTGAAGCCAACCGTCCTTTCAGAAAAACGTATCGCTTTCATAAAGCTTCCGTAACATGAATCCCAGCCCAAGTCAAGAATCTTGTTGCATTGTTGCATAGATTTATCTAGCAACCACGTATCGGAATCTGGTAAAGTCTCCCTGCAAGCCGACTCATCCCTTGGATTTTACACACAAGTTATTCACATTCGTCCGCCATTTTTCGTGCAACCGGTGGCGGAAAAATTTTCCCCGTTCCGAAGCTTTTTAGTGAAACCATCTCACACAAGATTTTTGCGCATGTTGGGCGTGCTGTCCGTCCTGCTCAGCGGGGTTGGGGCGAGCGCCCAGCCGCCGGAGCCGTATGTTGTCGAGCCCCCGCCGAATGCCACCTACCCATTTCTGTATGGCCAGGGGGAGGCGTCGGCCAAGCGGCTCCGAAGCGCGCCGCCTCAGACGTTCGAGTTTGACCGTGCGGTGCTGCGCGACGTGCTGCGGTTTCTTGCCGATGCCGCCGAGATTCCGTTTGTTGGCATCCCGGAGAGCGATGCGGCCAACCGCCGGCTGGTCACATTAACCATGCGCGCCAGCCCGTTCGTGGCGCTTGAGAGCGTCTGCCGCGACAACGGCATCCGCCTGACCTTCGAAAACGGGGTCTGGTATATGAGCACGGTGGACGAGGACCGGGAGAGCAGGCTCAAAGAAGAAAAGGAAAACAAGCTGGAAGGGAAAATCTACCACCTGCACAACGATCCGGTCGACCGTGTGGACTTTAAGGATGCAGGTGCTGCCACGGCCCAAGCAACAACAACCTCCGCGACAACGATCCCCCTGCAAAATTCCCAGCGGGTTTTTCACTCGAAAGAGCCGCGGATCGTCAACGAAATCCGGATTATGCTCGGGCTGCCGCCCATCAAATACAATCCCGATGGCACCGTGCAGGGGGAAGCCGTGACAGCAGGAACCAACGTGGCCTCGACGGACCAGACAGCCAATCTGCAGACGGGAACATCGGCGGCGGCTCCTGGATCGGCCGACGCCGCCGCCGCCCCGCCCCAACGGCTCAACCCGACATACGTTCCCCCGCAGACCCCGCAGGTGATCTACAACTCGGACAACAACACGCTCTGGGTGGTCGCCACCAGCGCGCAGCACAAATGGGTGGTCGATTACCTGCTGGCCGTCGATCTGCCCCAGGATCTCATCGCCATCGAAGTCAAGTTTTTTGAGACATCGAAGGATCCGTCCAAGGCATACGGAATCAACTGGGCGGGGACATTCGGCGGAAAAGGTTTAACCTTCAATGGGCAGGCCCAGGCGAGCGGAAGCGGAGGGGTGACGGTCACGACGAGCAACGGCAACAACGCCAACACATCAAACAACCTGACGGCCTCCAACCAAATCGGCACCGGGCCGCAGACCGTGGGGAACGATCCGATCACTGGAGCGCTGACCTTGATTCCCGGCGTGCCGCCGTATAGCTATTCGCAGGGCACAGGAATCAACGCGCGGGAGAAATTCTCCGGGCAGTCCTACAACGCCACCTTCAACGCGCCCTACTCGGCCGTGCTGAGCATGGACCAGGCGTCGCTCTCGATCAAAGCCTTCATGCAGGACACCGACACGACGGTCGTGCAATACCCGCGTGTGCTGACGGTGAACAACCGGGAGGTGGCGATCAGCAGCGCCGTCAACACGCCGATTTTATCCTCCTCCCAAACGACCGGAAGCGGTGGAACTTCCACCTCCACCCAGCAGGTCAACTATTTCCCGATCGGCACGCAGATCAACATCCTGCCGAAGACCGTAGGGAAGGAGGAGATCGCCATGAGCGTGGCGATCACGATTTCCTCCTATGTGTCGGACAAGTCGATTGGCGGGAACCTGTATCCGGTCACCGCCTCGAGGATTTACAATGCGGCCCTGCAGGTCTCGCAAGGATACACCCTGGCCGTTGGCGGGCTGGAGACGACGGACGACCGGGCTTCAAACGACGGGGTGCCCGTGATGCGCGATATCCCGCTTGTCGGGCAGCTTTTCAAGAGCAAAGGGCGCGCGCGCAACAAGAAGAACCTGATCATCTTCATCACGCCGACAATCATCGCCAACACGAAGGCGACCCGTGGGATCAGCGAATCCCCGCAGACGACCATCCCGATCCGCCCGAACGACCCGATGCCGCCCGCGTTCACTCCCGACGGGCAGCTCGTCGGCGGGACCGCCGCGATCAACCCGGCGTTCGCGTGGTTTGATTTCCAGATCAAGTGGTTCAAGCAGATCAATAAGGAGAACCGCACGGACCGCGAGACGATCAAGCAGCTTCGCGCGGTGATCTCGTCGGTCCGGATGCTCGCAAAAAACATCGCGGACATGCAGGAGAACGCCGACCCCGTCCGCGCGCAGGCGCTCGCCCGCCACGAGGAGCGCGCGATGGCCACGCTCACCGAGCTCAACAAGATCCTCTCCTACGCGCAGAACAACATCATGTAGGCTGCCGGGCGTCTATTTCATGCCCTCCGCTGTAAAGCGGATTGTCATGGCCCGGAATCCGCGTAAGCTCCGGCCATGTTGCGCCGATGGATTTTGCCCGGTTCGGCCGACCCGCTGGCGGCGGGACGGCTTTTGCGGGAGCTGAGCATCCCTTCCTTTCTCGCCTCGCTGCTGGTTCGGCGCGGGTTCAGCGACGTCTCGGCGGCAGGCGAGTATCTGAGCCCGAAAATGCGTTCCTTGGCGGCGCCGGAGCTGCTGCCCGAGATGCCGCGCGCCGTTGCCCGCGTGCTCGCGGCGGTGAAGGCCCGCGAGCGGATCGTCCTTTATGGGGATTACGATGTGGATGGGATTACGTCCCTGACGATCCTTGCGCGGGTGTTGAAGGCGTTTGGCGCGCAGGCGGAGTGCTTCCTTCCCCTGCGTTTCGAGGAGGGCTACGGACTGAGCGCGGCGGGGGTCGAGAGGTGCTGCGAGATGCACCGCCCGCAGCTCCTGCTGGCGGTGGATTGCGGGACGACCTCGGCCAAGGAAATTGCGGCGCTCCGGGCGCGCGGGGCGGACGTCGTTGTCCTCGACCACCATGAGCCAGGGGAGGAGCGCCCGGATTGCACCGCGCTGGTGAACCCCAAATGCGGGCCGTCCTTCCACTCGCTCTGCAGCGCAGGGATCGCCTTCAAGCTCGCCCATGCGATGGTCAAGCAATCTCCCGTCGCAGGGCTCGACCTCCGGGAGTATTTCGACCTGGTTGCGCTGGCGACCGTTGCCGACATCGTTCCGCTCACCGGCGAGAACCGGATTTTTGTGCGCCACGGGCTCCGCCAGATGGCCTCGACCCGCTGGCCAGGGCTTGCGGCGCTGATGGAGGTTTCGGGGATATCTCCTCCCGTGCGGGGCGGGGATGTCGGGTTCCGGCTCGGCCCGAGGATTAACGCGGCCGGGCGGCTTGGCCCCGCGCAGGAAGCGCTGCGGCTGCTGCTCACCGACGACCGCATCGAAGCCGGGCGCCTCGCGGCGGGCCTCGATGCCCACAACCGCGAGCGGCAGGGAGTCGAACGCTCGGTCTCGAACGAGGCGGAGAAATGGGTGGAAAACCATTTTGATGCCGCACGGGACACGACGATCGTGGCCGGCCAGCGGGACTGGCATGTCGGCGTCCTTGGAGTCGTCGCCTCGCGGGTGATGCGCCGCCACCACCGCCCGACGTTCATCGTCGGGTTCGATGAGTCCGGCTCAGGAAAAGGAAGCGGGCGGAGCATCGAGGGGCTCCCGCTGGTGGACCTCCTGAGCCAGTGCTCGCAGCACCTCGAAAAATTTGGCGGTCACGACATGGCAGCTGGGGTGAGCTTGCAAGAGGGCGAGTTTCCGGCATTCCGCGAGGCGTTCGAGCGGGCCGCGCAGGCGATCTCGAACGAAGACCTCCTGACCCCCCGGCTGCATATCGACGCGGAGATCGAGCTCCACGACCTCGATTTCTCCCTGCTCGAAGCGCAGGATCTCATCGAGCCGTTCGGCGCGGCCAACCCGCAGCCGATCCTCTACACGCGGGCGATCGCTCCAGCCGGAGCCCCTCGAACGATGAAGGAAAAGCACCTGAAAATCGAATTTGCCGTCGGCCGGCGCAGGTTCCCCGCCGTATTTTTTAACGCGCGCACGGAGGATCTGCCTCGCCCGCCCTGGGATGTGGCCTACACGCTCGATTGGAATACCTGGCAGGGACGCACCGAGGCGCAGATGCGGATCGTCGAGATCCGAGCTGCCGCATGAGCCAGCTGGCTTCGACATGAGCCAGATGGCTCCAGATGCCCCCCTCGGCACCCTGGACTGGATCTCCCGTCCGCAGCTCGCCGCGCTCAAACGCCTCGGGATCACGACGACTGGCGACCTGATCCGACATTTCCCTCGCCGGTACGAAAACCGGATCCAATTCGATTATTTTCCCGACCAGGCATCCGACCGCGCGATCTGCCTCTTCGGAATCGTCCGGAAGACCTCCTACAAGCGCTTCGGGCCACGCCGGATTTTTGAGGCCCGCGTGGAGGATGAGCAAGCGGGAGTGCTTGGGTCCCCTCTCCTCTGCCGGTGGTTCAACATGCCGTGGGTGCAAAAAATGATCTTGGGCGACGAGCGGATCGTCCTCTTCGGGAAGCCGCGGGTGCGGAGCGGGCAGGTCGTCATGGAGCATCCAGAATTCGAAATCATCGATGACGATTCCGGCCCCTCCCTCCATTTTGACAGGATCACGCCTGTCCACCCGGCCGGGGATGGGATCACCTCCCGGGCATTGCGGGAGATCATCCATCGATCCCTGGCCGAAACCGATCTCGCCGCGATGCCTCTCCTCTGGCCGGGCGATCGCGCCGGGACGGAGATCTGGCGCACCATCCATTTTCCCGAGTCCGCCGAGACGCTCGAATCCGCAAGGCTGCGGCTTGTCCGCGAGGAGTTCTTTGGCCTCCAGCTCATCGTCTGCGCGAAGCGCGCCGCGATCCGGGACGCTGGAGGGATCGCTCGCGCCGGGACCGGCGAGCTCTGGCGGAAAGTTGAAAATTCCCTGCCCTTCCAATTGACGGCATCGCAGCGGGAAGCGATGGAGGAGATCTCCGGGGATCTCGCCGCGCCGCGCCGCATGAACCGACTACTCCAAGGCGATGTCGGCTCGGGGAAAACCCTCGTCGCGCTCCGCGCGATGCTCCAGGCGGCGGAGGCTGGGTGGCAGGCCGCCCTCATGGCCCCGACCCAGATCCTCGCCGAACAGCACTACCTGAACTTCCGCAGAATCCTCGACCCTCTCGGCATCCCGGTCGCGCTCCGCACATCCGCACGGAAAGAGGAATCAACCGGGGGGGCTCCTCCCCTGCCGGACGGCGGCGAAGAATTCCAGACGGTGCCGGCGGCCCGCCCCGCCCCGCTGGTCATCGGCACGCACGCACTGCTCTTCGATGGCGCCGCATTTGAAAACCTCGGGCTGGTTGTGATTGACGAGCAGCACAAATTCGGCGTCCTCCAGCGATCGCGCCTGATCGCCCGCGCCGACGCGCCGGATGTGCTCGTCATGACCGCCACCCCGATCCCCCGCACGATCACGCAAACGCTCTATGGAGATTTGGATGTCTCCGTCATCCGCCATAAGCCGCCCGGTCGCGGCAGGGTGGTCACCGCCGCGCGCGCGCCTTCGAAGCTCCCCGACATCATCCGGTTTCTTAGGCAAAAACTCTCCGAGGGCCGCCAGGCGTATGTCGTTTACCCGCTGGTGGACGAGTCGGAAAAGCTCGAGGCCAAGGCCGCGCGGGCGGAGTTCGAGAAATGGCGGGAGATCCTCGCTCCGGCAACGGTCGGGCTGGTGCACGGCCGCCTGCCTGCCGAGGAGAAGGCCTCCGTGATGCAGCAGTTCCGAGAGGGGAAGATCTCCCTGCTCGTCGCCACCACGGTCATCGAGGTCGGCGTGGACGTGCCGAACGCATGCATCATGCTCATCGAGGAGGCCGGAAGGTTCGGGCTCTCTCAGCTTCACCAGCTCCGCGGGAGGATCGGCCGTGGGCCGGAACAATCCTACTGCATCCTCCTCCATGCCGACCCGGCCTCCCGCGAGAAGCTCGCCGCCATGGAGGCCACCTCCGACGGCTTCGAAATTGCCGAGGCGGACCTGCGGCTGCGCGGGCCAGGGGACATCCTCGGCACGGCGCAATCCGGGCTTCCGCCGCTGCGGCTCGGCGATCTCCTCCGCGACGGAGAGATCATGTCGGAAGTCAGGCGGGCCGCCTGCGAGCTGCTCGCATCCGATCCCGACCTCTCGCTGCCCGCACACGAACTTCTCCGATCATTCCTGGAGCGGGCGCGCCTCCCCGCCGAAAGCCCGGCTTTGCAACAAGCTTGAAACTCAATCCGGCAGAAGGTTTAAGCCCAGAAAAATCGCTATGGTTCTGAGATTGACCTTCCCGCGCGCCGCGCTCATATTCAGAATTTATTGAAATGAACTTGAACAATCTGACCACATCTGCCGGTGAGCCCCCCGCATCAAAAAACGTCCTCGCGAACGACGTCGAGGTTCAGGGAACGCTGAAGTTTGAAAGCGAGCTGATCTTTGACGGGAAGCTTGATGGGGAGATCATCTCCGAGGGCATCCTGACTCTGGGGAAGAATGCCCAGGTGAAAGGCGAAATCAAAACCAAAGCGGTGACGGTGCACGGGACGGTCAACGGGAACATTACGGTGACCGAGCGCTGCGAGCTGAAAGCCAGCTCCCAGCTGAACGGGGATTTGAAGGCGATGCGAATCATCATTGAAGAAGGCGCCACGTTTATCGGGAAATCCGAAGTGACGCCGACGAAGCCCGCTGCGACAGCCGCGCGTGCTGCAGCCCCCACAGCTGCTGCGGAAGCTCCGCGATCCAAGTCTGCTGCATCTGCAAGCTGATCACTGCTCATGGCCCGTGGCCTGCTGAAGACGCCCTTCTGTTGTCCTGCCTGCGGATTCTCTCAGCTCGAGCCGGCAGGCTTGATCTCAACGTATTGCCGGTCGTGCGGAGACCATTATCAGGTCAGGGGCAATTCCGGGCCACCGGCTTTGCCCCCGATTCCTCCCGCATCTGAGGCTCCCAAACGCACCGTCTTCTGCCACAAATGCCAGGCCAAGCATTGGGTTTCCCTCAGCGCCCGGACGACGATCTGCCCGGGATGCGGAGCGGCCATCGGGATGGAGGATGTTTCGTTTTGCTCCCCGGCATCGCGCCCGGTTGACACCCGAGGAAATCTGATCGTCAGCCCCGGAGGGTGCTTGAGCAGCTCGTGGATCGTCTGCGGATCCGCGCAGATCCATGGGCGGATCATCGGGCGCCTGCTCGCCGAAGGCGAGGTGCGCATCGGAACAAGCCAAACCTGCGCCTGCCATATCACGGCGCCGGTCATCGTCATAGAAAAGCATGCCAGCCCGGTTTTCCTCTATGCTCTCGAAACCGAACACCTGGTCGTCTTCGGTCGCCTCACTGGCATCGTTCACTGCTGCGGAGTCGTCCATGTGCAGCGCGGCGGGCGGCTTGAAGCTGCGGTGCATGCGCGTGCAGTGACCGTGGACAAAGGCGGGGTCCTTGTCGGTGACTGTCGGGTCGCCAAAGGGCATTCAGAAAAATCAGGATCCCTCAGCTTTCCGTGGGCAGGAACCCTGTGCTCCGCCCAGTGAGGGCTGGTCACCAGAAGCTCTGCGGGACGTAAACCTTGTCTCCTGGCTTCACCTTGATGTCCTTGGCCGGGTTTTTGCGAACATCCTTGACGTTGACAAGGAAAACTTTGCCCTCGCTCGTGAGGGAGACTTTGGATTGGTCGGCATACTCGGTGAACCCCCCTGCCCCGGTGATCGCCCCCAGGACCGTGAGGTCTGCCGTAAAGGGAACCCGCTGCGGAGCCCTCACATCCCCGCTCACCTCCACGAAGCGGGCAGCATTCGGAACGGCCAGCGTGATCGACGGATTCGTGTAGATCTGCTGGGACTTGTAGGCGGACTCGATAGACCCTTGCAGCTGGGATTGCGTGGCCCCCGCCGCATGGACCTTTCCGATGTGCGGCATATTGATGTAGCCGTCGCCGTCCACCGTGTAAATCCCTGTGATTTGGCTGATGTCCTCGCTCGGCACCCCGCCGATCCGAATTTCGATCTGGTCGCCAGCTCGAAGCGCTGCATCCTGCGCGCCGAGCGTCCCGGCAGCGCCTAAAATCAGGGCCAGGAGAACCCTGGCGATCATCTTAATAGTCATCATCGTTGGCCCCCTGGGACTTTCCCGCCGCCGCTGCGATCTCCTTCTTCTTCCGGCTGGCCTTCCGCTTGTTGTCCTTGTCGGATTTGTGGTAGTAGTTGTAGTAGCTGGTATAATATTCGTAGTGCTGGTCGTGGCGGACATCCACGTTGTTGAGCACCACTCCGATGATCGTTCCCCCGACGTTGACGACAGACTGTTTGACCCGGTGGAGCATCGCGCGCGGGAACCGTCGGTGCTGGACAACCACGACCGTGAGGTCCATCGCGCTGCAAAGAACCGACGCGTCGCTGACCCCCAGGATCGGCGGCGAGTCGAAAAAAACCATATCGAACCGGCCCTTGACCTCCTCGATCAGCTCGACCATGCGCTGCGAGTTCAGGACGCCCACCGCATCGCTGGGAATCTGGCCGCTGGTCATCAGGTAGAGGTTGTCAATCTTCGTGAGGTGGACGACTTCCTCGAGGGCGATCTCGGTCGTCAGATAATCGCTGAGCCCGGACTCGTTCTCGATGCCGAAAATCCTGTGCTGAGACGGGCGTCGAAGGTCGGTGTCCACGATCAGCGTCGTGTAGCCGCCTTTAGCAAACGTGTAGGCCAGGTTGACGAGGGTCGTGGATTTCCCCTCGCCAGCCCCGCCGCTGATGACGGTGATCGTGTTCGCGTCCGGGGATTTCCGGTTGAACTCGATATTTGTGCGCATGATCCGGTAGGCTTCCGCGTCCGGGTTGTCATCGGTATCGTTGATGAGAAGGGAGATGTTTTTCGGGATCACCGCCAGCACCGGTACCTGGAGGAACGATTCGACGTCCTCCATCGTTTTGACGCTGGTGTCGAGATACTCGATAAAGAACGCAAGGCCGACGCCAAAGACAAGCCCGACGACCACGCCGAGAAGGAGGTTCAGCATGACGCGCGGCCGTGCGGGCATGTTCATGGGAGACGCTTCGGCGCGCTCCCAGATCGTGGCGGGATTCTGCGGCATCGTGCGATCCATGGTCTCAGTCGTGAGCCGCATCTCGGCGGCCTCCAGAACGTTCTTGGCCTGGATGTAAGCATTCTTAGCCTGGAAGTATCCGGCGGACCGGCTCTTCGATGTTTGCTGGCTCGCCTGAGCTTCCGTGAGGCGGGTCTCGAGCTGGCGCAGGGAATCTTCCGCAATGCGGATGTTGGCTCCGAGGCTTGTGCGAAGCGATTTGATCTGGTCCTCAAGCTGCTTGGCCATCACCGTCTTTTTCGCCCGGAGCGATTTGACGTTCGGGTGGTTGGCTCCAAGGCCGCTCTGGAGCATGCGGGCCTCCTCCGAGTTGGCCTCCTGGTAGAGAGGGAGCACCTGCGAGATCGTCGGGTCCGGGATCTCAAGCGTCGTGATGCTCCGCATGACCTGGTCGTCGGTCAACTTGGTGATCTGGTCGTATTTCGCGCGGAGGCTGGAAACCCTGAGCCTCTCGGTGCTCACCTGCTGCTCGACGGAGAGCAGCACGTCGTTCGCGGCATCACGAGGATCCTGGACGCTGTCGGGATTCAGATCCTGAATTTTATCCTCCACCCGGATCCTTGCCGCCTCATTTCTGAGGTCTTCGACTTTCTTCCGCTGCTTCGCGACCTCGTCTTGGAGCTGAGTCAGCGAGCGGGAAACCATCTGCTGCTGGTCCTCGATGCGCTTCCTCTGGTATTCTTCTGCGATCCGGTTGGCGATTTCGGAGGCCTCCTTCGGATCGGTGCTCATGACGCTGATCTGGATCAGCTCGGTATTCCGAATTTCCCGGACGTCCACCATCCGCCGGAGCTTAAAGAACGCCTGCTCTTTGCTCGTGATCTCGTATTCGCCCCTCCATCGCTGCTCCAGGCCGAGCGAGTCAATGACCGGGTAGAGCATCTCCTTGCGCTGGATGATTTCGAATTGGGTCGTGAGGAACCGCGGGTCAAATCCCATGCCGCCCTGACGGTCGAACACCTTCATCAGCGTGTCGTTCTGCTTCACCTGCATGGTGACGGCAGACATGTATTGCTTCGGCATGAAGTGGGTGACGACAGCGGCGGTGATCACCACGAGCAGAAAGACGAGAACGATCAGGGGGAGCCGCACACGAATCACCCGCCAATAATCCAAAAAGTGGAGCTTCAGCTCGCCGCTATCGTTATTATTCATGGATTCAGAAGAAGGGTTGAAGCCGGGCCTCTCACCCCTGAGTTCAAGATTTTTGAGGCTAGCACAGTCCGAGGCGACATGCAACCGGGATCATTCGTTGTTTCCGCGAGGGAGCGCCCTGGCTGCTTGGCTGCCGGCGGGGCCGTTTTTCTCCGGATCTCAGCCGATCCGGTCCGCAAGCGCCAGAGGCGTCAGAGCTCCATTGTGTCAAAGTCGGACTTCGACCTGGTACTCTCCGGATGTCGCAAGCGGCAGGGTCTGGCCGGAAACGGGGCGGCCATCGAGGGTGATCGCAGCGGGGGACTTGCCGCCGCCCGGCCGGTTTGTCAGACGGATATGGTAGGTGGCACCGCGGAAGCGGCGCGTCACCTTTGCTTCGGGGAGGGAGGCAGGGAGGCATGGGTCGATGAGCAGCCCGTCGTAGCTGCGGCGCGCGCCGAGGACGAACTCGATGAGGAGCTGGGCCATCCACCCGGCCGTTCCGGTGCGCCAGGCATACCCGCTCTTTCCATAGATGTAAGGCACAGAGGAGTAGCTGTTGACGTAGCTGAACGGCTCCGCGCCCGAGTTGCTGATCGGATTTTCCGGGCTGCCCGGGGTGATTTTTGTGAACGTCCGCCAGGCCTGTTCGCTGCGCCCGAGAAGGCAGTCGGCGACCCCCTTGAACCCACCCGCATGGTTGTAGCAGCCACCGTTTTCGTTGGCCCCCGGCATGGATTTCGACATCGAGCCGACGCGCGGGTCGTACTCGGCATACGGAGGAAAGCAGATCCGGTAGCCGATGTCGGTCTCGAGGAGCTCGTCCACCTTCCGCATCACCGCCTGCGCGCGCTCGCCCTCGGCCACGCCAGAGAGCACCGCCCAGCTCTGGGTGTTGATAAAGATTTTCCCGTACCGACAATTTTTTGATCCGATGATGTATCCGTCCCCGCAGTGCGTGCGCGTGAACCACTCGCCGTCCCAGCAGACGTCGTTGATCCGGCTTTTGAATGTCTCGTATAGCCCGGCTGCCTCCTTTTCGACCGCGATGTCTCCGGTGCGCCGGGCGACTTCAGCCATCTCGCGCAGCCCGTAGGCAAGCTGCATGGTCACGAAGACGCTCTCGCGGGCCCCTGCCGCCTGGGTGGCTTCGAGCCCGTCGTTCCAGTCCGCATGGTGCTGGTCGCAGAGCCCGTTTTTCCCGAGGTCATTTGCGAGGAAGCGCATCGCGCGGAGCGCGTGGTCCCAAACCGTTCCGGATTCCGATGACTCGAAATACGGGATCTCGACGCCGAGCAAATCAAAGTTTCCAGATTCCTGGAGTAGCGCCGGGAGCACCTGGAGGATCCATGCGGGCTTGTCGGAGTATTGGAGCCGGTTGAGCGGCCGGAACCCGTGCGGGACCGAGCCGCTCGGGAATTGGCTGGACAGGGCGCGCACGAAGTTCGCCTCAGCCGCCGGAAAATCAGCCATCGCCAGGGCGATATCCGTCTGCAGGTTGTCGCGAAATCCGCTTTTGTTGATGAGGTAGTTGGTGAGCTGCTTTTTGATAAAGACGTTAAAAATCCCGTTGTAGAGCTCGTTTCCGACATCGATCCGGAACGAGTCCGCGCGGAGCGCCTCGACGGCCGCCGCCTCATCGCACCAGCGGTCGAGGGCCTCGGGCGAGAGGGATTTCCTGAGCTCCGCCACCCCGCCGACATCCGGGGCCTGGCCGAGGACAAAGTCGGCGCGGGCGGTGCCGTGCGGCGGGATCGCGAGCTTGACCTGAACGATGCCCGCGCAGTCGGGACCGTATCCGGGGCGTCCGTCGCAGTTCCACCCATCGAGGATCTTCGGCGTGCCGACAGAGTATTCCGCACGGGTGAAGTGGTCGCGGTAGCCGTTCGCGTTGAAGAAGTCCGCCAGGGTGATGAGGTAGCCGTTGAAGAGGCCGCCGGGAGCCTCGGGGCAGCGGTTCGTGCAGAAGACGCCTTGGATCTCACGATGCACCTCGCAGAAGTTCTCCTTCCAGACTCCACGGCCTTCCTGATCTTTGCCAGTGAGCTGGAACATCGCGTAGGAAAACACCGAGATGTGGCGCGTCTCGGCGGTGAGGTTTTTCACCGTGATCGTCGTGCATTCGATCGGATGGTGCTGCGGCACGAAGACCCGCTGGGTTGCGAGCAGGCCATTGCAGGAGGATTGCATGACCGTCTTTTCCCGGTGGAAACGGATCGTGCGATCCTGCACGCGGGTTGGAGCGGGGTTTCCTGCCGGGCAAAAGACCGTGCCGCTCACGTCATCGCGCAGGTAGTGGTATTTCTGGTCGTAGCCGACCAGCATCACGGTTGCTCCGCCAGCGTCCCGGATCCATGTCGGGCCATCGTTGATATGGGAGACCTCGGCATACATCTCCTGACCATCGTAATTGATCGCCGTGCAGTGCAGGTTCCACCACTTCCTCGGAGGCTCGGAGGTGACGGTGAAGGAGGATTCGTCAAAGCGGCCGTACAGAGGAGAAGGGGTCGGCATACGGCCAATTTTTCTAACAGATCCCGCCGGAATGCAAATCCCGAATCCGAAATGCCCTGATCCAGAAAATTTCCGCGCAGCATCCCCCCGGATGAAGAGGTCTCACCCTTGGGCTGGCCGGCAAGGCAGCCGGTGGCGCGGCCTCACTCCTTTTCATTGCGCTTACGCGCGGATCAGGCCCTCAGCAACAGCCTTGCTATTTTCCTGCACGGGCTGGAAAGTCAGCCTTCCAAATGAATTTCCCCTCCCCTGCGGATACGATCATGCTGGCTCAGCCAGCCGACCCATTGGGCACCGCCCTGAATGTCCTGGTTGTTGAGGACGACCGGACGACCCGGCTCCTTCTCGAAAGGATGATCCGCGCGCGCGGGCATGCGGTCACGGGGTGCGATTCCGCAGAGGTCGCGCGGGACCAGCTCGCAAAATCGTTCTTTCCGCTCATCGTGCTGGACATCCAGCTTCCCGGGATGAGCGGCCTCGACTTCAGCAGGCTCCTGCGGAAGCAGACCATCGGAAGGCACTACTACGTTCTGGCCGGCACCGGGAACAACCGCACCGAAGACCTCAAGGAGATCCTGGAAGCGGGGGCGGATGATTACATCGCAAAGCCCTACGTCCCTGGCCTTCTGGACATCCGGCTTGCGGTTGCCGAGGCTGCGGTGAAAGACATCGCCGAGCGGCGGAGGCTCGAAAACGACCTGGAGTTCCTCGCCGACCACGACCCCCTCACCAGGCTCTACAACCGCCGGCGGCTCCAGATCGCGGTGGGCCAGACGGTTGAAGCGGCGCGCGGAGGGAGGCCCGGGGCGATGCTCTACATCGACCTCGACAACTTCAAGGTCATCAACGACACGCTCGGTCACGATGCGGGCGACCGCCTGCTGCTCACGGTGGCTGACATCCTCCGGCATGCGGTGCGCAAGGACGACGTGCTCGTGCGCTTCGGGGGCGACGAGTTTGTCATCATCCTCCCCGATTGCTCCGTCGCAAACGCGCTCCAGATCGGGGAGAAGCTTCGCAAAAATATTGACCACCTCGTGTATTCCGAGGGGGGGAGATCCTTCCGGATCGGCGCCTCGATCGGGGTGGCGCCGATCGACGGAAAGAAGGAGCCTCAGGATGTGATCGGGGTTGCTGACGCCGCCTGCTACGCGGCAAAATCCGGCGGGCGGAACCGCGTGGAGCTCCACCGCGAAGGCGGCGGCGCATTGGAAACCCTTGTGGCCGACAGCAACTGGTCGGCGCGCATCAAGGATGCCATGGATGCCGGAACCCTCGGGATCTACTTCCAGCCGATCGTCTCGCTCCACGCCCGCTCGATCTTTTTTCACGAGGTCCTCCTCAGGCTTGCCGACCGCCAGGAAAGCGAGCCCGTCCACCCGGCCGCGTTCATGAGTGCGGTCAGGAGATCCGGGCTGGCTGCGCGGCTCGACCGGTTTGTCATCAACCGCGCGGTCGAGTCGCTAGCGTTGACAACCGGCACCTGCCTTTCGATCAACATCTCCGGAAGCTCGTTCGCCAATAAGGATTTTGCCGATTTTGTGGAGGGCACGCTCGCGCGCTGCGCGGTCGGCTCGGAGAGGATCATTTTTGAACTCACCGAGGAGGAGGTGATCACGGATGTCCGGGAGGCGCAGGAGATCATGTCCTCGCTCCGCAAGCGCGGGTTCCGGTTTGCGCTCGATGATTTCGGGGCGGGCACATCGTCGCTCAACTACTTGAAGACCCTTCCGATCGACATCATCAAGGTGGAAGGGTCCTTTGTGCGGCATCTGGACAAGGATCCCTTCAGCCAGGCTGTGGTGAGGGCGGTGCAGAC
The DNA here is from genome assembly GCA_037127695.1 of Verrucomicrobiia bacterium. GTDB lineage: Bacteria > Verrucomicrobiota > Verrucomicrobiia > Chthoniobacterales > Terrimicrobiaceae > QYQL01. The sequence goes on along the minus strand of JBAXXX010000001.1, from coordinate 45,749 downwards.
GCTCGCCACCGCGCTGCGGATCCCCGTGGTCGCCGAGCATGTCGAGACCCGCGCCACCTACAACCTCCTTGAAGAGATGGGGGTGGAGTATATGCAAGGCTACCTGGCGGGAGCTCCCCGGGCGACCCAGTATGCAAATAGCGAGCTCTTTTACGGCCACCCGGCCTGACCCCTACTCGCCGGATTGGACCGTGCGCAGATGGACATCGCCGATCTCGATGCCCAGGGCTTTTTGCGCGACCCGCAGGAAGCCTTCTGCGGAATCTGTCAATGCCACATCCACGCGCCCGAGCCGCTCTGGCGGCGCGGCGATCCCCTCCCCCTCGAGAAGATTTTTCACGGCCAGGGCGCAGTTGTTTGCGGAGTCCACCAGCGCGACATCCGGCCCCGCTGCCCGGCCGATCGCCGCGCGCAGGAGCGGGTAATGGGTGCAGCCCAGGACCATCGCATCCACATTTTTCTCCAGGAGCGGGGCGAGGTAGCGGGCGAGGATCTGGTCGGTCACCGGATCGTCGAAGAGCCCCTCCTCGATCAGCGGCACAAGAAGCGGGCAGGCCGCGCTGAAGACCGACACGCCGGGATCGAGATGCCTGACCGCGTGCTCGTAAGCGCCGCTGGCAATCGTGGCGCGCGTCGCGATCACTCCGATGCGGCCGGTCTTCGTGGCCCGGACAGCCGCCTCCGCGCCAGGAACCACGACCCCCTGCACGGGGACTTTGAAAATCTCCTGCATCCTAGGCACCGCGAGCGCTGACGCCGTATTGCAGGCAACCACGATGATTTTCGCCTGCTCAGCGAGAAGCAGCCCGCCGATCTCGATGCTGTAGCGCTCGACCGTCCTGCGGCTTTTCCCTCCATACGGGACCCGCGCGGTGTCTCCGATGTAAAAAATATTTTCCGATGGGAGGAGGGACTGGAGGGCGGCGACGACGGTGAGCCCGCCGATGCCGGAATCGAAGACTCCGATGGGGTCGGGGTTTGGCATATCAGTTTTGTGGTGTTGGGCTGGCGAGCGCGCCGGCGGCATGGATGACGGACTGTATGATATCCGTTTTCGAGCCGACAGGGGCTGGAGGTTCGCGGTTGAGGAGCGGCGCGGTAGTGGCGTCGGTCGCCCCGACGACCGCCGTGGGTTTAAAATACTGCATCTGCCCGGCGACAGCGCTCTTGTATCGGGTCACCCCCTCGAGGATCGCGCGGGCGAAGGCGTCCCGGAATTCGCTTGAGGCGATCTGTCGCGAGTCGTTCGGGTGGTTCATAAACCCCCCCTCAAGAAGCACTCCTGGGATCTGCGCGTCCCGGATGACCAGGAACCGCGCGCGCTTGATCCCGCGGTCGAAGAGGCGGAGGTGGCGGAGCATCGAGGAATGCATCGCCGTCGCCAGGGCGATGTTCTCAGAATCCCTCGCGTGCCCAGGATACTGCTTGAAGTCGCTGTAGCTGAGGTTCTCCTCGTCCATGGACGGCACCCCGCGGGGGGCCAGCGCGTAGGTCTCAACCCCTGTCCCGCCCACCCGGTTGCTCTTGTTAAAATGGATGCTGACAAAAATCGCGTTCGCGCATTTATTGGCGAGGGCCGGGCGGTTTTCCAAGGGGATGAAGACATCGGTTCCCCGCGTGAGGCGGACGCTGTAGCCGTTTTGCTCGAGGAGTTTTTTTGCCCGGAGAACGACGTCGAGGGCGGCCTCCTTTTCGGCCCCGACCGGCCCGGCCGCGCCGCTGTCGTGCCCGCCGTGCCCGGCATCGAGGATGACCGTGCGGACGGCGCTCGCATTCTTGATCTTTCCGGGGCGCATCACAGGCTCGATGATCTTCGTCACATCCATCGCCGAGATCAGCAGCCGGCCGCCCTTTGACACCACATCGAAACAGAGGATGTATTTGACATTGTTGATCCAGACCTCGCGCCCTCCCGCATTCCCGCGGATCGTCCGCCCCTGACCGGTCAGCGTAAACGAGCTGCCTGAAACCTCCGGCGGGTTCAGCCTGTAAAAAGCTGAGACATCCTCGATCGGCACATACCGCCTCCCCTCGTGCATTGCGACATTCCACTGCGCGGATGCGGCGGATGCGGCGAGGAGGAAGAGGATGGCGGCGGCGGATCTCATCCAAGCCGAGCGCGCGGATCCGATCCCCCACGGGGTATTTCTCTGCGCGTTCAAGCCTTCTTGAGCGCCCCGCTTTCGAGAACCTCCCGGCGGACGCTCTTCCCCCGGAGCTTCGAAGCCCAGAGGACGATTGGTGCCGCAATAAAGATCGACGAGTAAGTTCCGATGACGATCCCCATCAGGATCGCAAACGAAAAGTCGCGCAGGACCTCGCCCCCAAAGAAATACAGCGCCCCCACGGAAAGGAGCGTTGTGCCGCCGGTGAGGATTGTGCGCCCAAGCGTCTCGTTGATGCTGGTGTTCATGAGCGTCTGGATCTTCCCACGCTCGCCCTGCATCAGGCCCTCGCGGATCCGGTCGAAGACGACGATGGTGTCGTTGATCGAGTAGCCGGCAATCGTCAGGACCGCGCCGACCATGACCAAGGAAAGCTCGCCGCCGATCAGAGAAAACAGCCCAAGCATGATGATGACATCGTGCAGCAGGGCGACCACCGCGCCGAGCGCGAACGAAAACTCAAAGCGCAGGGTCACATAGGCCAGGATCCCGAGCATCCCGAGCCCGAGTGCCCAGAGAGCGCTTTTTGCGAACTCCATGCCGATGAGCGCGCCGACGGTATCCTGGGCGACCGGGTTGATCCCGCTGCCTGGGAAGGCCGCGCGCAGCTTGGCGAGAACGGAATCCGACGTCCCCTGCGGGCTGCGGAAAGTCAGGAGCTCCTTCATGCCCGCGCGCTCGAACTGGATGATCACGGCCGGATCGCTCACCGCCTCGCGCGCCTGGGAAAGCGTCACCGGCTGCGCGGACTCCACGATCAGAAGGTCGCCTCCGCGAAAATCGATGCCGAAGTTTTTCTCCCCGCGCAGCGCGAAGATCCCGATAGATCCCCCGATCAGGAGAAGCGAAAAGGCGAGGGCGATCCAGCGCTTGCCGAGGAAATCGAATTTCCGTTTCGGGCTGATGTCGAGCATGGTGATCCGCTTGAGGGCGTTCTTGTCCACGAGCCAGCGGAATGCGGTGCGGGTGAAAAGCAGGGCCGAGAACATCGAGGCGATGATGCCGAGGGTCAGGGTTACCGCGAACCCCCTCACCGAGCCGGTTGCCTGCCAGAAGAGGATGACCGCAGTAATCAATGTCGTCGCGTTCGCGTCGAAGATCGCGCTGAACGCCTTGTCATAGGCGCCGGTCAGCGCGGCCCCCAGCGACTTGCCGGCCGCCATCTCCTCGCGCAGCCGCTCGTAGATCAGCACGTTCGCATCGACAGCCATCCCGATGGTCAAAATAATTCCTGCGATGCCCGGGAGGGTCAGCGTGAAGTTCAGCATCGCCATCATTCCGAACAGGAGCACGATGTTGATGAGCAGCCCAAAGATCGCGATGAGCCCGGCGAAGTGGTAATAGAGCATGACGAACGCCATCACCATCACGAGCCCGACGAGCCCGGCGACGACTCCGCTCTTCACGGAATCCGCACCCAGGGTAGCGGAGACGCTCCTCGTTTCCTCGATCTGGACGGGAACCCGCAGCGGGTTTTCGAGCGCGCTCGAGAGATCCCGCGCTTCCTTGTCGCTGAAATTTCCGGTGATCTGCGCACGGCCGCCGTAGTAGTCGCTCTGGAGAGTCGGTGCCGAGAGCACCTCCCCATCGAGAAGGATCGCCATCTGCCGCCCCTTGTTCTGGGCGGCCACCTCGTCAAAGAGCTTCGCTCCCTCGGTGTCAAGCTCGAGCGAGACTCCGTAGCCCTGCTGGTTGAAGAATGCGTAAGCCCGGGTCACATGCTCGCCGGTCAGCGCGGGCCGGCGGGTCACAAGAATCTGGGACTCCTCCTTGGAAATCTTTCCGTCCTTGGAGGGCTTGTTGGCCTTCAGCACATAAGCAGGAGGCAGAGGCTCCTCGCCCGCCTGGATCCTGGCCACCCGGCCGGCTCCCCCCTCGCCAACCATCGCAAATTCGAGCTTCGCCACCCTCTGGAGCTGGGATTTTGCCTCCTCGACCTGCTTCGTATCGAGCCCCGCAATCTGCACCAGGATCCGATCCTTCCCCTGCGGGCTGATCACCGGCTCGCTCACGCCGTATTGGTCCACGCGCTTGCGGATGACCTCGACCGCCTGATCCAAAAGGTCTTTTGTGATCCCTGTCTCCGTCTGCGGGATGAGGCGGATCAGAAACGACGTGCCGCCCTGCAGGTCGAGCCCGAGGCGGATCTTCTGCCCGGGCGGCCACACCTGCTCGATGCAGTAGGCGGTGAGAAAAACCGTGAGGATCAACCCAAGCCAGCGTTTTCTCGGGGCAAGTTCCGTAGCAAAATACCAGCCGAAAAGCACCAGGAGAGCCAGGCCGAGAGTAAACGTGAGTGCGGGTGACATCAGGAGAGGGTAAGGGTTCTTGCAGCCGCGCCGGCCGCATGGGGGATCATGCTTCGGGCTGCTTCAGCACGACGGCCACCGCTGCGCGATCAAACTCCACCTTCACGTTGTCCGCAATTTTGATGATGATCGTCTTTTCCTTCACGTTCGAGACCGTCCCATGGATCCCGGCATTCGTCACCACCTCGTCGCCGGTCTTTACCGCCTGGATCAGCGCCTCATGCGCCTTCGCCTTCTTCTGCTGCGGACGGATCAGCAGGAAATAGAAAATCACAAAGATGAAAACCAGAGGCAGCATCTGGACAAGCATGTTGTTCGGCGCCGCAGGTGCCGCCGCCTGGGCCAAAATTAAAATGTCGGTCATGTTCATATCGAGGCGCAGAGAATATCCGGATGCCGGGGGTTGGCAAGAACGAACGCATGGGCCGGCCCGTTCAAAATTGGCTTCCGATGGCGCGCCTTCGCAAGTAAATCTGCCGGATGGGCGAGCCGCTTCGGTTTCAGCATTTTGAAGTTTACCAGGATCCGGACGGACGGCCGCTGGAGCTGGGGCGCGGCGGCATGGGGGTCACCTACAAGGCGTTCGATGTCAACTTGGGGCGCGATGTGGCGCTGAAGGTGATCAGCCCGCAGCTGGTTTCCGGCGAGGAGGCCCGGCAGAGATTTTTGCGCGAAGCGCGGACGGCGGCCTCCTTTCGGCACCCGCATGTGGCCTCGGTGTATCACCTTGGGGAAGTCGAGGGCTCGTGTTTTTATGCGATGGAGTTTGTGGAGGGAGAGACGCTGGAGGCGTTCCGACAGCGGGAGGGAAACCTTCCCGCCGCAACCTCCCTCGAGATTATGGATCAAGTGGCGGATGCCCTAGGTGCGGCCGGCCAATTGGGGCTGGTGCACCGGGACATCAAGCCCGCCAACATCATGCTCCACACGGATTTTAACAGGCGGCTCTCTGCGAAGCTGATCGACTTCGGGCTGGCCAAAAGCTTCGAGAGGCAGGAGGGGGACTCCTCTGCGACGCTGACCATGGCAGGATTTGTCGGGACGCCGGCTTACGCAAGCCCCGAGCAGCTGGAAAACCAACCCCTGGATGCCCGCACCGACATTTACTCTCTGGGGGTCACGTTCTTCTACATGCTGTGCGGGAGGCCGCCGTTCAGTGGGTCGCTGGCCAGCGTGATCAGCCAGCACCTCACCCGGCCCCTCCCGATTTCCGAGCTGGCCGGCCAGCCGCGCGAGATCGTGCAGCTCGTGGTGGAAATGACGGCGAAGCCAAGAGAGGATCGGCCGAAAGATGCAGGGGAACTGAGGAGGCGCATCGCCATGTGCCGGGAAGCAGCAGGGCCGGCCGGGCGCGCGCGGGAGCCGGAATCTGCCGCTGCAGAGGGCCAGCATTGGCTCAACCCATTTTTTTCCGGAAAGCACGAGGGGATTGCTTCCGACAGCAGGAACCGGCGCGGCCGGAGCTTTGAGGCCGCCATGCCGGGCGGCGGGGAGGCAGAGGTTTTATTTTTGTATCGGGACTGGACATCTGATCCCGCTGCTTTTGCCGGGTTTGAAGGTGCGGTCCAGAAGCTCAACAAAAATTGTCCTCCGGCATTCCGGAAGGTTTTGTCGGTGGAGACATCGGGCGACCAGACGGCGGCGGTCTGTGAGACGGTGGAGGGGATCCCGCTATTGGAAGTTCTCAAAGCGAGGAAATCCCTGCGTCCGCCGGAGGCGATTGCGGTTCTGCGCCCGATTGCTGCGGCGCTCGATCTGGCGATTGGGATGGACCTCGCGTGCCCGGATCTCACTCTGCACGACATCTGGCTGACGCCCGCTGCGCCAGCGAATACGGATCTCGCGGATTGGCCGCAGCTGGCCGTCCGCGTGGATGCGCTGGCATTTCTCCACCAGCAAGCCTTCGGCGGAGACGGGACGATGATCCCAGGGCTGAGCCAGAAGCCAGCGGAATCGGCGGGATTGCAGGCAGAATACCTCGGGCTGACGGCGTCGCTTGCCTGCGAATTGCTAGGCAGCCCGCGCAGGAATGCCTCGGATGCCGCATTTACCCCGTTGCCATCGCTATCCGCCAATGGAAATTCCGTCCTCCAGCGGGCGCTCGCCCTCGATCCGACCTTCGGCTCGCTCGAAAATTTCATCTGGAAGCTTGAGAGCGAAGAGGGCGGAAGCCAGCGGTGCCCGAAGCACCAGGCCGCCCCGCCGGCTCTACCGGAGGAGCGCCAGCAGGACGGGAATCTCAGCGCGTTTCCATGGAGGCTGGCGGGAGCGCTTGCTGCGATCCTCGGGCTGGCCGGAATTCTCTTTATTATCGTTTCTTCCTTGAATGGCCCGAGAGCGCAGGCAGACAGGAGCGAGCAAAAGCTGCCCCCAGCCACCCAGGCCGTTGCTTCTTCGCCTGCCGGCCCGCCCGTTTCGCCAGGAGCCAAAGCGACCCCGCCGCCTCAGCCGACGCCCGATGCGGCCAGCTCGCAAAGCCAGCCGCCTGCGCCTGCCGAAAATTCCCTGGCAGAGGCGGCAAAGGCATCGGATGCCTCGAAGAAAGCGACGAAGGACGCGCCGTTTGAGAACAGCCTTGGAATGAGGTTTGTGCCGATGCCGGGGACGGATGCCCTCATGAGCGTGTGGGATACGAGGGTGAGGGATTTTCGGGCGTATGCGCAGGCAACCGGGTATCGGCAGCAGGGAGGGATTTATGTCTTAAACCCGGTGAAAACGAAGGACGGCAAGGGCTACTCTCTGAATTTTGAATTTGATGCGGGAGCAAGCTGGGAGAAGCCAGGGTTCCCGCAGACGGCCTCCCACCCGGTGGTGAGCGTGAGCTGGGATGAGGCAAAAGCATTTTGCAGGTGGTTGACAGCGAAGGAACGCGAAGAGGGGAAGATCGGCAAAGACCAGGAATACCGGCTGCCGACGGATGAGGAGTGGAGCGAGGCGGTGGGTGAAACGCGATATCCATGGGGAAACCAATGGCCGCCGCCCGCAAATGCAGGCAACTACATGGATGATGCGCTGGTATCGAAGCTTCCCGCGAATGCGTGGACGCGGGTTCCGGGAAATGACGGGTATGCCTACACATCGCCGGTGGGAACCTACCAGCCGAATCGCCTGGGCTTATATGACATGGGAGGGAACGTCTGGCAGTGGTGCGAGGACTGGTACCGTGCGGGCATGAACGAGCGGGCGGTGCTGGAGAGGATCCCTGGATTGAAAGACGACGGCGGCGGGAAAAAATTCCGCTCCCTCCGCGGCGGATCATGGAACTTCGGCTTCCCCGAGGTTCTGTTATCCTCGTTTCGCGGCCACGACCCTCCCGGCTTCCGTAATAGCCTCTACGGTTTCCGGTGTGTTCTCAGTGGTGGGTCTTCGCGTTAGCCTTCACAGTGGAGCAAGCCCATGGGCTCGCGCAAGGTGGGGCTTTTCCCAGCTCCGTTGGCTCTCCGCTTGAGTTCCTCAAGGGAAAGCCCTATGTCTTTTTGACGTAGGTTGTTCCCATGAAAACCATGAGCATAGAGGCCATCGATCTCGATCCGTTCTGGCGGACCGACGACGGAAGGACGGCTGCCCAGCGGGCGGCTGATTACGGAATTGACCTTTCGCTCATCGCGGAAAACCTGCGGCTCACCCCCGAGCAGAGGATGGACAAAAACCAAACGGCTTTGGATCTCGTAAAGGCACTGCAAGCCGCCCGCAACTGAAATGGAAAATCTCAAGGATCTTGTTCTTCGGCTGGGAAGAAATGATTGCCGCTTTGTTGTCGTTGGCGGATTTTGTGTCGCTTCATGGGGAAGCTCTCTCCTCACCCTCGATGTGGACGTGGCCTGCGACATGTCCCCGGAAAACCTGTTCCGGGCGTGGCAGGCCTTGGAGGAATTCCACCCTGTCCACCGCATGGCTCCCGGACGCCTGCCCTTCACCCGCGAACAGGCGGAAAGCGGCGTGCTCAAAAACCTCTATCTTTCCACGGACCTCGGTCAGCTCGACCTGCTCGGGGAGGTCAAGGGCATTGGCTGCTTCGAGGAGTGTTGGAAATCCAGCGAGCCGATCCGAATCGGCGGCACGGAAATCCGTGCGCTGACCCTGGACGCTATCATCCTGGCCAAGCGGGCGATGGGTCGCCCGAAGGATCTCCACGCCGTCCTCGAACTCGAGGTCATCCGCGAGCTCAGAGGGCGCGCAGCCTCGCAGCTCCCGAATCATTACGATGGCACCCAGTAAAAGCAGCGCCATGCTGCAGGAATCCTTTCTCCAACCGGCGGGCCGCCGCTGACGGGCACAACGCGCTCAAAAGCCCGCTGGGCTGAGGCCAGGTCAGGCTCCCAGATAAGCTTCGCGGACAGCCGGATTTTCCAATAGCTCCGCGCTTTTTCCCGAGAGCAAAACCAGGCCGGTCTCCAGCACGGCAGCGCGATGGGCCAGGCGCAGGGCAATGTTGGCGTTTTGCTCCACAAGCAGGATGGTCACACCGGATTCGTTGATTTGCCGCAGGACCGCATAAATCTCAGCCACCAGCTTGGGGGCCAAGCCCATGGAGGGCTCATCGAGCAGCAGCATCGAGGCCCGGCTCATCAGGGCCCGACCGACCGCGAGCATCTGCTGCTCGCCTCCGGAGAGCGTGCCAGCCGCCTGCTCGCGCCTCTCGCCAAGGCGTGGAAAAATGCCAAAGATCCTCTCAAAATCTGCCGCCACCGCCGCGCGATCCTTGCGGGTCCATGCGCCGAGCCGCAGATTTTCCATGACGGTCAGGTTGCCGAAAATCCCGCGCCCTTCAGGCACGTGGGCCAAGCCCATGGCCACCAGCCGATCCGGAGGCACCCCGCGCAGGTCGCGGCCCGCGAAGCGCACGCTGCCGCCGTGGCGAAGCATCTGAGAAATCGCGCGCAGGGCGGAGCTTTTTCCTGCGCCGTTGGCTCCGATCAAGGTGAAGATTTCGCCTTGGCGGACCTCGAACGAGATCCCCTTCACCGCGCGGATATCGCCGTAGGAAACGCAGAGATTTTCGACAGCAAGCATGCTTACTCCTCCTGGCCTCCGCCTAGGTAGGCATCGATGACGCGGGGGTTTTTCCTCACCTCGGCCGGCGAGCCCTCGGCGATCGTCCGGCCGAAATCGAGGACCGTGATGCGGTCGCAAAGATTCATCACCAGATGCATGTGGTGCTCGATCAGCACGAGCGTGAGCTGGAAATGGGTTTTGACCCACCGGAGGAATTCCGTGAGGGCGACGGTCTCGCCGGAGTTCAGCCCGGCGGCGGGTTCGTCGAGCAGCAGCAGGGATGGCTTCAGAGCCAGCGCCCGCGCGATTTCCAAGCGGCGCTGGGAGCCGTAGGGAAGCTCGCCTGCCAGCTCGTTCGCATGCTCTGCCAAACCGAATGGCTCGAGCAGCCGCATGCTCTCATCCATCGAGCGCTTTTCCTCGCGCTCCAGCCGCGGCATCTTCGAAAGGGCCTCGGGCAGGGAGTAGCGCAGCTGGGAATCAAATGCGATGCGGACGTTGTCGAGGACGGTGAGGTTCGTGCAAAGCCGGATGTTCTGGAACGTCCGGCCGATCCCCTTGAGCGCGATCTGTCCCGGGCGCATCCCAGAGATGCTTTCTCCGCGGAAGCGGATGTGCCCCTCGGTCGGCTTGTAGATTCCGGTGACCAGGTTGAAGAGCGTCGTCTTCCCTGCGCCGTTCGGGCCGATGATCCCGTGCGCATGCCCCTCCAGCACGGAGACGCAGCACTCCGAGATCGCACAGAGCCCGCCGAAGCGCTTGGTCAGGCGATCCACCTCCAGCAATGCGCTCATGATCCGCGCTCCTTTTTCAGCTCCCGCCATGGCAGAAACCATGCCAGCTCGCGCAGCCCCATGATCCCGCGCGGGCGGAAGAGCATGAGAAGCACCAGGATCAGCGGAAGGACGACCATGCGCCAGGTTCCGATCGGCTGGAGCACCTGCATCAGGACGGTGAAAATCACCGCCCCCAACACGGAGCCGGACAGCGAGGCGATGCCGCCGAGATAAACCATCACCAGAATCTCCGTGGACTTCACGATGTCGAACGACCTCGGGTCGATGAAAAAGTTCAGCTGCGCGTAGAGAGCGCCGGCCACGCCGCCGAAAAACGAAGAGATGACGAAGGCGAGGATTTTTGCCTCCCGCGTGCGCACGCCCATGGCGTTGGCAGCGATCTCGTCCTCGCGGATTGCGATGATCGCGCGGCCGAACCGGGAATAGACGAGGTTGCGGATGACCCAGAGCGTCACGACGACCCAAAAGAACGTCCACGGCATGTTGGTCAGCACCGGGGGGGTCATGCCGCGGGGCCCGCCGACGTAGCCGATGTTTTCGAAGGCCGATTTCACGATCATCAGGAAGGCAAGCGTGATGATCGCGAGGTAGTCGCCACGGGTATTGAACGAGATGAGGGCGAGCGGCAAGCCGATGATCGCGGCGATGCTCCCGCCGAAGAGAATCGCCAGAGGAAGCTCCAGCGGCGTGGAGGGAAGCCACTTGATGACCATCACGGCCGAGGCGTATGCCCCCAGGCTCATGAACCCGGCGTGCCCCACCGAGAACTCCCCCATGTAGCCGTTCACCAGGTTCAGGCTGGCGCACAGGATGATGTTGATCCCGATCGTCATCAGGACAACCTTCGTGTAGTCGTTGAAGATCGGAAAAAACTCGCAGGCCAGAGAAAAAGCGAACCCCAGCGCGACGAGGGCGGGCAGGGCCCAGCGGCATCGGGCGGCAGCGTGCAGAAAGGGGGTCACGGCTCAGACTTTCTGGTTGGGCGGCTGGCCCAGCAGCCCGAAAGGTTTAAAAATCAGGATCACGAGAAGGAGCGAGTAAGAGATGAGGTCGCGATAGGTCGAGGGCAGGAATGCCACGGCCATCACCTCGACCCCGCCGAGGATAAATCCGCCGAGCACGGCACCGCGGATGCTTCCGATGCCGCCGATCACAGCCGCGATGAAGGCCTTCCAGCCGATCAGGATCCCCATGCCAGCGCTCACCTGAGGGTAGGCGAGCGCATAAAGCACGCCCGCCGCACCGCCCAGCCCAGCCCCCAAGAAAAATGTTTGTGAGATCAGCCTGTTGACCGGGATCCCCATCAGGGGGACCGTGCGCGCATCGAAGGAGATTGCGCGCATCGCCATGCCGAAGGGGGTCTTATTGACGAGCAGGTCGAGCCCGATCATCAGGAAGAGCGCCACGCCGATGATCAGGATTTGAAGCGTCGTGATCGTCAGGCCGGCGCAAGTCAGGGTCGTGCTGTGAAAGAGCTCCGGCATGAAATGCGGATAGGGGCTGAGGCTCAGGGTCGTATTTTCGATGACCAGCCCACAGCCGAGAGCGGTGATGATCGCGGAGACGCGCGGCGCATTGCGCAGCGGGCGGTAGGCGACCCGCTCGATCAGGGCGCCGACCAGGCCGATCGCGAGCATCACCACCAGAAGAATCACCGCCAACGGCAGCTGGACAGGCAGGAGCGTGGCCAGCAGCAGGCAGGCGAAAGCGCCCAGCATAAACATGGTGCCATGGGCGAAATTGATCATCACCAGCACGCCGTAAACCATGCTGTAGCCGAGGGCGATCAGGGCGTAGATCGAGCCGAGCTGCAGCGCGTTGATCGCTTGCTGTGCGGGGTAGGAAAACATTTCTTGGGGTGGCATCAAAGCCATGGCCGGCAGATCCGGGAGAAGTCCGCCCTCCGCAGCTTGATCACGGCTTGCCGTTTTCCACCCAGGAAAACTTGCCGCCCTTGATTTGCAAGATCACGGCGCTCTTGATCGGATCGCCGCTGCCGGGCTGGAACATCATCGTTCCTGTCACCCCCTCAAACTGTGCGACGCTCGCCAGCGCCTTCCTGACCGCCTCACGGTCCACCGCTCCAGCGGCCCGGATCGCCTCGCAGGCGAGGCCGAAGGCGTCGTACGTCAGGGCGGCGACATCGTCCGGCGCACGGCCGAATTTTGCGGTGTAATCCTCCATGAACTTGCGCGCGGCCGGGGTGGCGATCTCCGTCGAATAGTGGTTGCAAAAATACGCGCCCTCGACGCTGTCTCCGCCCAGCTTGATGATCTCGGGTGAGCTCCAGGCATCGCTGCCGACAAAGCGGGATGTCATCCCCTGCTGGCGCGCCTGCCGGGCGACGCCCGCCGCGTCGTTGTAGTAGGTGGGAAGAAAAAAGACCTCCGGGTTTGTGGCCTTGATTTTCGTGAGCTGCGCGGAAAAATCCCGGTCCCCGGTGGTGTAGGTTTCGAACGCGACGACCTTGCCGCCATTCTGTTCGAAGACGTCCTTGAAGAGCTTCGACTGTGCGGTTGGGGCCTCGGACGCGACATCGTAGAGGACGGCTGCGGTTTTTGCCTGGAGCGTGTTCAGCACAAACTTGGCGAGCACCTGGGCCTCGAAGGTATCGACAAAACAGGCCCGGAAAACGTATTTTTTCGGCTTCCCGCCATCGTCCACGGTCGTTTTCGGGTTGGTCGACCAAGGGGTGATCATCGGGCATTTGGAGGTCTCCGCCACAATCGCAGCCGGGATCGCGCACGAGCTGGCATTCGGGCCGACCATGATGACCACGTTGCCCTGGGAAATCAGCCGCTGCGCGACCGTCCGGGATTGGTCGGACTTCGCGCCGTTGTCGCCAACCTCCAGCTCGATCGGAAGCTTCTTGCCGCCGACATCGATGCCGCCGGCCGCGTTGATCTGGCCGACAAAAAGATCCGCCGCATTTTTTGAGGAAGCCCCGACGGCCGGCATCTCGCCGGTGAGCTCCGCATTGAGACCGATTTTGATGGATGGCTTCCCGCTCTCGCCGCAGCCGGCAAAAATGAAAGCAGAAAGAACTGAGAGAAGGGCGAAGGAGAGTTTCACGTATTGATTAGGGACGAAAGATTTTATGGCAGGGGCGAGAGAGGATGGATCGGGAACGCTTCCACTGTGGCCGTTTAGTTTGGCTTCGGTTCGGGCACCGCCTGAGGCGGGTTGAGGATGCGCCCATGGACGGCAGGAGGCTTGTTTGTAGCGTCCGGCGCAGGCTGCGCGGCCGGCATTTTTCCGCGGTGGAACCGGAAGTGCCAGGTCGGGTCGGAATGCGACTGCGGCCAGTATTCATGGCCGAGGAAGATCCCTGCAGCGAAGATGAGGAAGATGAGGGCGATCGGGCGCATCAGTTTGGTTTTTCCGGAGCGGGCTTATTGTGGGTGACCTGGTTGATCGTGTAGCAGACGGCGCTGAGGAGGAGCGTGATCGCCAGCCAGATGACCTGCTTCGGATCCGAGCCGAGGACGGCCCAGAGGCAATAGCCGGTGGTGACGCCGATCATCAGCCCGAGGCCGATCCCAACCTTTTTGGCGATCCAGACGAGGGCGGCCGCGACGTAGACATAGGCGACGAGGGTCATGAGGACGGCGATCGAGGAGATCACGCCGAACTCCTTCGAGGCAGTCGGCGAGATCGTCAGGAGCTGGGCGCCGGTCATCAGGAATCCGGTGATGATGAGATTTTTCACCGGCACATCGTGCTGGTTCGAGTCGCCGAAGATCTTCGGGAAGAGCCCGTCCGCCGCAGCGGCCTTGGCGGTTTGAGCGGTGGCGAGCACCCATCCTCCGAGCGAGCCGAGGCAGCCGGCGGCCGCGCAGAACGAGACGATCGCGCCGCCGGTGTTTCCGAGGGCAAGCTTTGCGCAGTCGGCAAATGGCGCTGCGGATTTGACGAGGTCCGCATTCGGAATCGCGCCCATGATCGCGGTGCAGGAGAGGACGTAGGTGACGGCCGCAAGGAGGACTCCGCCGATCGTGGCGATGGGGACATTTTTTTTCGGATTATCGACGACCCCGGCGGCGACTGCGGCAGTTTCGACGCCGATGAACGACCAGAGCGTGACATTGAGGACGCCCTGGATCGCCCCGAACGTGTCGTGTCCGCTCACGTTCCATGAGCCCATGTAGGTTGTGAGGCTGAATTTGAACCACCCGACGATCGCGACGCCGACGATCGCGACGAGCGCGAGGATCGTGGTGACCGACTGGACCTGGGTTGTGATGCGCGGGCCGAGGATATTGAGGAACGTGAACAGCCAGATCATGCCCACGCACGCGGCTGCGAGCACGTAGGGATCCTTCAAGGCCGGGAAGAAGTAGCTCAGGTATCCGACGCCGACGACCGCGAGGGCGACGTTGCCGATCCAGCCGGCCAGCCAATACAAGAGATTGGTCTGGTAGCCGATAAACGGGCCGAACGCGCGCCGGGCATACGCGTAGGATCCGCCCGCGCTGTCGTCAATGGACGCCATCTTGGCATAGACCATGGCAAGGCAGATCGCGCCCGTGATCGTGACAACCCAGCCGTAGATCGCGATGCCGCCGGTTGCGGCGAGGTTGGCCGGGAGCATGAAAACTCCCGAGCCCATGATGTTCCCCGCAACCATAAGGGTGGCGGGGATCACTCCGATTTTTTTAGATGATGAACTCATATATTTTTTAGCCGCAGATTAACGCAAATTTTCGCAGATGATGGGTTGGAATGGATGAGGCGCTTGTATTTGGGTGCTACTTAATGCACCAGAAGTGGTATTGGCCATCCTCGACGACAGCGCCCTCCACGATTTTTTCGAACCCAGGGAATGCGCGCCCCCAGTCCTCCATCGAGCGGAGGAACGTCAGCCAAGGGCCGTCGGCCGGGCCGATATTTTCTCCCGGCATGAGGATCGGGATGCCGGGAGGATACGGGATTGCACCGACGGCGATCGTGCGTCCGGGCATGGCGCTGAGCGGGAGGAGCTCGACCTCGCCGGACATGAGCATGGCATTGGCCGCGCGCGGCGGCATCACCGGCACAGGCAGGTTGCCGAATGCAGCCGCCTGCGCCTTGTCCATCGCGCTGGCTTTCATGCGGCCAAACATTTCATTGCAGAGGTCGCGCACTCCCATCTGGCCGTATCGGGCCGGCGCGGCCTTCACGATGTCCGGAAGCATCGTCTCCAACAGCTCGTTGGTGTCGTATGAAGCTTTAAAATTCAGGAGGGTATTGATGAGGGTGCCCCATTTGCCTTTGGTGATTCCGACCGAGAACAGGCAGAGGACCATGAAGTCGGTCGTGCGCGAAGGGATGATCCCCCGGCGGTAGAGGAAGCTGCTCAGAACCGCCGCCGGGATGCCATGGTCTTCGAGCTCCCCATTGTCGCCCATGCCCGGGCACACGATCCCCGCCTTGATCGGGTCGAGCATGCACCAGCCGTCCGGGATGCCATCGAAGCCGTGCCAGCTTTCTCCAGGGTGGAGGATCCAGCATTCCGGATCGGTGGCGAGGAGGTTAGCCGGGGCGTCTGCGAAGGGGATATTCTCTCCGGTGGACGGATCGCGGACTTCCGGGGCGTTCCAAGGGCGGAAGAACCAGTCGTTTTTTCTGGCGAACTCCCGGTGGGCACGAGCGAGCGACTGGCGGAAGTCAATCGCCTCGTTCACGACCTCCTGGGTGAGCGCCAGCCCGGCCGGGCCGTCCATCATGGCCGCGCCGATTTCGTTGGACGAGATGATGGCGTAGAGCGGCGACGTGCTGGCCTGGGACATATAGGCCTCATTGAACCGGCTGTGGACGATCGGGCGACGGCCGTTGCGAACGTGGATGTAGGAGGCCTGGGAAAGCGCGGCGAGGAGCTTGTGGGTCGAGTGGGTGGCGAAGACCGTCGGGCCGTCGGCCGGGTGATCCTTCGGATCGCCGCGCATGGCGTGGCGGTCGCGATACATCGGGTTGAACCGCGCGTAGGCATACCAGGCCTCGTCGAAGTGGATCGTATCCACGCTCTGAGCCAGGAGGTCCTGGACATCGGCCGCGTGGTAGCACATGCCGTCATACGTGCAGTTCGTCACCACCGCGTAAACCGGCACCTCCGAAACCGCCAGCCGGCGCAGCGGATGGCCCGCAATTTTTTCGCGGATTTTTTCCGGGGAGAATTCCTGCGGCGGGATCGGCCCGATGATGCCGTAGCGGTTGCGGGTGGGGAGGAAGAAGACCGGGATGCCGCCGCTGATGACGAGCCCCTGCTCGATCGATTTGTGGCAGTTGCGATCGCAGAGAGCGAGCTGGTTGTCGTTGATAACCGCCGACATGATCGAGCGGTTCGACCCCGAAGTGCCGTTCAGCACCGAGTAGCTGAGGTGGGATCCAAAGACGCGCGCCGCATATTTTTCGGCCTCGCCGATCGCTCCCTCGTGGTCGAGGAGCGAGCCGAGCGGGGTCCTCTCGATCCCGGTATCCGTGCGGAAAAGGTTCTCGCCGAAGTAGTCGAAAAAGATCCGGCCCTCGGGAGTCTTGGTGAAGGCGACCCCGCCTTGGTGGCCCGGAGCGGCCCACGAGTGCTCGCGCGTCGCGGTGTAGGCGAGCAGCGCCTTCGTGAACGGGGGAAGCAGGTTTTCCAGATACCGGTGGATCGCCGCCAGCGCGCGCCCGGCGACAAATGGGGCGGTATCCTCCAACATCCAGACGAACTCGTTGGCCAGAGCCATCACCCCCACTCCCGGCGTGTGGTTTCGCGACCGGTCGCCCATCAGAAACACGGGAACATTTGCGCGGCGCGAGCGGATCGTCTGGAGCAGGGCCTCCGCCGCCGCGTGCGTCGAGGCGTCGTCGGCCCCGATCGTCCAATCCACGAAGACGCACATCACCGAGGCGTCGGAGAGGATCACCGCCTCGCCGTCATCAATCGTGGTGGCCTCGACAACATCCATCGCGCGGGAGAGGAATTCATCGGCCAGCTCGCGCACCGCCCGGCCGCCGGCGCAGTGCGGGGTCGCGAGCTTGTCGTCCACGATGAGGACGCGCTTTTTCAGGCGCGCATTTGTCCGTTCGATCATGGAGGGTTAAAAGTTGCAGCCGAACTGGGCGCCGATCACAAGGGCGTTCGGGGTCGTTCCCAAGCCGTTCGGCTGGATGATGTATTGGATGTCCGGCTGGATGAAAACGTTTGGGGTGAGGTTGATGATGTAGCTGATGTCGAACACGGTTTCCGCGCTCGGGCGCGCGGCCCCCGAGCTGGCGATGCTGTCCGCGTAGGTGCTGCTGAAGGCGCCGGTCATCCAAGTGCAAAGAAACTGGTCCTGGTCCCGCCCGGGGATGAGCCCCTGCCAGACCGTGCCGCCGAACCCCATCACCGGCATCTGGGCGACCTGGTATTGCGGGGAGTAGGTGACTCCAGCCCACAAGGCGAGGTTGTGGTTGGCATTCTGCGCGCTTTGCCAGACGGTCTGCTGCCCCATCAGGTAGAATCCGTAGGTGTTCTGCTGCACGGGGCCGCCCGCGTAGGAAGAAAACGGGAAGTTCGAGAAGTAGCCGCCAAATTTATAGATCCCCGGCAGCCCGGCCTCCGCCGGAACGACCGACTTTTTCCCATCCTTATCGTGGGCGGTGCCTGCCGGGCTTCCTCCGAACGTCGGGCTCCACCCGGTCTCTGCGAGCATCAGAAAGGAGTCGCCGGGCCGGATGGAAAAGTCGAGCCCATGGTAGCCGATCACTCCGATCCTATCGGTGGCCTGGTAGATTCCTGATGCGGCATAGAAGATCGGCGACGGGTTGATCTTCACCATGGCCCCCCAAACCGCATTGGGGGAGCTGGTAAATTTGGAGTTCAGGAAGATGCTGGTCGGGTTGCCATCGATCCCGCCGTTGACCTGCAATCCGAATGCCGGCAGCGTGCAGAATTCGTCGGCGGCGGCCATCCGCCCGATCCGGAACTCAAGAAAATTATTGAAGAGCTTCTGATCGTAGAACATTTCATAGAACAGTCCGGTCGGGGTGACGTAGGACTCCGAGGTATTGAAGACGTTTCCGATCGCTGTGGATAAGTTCGTCCCCGTGGCATCTGCGCCTGAGATTTTGAAGGATGCGCCCTTCCAGCCGACAAGCTTCTCCATGTCCAACGTGGCGCCGAAGAGGATCTCGTGGGTGTAGGCGACCTCCTGAGAAAGCCCGCCGACGGGGTTCCCCTGGAAGACTCCCCAGTAGTTAAAAAACGGAGTGACCCCGTGGTCGCCCGCCTTGTCGAACTCCGCCTCGATCCAGTTTGGAAATGCTGCCAGATCGCTTGGCGCTGCCTGGCTTAAACAACACGAGAGGAACAACCCAGCTACGCCCTGAAAAAATCGCCGCAACATATTGCGCGGGATCTTCGAGGCAATCCGGAACGACATCAAGTGTTTTTCCTCGGGAATTTTCGGTGCGGACTCGCTGGGTTCTCCCACTTCTTCTACAGTTTGGAAGGCCTCTTAAGTCACCGCGCCGGGCGCGGAGCCGGAGCCGTCGGGGCGAAATCCTTTTGCGGGGAGATGCGGGCGACCGAGCCGACTGTCGGGTGCGAGCGGATGAGGGCGGCAAATTTTTCTGCCGAGGGCTTCAGCTCGCGGGCCTTGGTGGCGGGGTTCATTTTTGCGAGGCCGAAGGTCGCCGTGTACCCGTAGTGCCACTCGTAGTTGTCCGCGAGCGACCAGGTGAAATACCCGCGAACGTCGCAGCCGTCGCGGATCGCGCGGCCGATCGCCGCGAGATGGTTTTGCAGGTACCATTCGCGCTTGGCGTCATTCCGGGTAGCGATGCCGTTTTCGGTGATCATCATCGGCTTGCCATAGCGTTTCGCGACCCGCTGGATTTCTTTGTAGAGGCCGTCGGGGTCGATGCGCCAGCCCATCATCGTGAAGTTCGGGCCGCGCCTCGAGGGGCCTGAGAGGAGGGAAATCGGCCCGGGGGCCTGCGAGTAGTAGTAGTTGATGCCCAGGATGTCGCAGACATCGTAGATCCGGTCGAGGTGGTCGGTGTTGCCGTGGATCATCGTGTTGTAAATGAGCCCGCCGGGATCGAGCGGAGCTCGCTCCCACCAGGGAAGCGCCTCGACGCTCACCACCTTGGCGGATGGGCTGATCGACCTGATGCGCGCGGCGGCATCGCGGAACATCCCGGCGCTCGCGTCGATCGCTTTCCAGTAGTGCCCGAAAGCGAGCGACATGGCCGGCGGCCACTGGCCGACAATGTATGCGGTCGTGATCTGGCCGTTCGGCTCGTTTTGCGGCGCGTAAAATTTCACATGCGGCGACGTTGCCCGGACCATTTTATCGACATAGGCGTTCCATCGTCCGCGGGCCTGCGGGTGGAGCCAGTTCGAGCGGCCGGGATTTTTTTTATCGTAGAGCCAGGCTGGGAAGGTGAAGTGCCAGAGGCAGACCACCGGCTCGATGCCGAGCTCCTTGAGCTTTCGCGCCATCGCGACATAGCGGCGAATGGCATCCTCATTGTAGACCCCCGGCTGAGGCTCAACCCTCGCCCACTCGATGCTGAACCGGTAATAGGTCGGGCGGATTTTTTTCAGCGCCTCGAGATCCTTGTCGAAGTCCGTCCAGGAGTAGAGGGCATTGCCGCGCGGCGGGGCTTTCTTTTGCGCAACCAGGACGTCCCAGTCGGTCGAGAAATCGTCCGCCGTCCCCGGCTTCACCGCAGGGTCCTCGTATTGGTAGCTCGCGGTCGAGATCCCCCATGCAAATTTCTCCGAGGCCATCGGCGACGGGATCGCTCCGGAGATTTTCGGGGTCGGGTCGAACCGGCCGAGCGGGTTGATCGGGTTGACACAGCCGGCAAGGGATGCGGCTAAGACGACCGCCGGAAGATAGGATTTTTTCATGGAGAGGAAGCTCGGATGGCAGGCCTGTTTGCTCCCGCCCTTCCCTGGTTGCATCCAGAGTTCACGCGATGAATTCATCCGTTTGTCGCGGAGAGGAAAAGAAAAATCAACTCCGCGCCTCCGGCGCGGCCGGCATTCCGCATCACGTGATCTGCGGCGACCGGGGGCTGGGCGGCAACAAGGAGATCCCAATCCCACAAGCCACCTTCAGGCACCGTGCGCCCGGGAACGGCTCACGGGCTTCAAGTTTCTTGCTATTTTCCGTAGGAGCGGACAGCTTTTCAAAACAATCGCGGGCTTTTTGGCCCGGCGGGCGCATTGATTATCTCATGAAAATTCTTATTACCGGCGGGGCCGGGTTCCTTGGCTCCCACCTCTGCGAGCGGCTGGTTGATGCCGGCCACGATGTGATTTGCCTGGACAACTTTTTTACCGGGCGGAAGACGAACGTGAGCCACCTGGTCGGGAACCCCCGGTTCGAATTGGTGCGGCACGACGTGATTGATCCGTTCAAGTGCGAGGTGGATCAAATCTACAACCTCGCATGCCCGGCATCGCCGCCGCATTACCAGTACAACCCGATCAAGACAACGAAGACATCGGTGATGGGCGCGATCAACTGCCTCGGGCTTGCGAAGCGGGTGAAGGCGCGGGTCTTCCAAGCCTCCACGTCGGAAGTCTATGGGGATCCGGAGGTCCACCCGCAGACCGAGGGCTACTGGGGGCATGTCAACCCGATCGGCCTGCGCTCGTGCTACGACGAGGGCAAGCGCTGCGCGGAAACCTTGTTTTTCGATTACCACCGGGAGAACGGGGTGGACATCCGGGTGATCCGGATTTTCAACACCTACGGCCCGAGGATGCTGGCGAACGACGGGCGCGTGGTCTCGAATTTTGTGGTGCAGGCGCTGCGCGGCGAGGATCTGACCGTGTATGGCCAAGGCCTGCAGACCCGGTCGTTTTGTTATGTGGACGACCTCATCGAGGGGTTCATCCGGTTCATGAACCAGACGGCGACCGTCGGCCCGATGAACCTTGGAAACCCCGGCGAGTTTACGATGCTCGAGCTGGCGGAGCTGGTTTTGCGAAAGGTCGGCGGGGCCTCGCGCATCACCTACAAGCCGCTTCCGGCCGACGATCCCAAGCAGCGCCGGCCGGACATCTCGATGGCCAGGCAGCACCTGGGCTGGGAGCCGAAGGTGCCATTGGAAGAGGGCATCGAGCGCACGATCGCCTACTTCCGCAAATCGCTCCTTTCCTGATATGAAAACCACCTTAAAAATCTGTTGCCTTGGCGCCGGCTACGTCGGCGGGCCGACGATGGCGATGATCGCGGCCAAGTGCCCGGACATCCAAGTGACCGTCGTCGATCCGAATGCCTCCCGCATTGCGGAATGGAACTCCGACGAGCTTCCCATCTACGAGCCCGGGCTCTACGAAATCGTCCGCGAATCGCGCGGGCGGAACCTCTTTTTTTCGACCGATGTGGATGCCGGGATCCGGGAAGCATCCATCATTTTTGTGAGCGTGGGCACCCCGACGAAAAAGCAGGGGATCGGGGCAGGAAGGGCTGCGGACCTGCGGTATGTCGAGAGCGCGGCGCGGCGGATTGCCGCCGTCGCAGAAGGGCCGAAGATCATCGTCGAGAAAAGCACGATCCCGGTCAAGACGGCGGAGGCGATCATGACGATCCTCCGTGCGAATTCGAAGTCCGGCCAATTTCAAGTGCTGTCAAACCCGGAGTTTCTGGCCGAGGGCACGGCGATAGAGGACCTCATGTGCCCGGACCGGGTGCTGATCGGCGGGGAGGAGACCGAAGGCGGGCGCGCGGCGGTGCAGGCGCTGGTGGACATCTATGCGCGGTGGATTCCCGCCGACCGGATCCTCACCACGAACCTCTGGTCGTCCGAGCTCTCGAAGCTCGTGGCAAATGCCTTCCTTGCCCAGAGGATTTCCTCGATCAATTCGATCTCGGCCCTCTGCGAGGCGACCGGAGCAGATGTGGATGAAGTCGGAAACGCGATCGGAAAAGATTCGCGGATCGGCCCGAAATTCCTCAAGGCGTCAGTCGGGTTCGGCGGGTCGTGTTTTCAGAAAGACATCCTCAACCTCGCCTACCTCTGCCTGCACTTCGGGCTCCCCGAGGTCTCGGCCTACTGGGAAAGCGTGATCAAGATCAACGACTGGCAAAAGCACCGGTTCGCGGCGAGGATTGTCAGGGAGCTCTTCAACACGGTCACCGGCAAGCGGATCGCCATCCTGGGCTTTGCCTTTAAGAAGGACACCAACGACACACGGGAAACTGCGGCGATCACCGTTTGCCAAGACCTCCTGGCCGAGGGGGCCGAGGTCGTCGTCTATGATCCAAAAGTCGGCGAGCAGGGCATCCGGCAGGACGTGCTCGGAGAGGGATCGAACCCGAATCTCCTCGTCGCATCCAGCGCCAGCGAGGCCGCCGCCGGCGCCCACGCGATCGCAATCCTCACCGAATGGGACGAGTTTAAAACCATTCCCTATGCCGAGCTCTACGAAAAAATGCCGAAGCCGGCATGCATTTTTGACGGCCGAAATATCCTTCCGCACGCAGATTTGAGGGCGATCGGCTTCCGGGTTTTTCCGATTGGAAAAGCCCACCAGAATTCTGAGAGCAAATTTTCCGGTTGATGAGCCGCTCCATGTGGAGTGGTCCGGGAAGTTGAAGCTGGCAGAGCGCGATGGCGCACGGTTCGAGTACCTGAAGCGAAAATTCCATCTCTGAGAGGAAAGCGTCTGCCACGACCGGCAGTGAGGTGGGGAGTCTCAGGGCAACCTGGTGGCGCCCATGAGGAAGCGGTCCACCTCCCTGGCGGCGCCCCGGCCTTCGTTGATTGCCCAGACGACGAGGGATTGCCCCCGGCGGCAGTCCCCAGCCGCGAAGACGCTGGGGATATTCGTGGAATAGCTCCCGTGTTCGGCCTTGGCGTTGCTGCGAGGGTCGCGCTCGATTTTTAGCGCCTCCAAAAGGAGGTCGTCCGGCCCGAGAAATCCCATCGCGAGAAGCACGAGCTGGGCAGGGATCACCCTCAGTGTCCCCTCGACATCGCGAGGAGCGAACCGGCCTTGGGAGTCTTTCTCCCATCGGATATCCGTGACCTCGACACCTTCGAGGCGGCCGTCGGCGCCGGCAAGGAACCGCTTTGCCGTGACCTCGTATTGGCGGGGATCCTTGCCTTGGATGGCTGCGGCCTCCTCCTGGCCGTAATCCATGCGATAGACTTTCGGCCACTCCGGCCATGGGTTGTCCTGGGCGCGATCGCTCGGCGGCTGGGGAAGGATCTCCAGCTGGGTGACCGACGCGCAGCCGTGGCGGAGCGACGTGCCCACGCAGTCGGTCCCTGTGTCGCCGCCGCCGATCACGACGACGTGCTTCCCACGGGCATCCAGCGGAGGCCGGGAGGTATTTGTCACGCTGTGATCGAGGAGGAATCGCGTGTTCCCGGAGAGGAAGTCCATCGCAAAATGGACGCCGGGGAGCTCGCGTCCGGGGATCGGGAGGTCGCGAGGCTTGGTCGCGCCGGCGCAGAGGACCGTGGCTGCGAAGTCTTCGAGGAGGCGCTCTGCGGCGAGGTTTTTTCCGACCTCGACCCGGGTTTTGAAAGTGATCCCCTCCGCCTCCATCAAGCGCACCCGGCGGTCGACGACCTCGCGCTTGTCGAGCTTCATGTTGGGGATCCCATACATGAGGAGCCCGCCGATCCGATCCGCGCGCTCGAAGACGGTCACGGTATGGCCGGCCTTGTTCAGCTGGTCGGCGCAGGCGAGCCCCGCAGGCCCCGAGCCGACGATGGCAACATTTTTCCCCGATCGGAATTCCGGGGGGTTCGGCATGATCCAGCCCTCCTTCCAGCCCTTGTCCACGATCGCGCACTCGATCGTTTTGATCGCAACCGGCGGGCTGATGATCCCGAGCGTGCAGGAGCCTTCGCAGGGGGCCGGGCAGACGCGCCCGGTGAATTCCGGGAAGTTGTTTGTTTTGTGGAGCCGGTCGAGCGCCTCCCGCCAGAGGCCGCGATACACGAGGTCGTTCCACTCAGGGATGAGGTTGTTGACCGGGCATCCGCTGGCCATCCCGCTGATGAGCGCTCCGGCATGGCAGAACGGGATCCCGCAATCCATGCAGCGGGCGCCTTGGGTGCGGAGGTTTTCCTCCGTCATGTGGAGATGAAACTCGTTCCAGTTGGCGAGGCGTTCGGCCGGCGGCAGATCGGCCGGAACCTCGCGACGGTAATCAATGAATCCGGTCGGTTTTCCCATAATCAGTTTCCTCCCTGCCGTGAGGTGTCGAGAGAGTTGGCTTCAAATGCCGCGTTCGTGGCCTCGTCTCCGGTGAGTCCCGCCGCCTCCGCTTTGGCCAAGGCTTCCAAGACGCGCTTGTAATCCCTCGGCATCACCTTCACAAATTTCTTGATCTTGCTGTCCCAGGCAGCAAGGACATCGCGGGCGCGGGAGCTTCCGGTGAGCTCGGCATGGCGCGCGATGAATGCCTGGAGGTCCGCAGCCTCGACCGGGTCCGTAACCTTTTCGAGCCCGACCATCTCCAAGTTGCAGCGCTTTGAAGCAAAGTCTCCGGCCTCATCCAGGATGTAGGCGACGCCGCCAGACATGCCCGCCGCGAAATTGCGGCCCGTCGCGCCGAGCACGACGACGCGGCCGCCGGTCATGTATTCGCAGCCGTGGTCGCCGACCGCCTCGACGACGGCATGGACTCCGGAATTGCGGACGCCGAAGCGCTCCCCCGCCATGCCGGAGATGAATGCCTCGCCCTGGGTTGCCCCATAGAGGGCGACATTGCCTGCGATGATGTTGTCTTCCGCAAGGAACGTTGAGCCGGCCGGCGGATAGAGGATGAGCCTTCCGCCGCTCAGCCCCTTGCCGAGGTAGTCGTTCGTATCCCCCTCGAGCTCGAGGGTCATTCCCGATGGAACAAACGCCCCGAAGCTCTGGCCGGAGCTGCCTTGGAAATGGAGGTGGATGGTTTCATCCGGCAGGCCGGCCGCGCCGTATTTTCGGGAGATCTCGTTGCCGACAATGGTCCCCACGACGCGGTTGATGTTGGCGACCGGCAGGGTCGCGAAAACTTTTTCGCCGCGTTCGATGGCCGGGCGGCAGAGGTCGAGGAGGACGCGCATGTCGAGCGACTTCTCCAGCCCGTGATCCTGCTCCATCTGGCAGAAGCGCCCGACCTCCGGGCCGGCCGGCGGCCGGTAGAGGATCGGCGAGAGGTCAATGCCCTTCGCCTTCCAGTGGTCCAGCGCCCGGCGGGGCGAGAGCATGTCCGTGCGCCCAACCATTTCCTCGACCGTCCGGAAGCCAAGCCCGGACATGATCTCCCGCATCTCCTGCGCGACGAAGCGCATGAAGTTGACCGTGTGCGCAGGGTCGCCAGTAAAATTCTTTCGGAGCTCTGGATCCTGGGTGGCGACTCCGACCGGGCAGGTATTTTTGTGGCAGACGCGCATCATGATGCAGCCGAGCGTGACGAGCGGGGCGGTTGCGAATCCGAACTCCTCGGCACCGAGGAGGGCGGCGATCGCGACGTCGCGGCCGGTTTTCAGCTGCCCGTCGGTCTCGACAACGATCCGGCTTCGGAGGTTGTTCAGCACGAGCGTCTGGTGGGTTTCCGCAAGGCCGAGCTCCCACGGCAGCCCGGCGTACTTGATGCTCGAGAGCGGCGAGGCGCCGGTGCCGCCGTCAAACCCGCTGATCAGCACGACGTCCGCATGCGCCTTCGCGACCCCTGCGGCCACCGTGCCAACACCGATTTCCGAGACCAGCTTCACCGAGATGCGCGCGCGCCGGTTTGCATTTTTTAAATCATGGATCAGCTCGGCGAGGTCCTCGATCGAGTAGATGTCGTGGTGGGGAGGCGGGGAGATGAGCCCGACTCCCGGTGTGGTGCCCCTGGTTTTTGCCACCCACGGGTAGACTTTTTTGCCCGGGAGCTCGCCCCCTTCACCCGGCTTTGCGCCTTGGGCCATCTTGATCTGAATCTCGCGGGCGTTCGTGAGGTAGTGCGAGGTGACGCCAAAGCGGCCCGAGGCCACCTGCTTGATCGCCGAGTTTTTGGAATCTCCAGCCTCGTTCGTCCAGGTAAACCGTTCGGAATCCTCGCCTCCCTCTCCGGTGTTGGATTTTCCGCCGATGCGGTTCATGGCGATCGCGACCGCCTCGTGGGCTTCTTTCGAGATGGAGCCGTAGCTCATGGCCCCGCTCTTGAATCGGCGCATGATCGCCTCCACCGGTTCGACCTCCTCGATCGGAACCGGAGATCCGCTGCGGAACTCGAGGAGCCCCCGGAGGGTGAAGTGCTTCCGCGACTGGTCGTTCACCAGGGAAGCGTATTTTTTATACGTTGGGTAGTCGCCTGTGCGGACGGCCTTTTGCAGCGAATGGATCGTCTCCGGGTTGAAAAGGTGCCCCTCCCCTTCCTTGCGCCACTGGTATTCCCCTCCGGCATCGAGCGAGGGGTCTACCTCATCGCCCTGAGGAAATGCCCGCCGGTGCCGGCGGATCAGCTCGGTGCCGATCTCATGCAGGCCGACCCCTTCCACTCGCGAGGGCGTCCAACAAAAATATTTATCGACCAGCGTGTGGTGGAGGCCGACCGCCTCGAAGATCTGTGCGCCGCGGTAGCTCTGGATGGTCGAGATCCCCATCTTGGCCATCGTCTTCACCACGCCTTTCACCGAGGCCTTCACAAAGTTTTTTACGGCGGTTTTGTGATCGAGGCCCGGGAGCATTCCCTGGCGGATCATGTCGTCGAGGGATTCGAAGGCGAGGTATGGGTTGATCGCGCTGGCGCCATAGCCGATGAGGAGCGCGAAGTGGTGGACTTCTCGGGGCTCGCCGGATTCGAGGACGAGGCTTCCCTTCGTGCGCGTGCCGCAGCGGATCAGGTGGTGGTGGAGGCCGGCCACCGCGAGGAGAGCCGGGATCGCAATGTGTTCCGCATCCACTCCGCGGTCGCTGAGGATGAGGATATTTTTGCCGTTGACGATGGCGACATCCGCCGCCGCGCAGAGCCGGTCCATGGCTCGCGCGATCCCGTCCGTCCCTTCGGATGCGGGAAAAATGATGGGGAGAGTGATCGGGCGAAACCCCTCGCGCTCGACGTGTCGGATCTGCTCGAGCTCCCCGTTGTTGATGATCGGGCCATCGAGGTTGATGATCCGGCAGCTGGTGGGCTTCGGCTCCAGGAGGTTGCTCTCGGAGCCAAGCCTCGTCACGGTCGCCGTGACGATTTCTTCGCGGATCGGATCGATCGGAGGGTTGGTGACCTGCGCGAAGAGCTGCTTGAAGTAGTTGTAGAGAAGGACCGGGCGGTCCGACAGCACGGCGAGCGGGGTGTCGGTGCCCATCGAGCCGAGCGGCTGCACGCCGTCGCGCGCCATCGGGCCAAGGATCGCCCTCTGGTCTTCAAACGTGTATCCGAACGCCTGCTGGCGCTGGAGAATTGTTTCGTGTTCGGGCAGGTATTCGTGAGGTGGCTGGGGGAGATCTGAAAGCAGGACGTGGTTGGCGTCGAGCCATTCCCGGTAGGGATGCTCGCCGATGATCTCGCCCTTGATCTCCTCATCGGAAACGATTCGGCCCTTGCTGGTGTCAACCAGGAACATGCGTCCGGGCTGGAGGCGGCCTTTTTGTTCGACCCGCTCGGGGGCGATCGGGAGCACCCCGGTCTCGGAGGCCATGATCACCAGGCCGTCCTTCGTCACCCAGTAGCGCGACGGCCGAAGGCCGTTGCGGTCGAGGATCGCCCCGATGATCGTGCCGTCGGTGAAGGCGATCGCCGCCGGGCCATCCCACGGCTCCATCAGGCAGGAATGAAATTCGTAGAACGCGCGCTTGTCGTCCGGCATCGTCTCGTGGAGCTCCCACGGCTCCGGGATCATCATCATGATGGCGTGCGGGAGCGAGCGGCCGGCGAGAGTGAGGAGCTCGAGGCAGTTGTCAAACATCGCGGAGTCCGAGCCGTCGCTGTTGATGACAGGGAACGTGTCCGCGAGCTCGTCGCCAAAAAGGCTGCTCGAGAGCCGCGACTGGCGGGCGTGCATCCAGTTGATATTTCCGCGGAGCGTGTTGATTTCGCCGTTGTGGGCGATATAGCGGTACGGGTGCGAGCGGTCCCAGCTCGGGAACGTGTTCGTCGAGAACCGCGAGTGGACGAGCGCCAATGCGGACTCCACGTCCGGATCTTTGAGGTCGGGGAAATACGCGTCCACCTGCTCGGGCATGAGCATGCCTTTATAGACAATCGTTCGGCTCGAGAGGCTGGCAACAAACCAGGACGGGTCAATCCCCCCGATGCGGATGGCATTGCACGCGCGCTTGCGGACGACGTAGAGCTGGCGCTCGAAATCCATGGCGTCCGAGCACCCTGGCTTGCGCTCGATGAAGACCTGCCGCATGCCGGGCTCGCTGGCGCACGCGGTCGCTCCGAGCGAGGAATTGTCGGTCGGGAGCTCGCGCCACCCGAGCACGGCGAGCCCGTGCGCTGACGCCAGCTTTTCAAATATCGCCTGCGCGGCGGCTGATTCCGCCGGGTCCGGGGAAGTGAAAATCAGGCCGACCCCGTAATTTCCAAATTCCGGGAGCGGGATCCCGCACTCTCCGCAGACCCTGCGCAGGAACTTGTCTGGAATTTGCATCAGGATTCCCGCGCCGTCTCCGGTATTGGGCTCGCTGCCAACTGCGCCGCGATGGTCGAGGTTGCGCAGGATCGTCAGCGCGTCGCTCACGATCGCGTGGGACTTCTCCCCGCGGACATTGACAAGAAACCCGACCCCGCATGCGTCGTGCTCAAAGGCCGGATCGTAGAGCCCTTGCTTGATCGGAGGGACAGTCGGGCGGATCGGTTTTGTCTGCATGCTAGTTTTGCGTTTTCCGGTTGGGATGATACTCCAGAGGAGCTTGCGAGCTCCCCCCATGTGGCGGACGGCAATTTTTAGACGCCCCATGCGGGTCGGCGCAATAATTTAATGGGAGTAATCTTTGAAAATCAGAAAAGCCGTGCCGTCACGTTGGACGGGCGCCCAAATCAATCTGCGGGGATCCAGGAAGAGTCCCCCCGCTCAAGATCCTCAATCGAAATAGAAAGCACGGGGTAGGATTTCCAATTTTTGAGATCGAAGTGCCACCATTCGGTTGGAAACGGCTCGAACCCGGCTGCCGTCATCTCCTCCTCAAGCCGTTTGCTGTTGGCCGATTGTTCTGGGGTCGAGATCGAGAAAGAGGTGTCGCACGGCACCTTTCCGATAAATGATTCTCCCAGGGAGGGCAATGGTGATCCGCAGGGGCAGAGGCCTCCTCCGAAGCTCGGGCTCAGCAGCCGCGCTGGCTACCTTCGCGAGGACAGTCCCTTCTCCGGAAGAAACAAACCCGGGCCGAGAGCACGAGCAGGGCCAGCGCGCGCAGCAGGCCCGCTCCGGTGGAAACCCGAAGAATCTCCATGCCTCCAAAGCATGAGCACTCGACATCGAGCCCGCGAAAAAAAGCCCAGGCATAGAAAAGCACAAACGCGAGCGAGAGGAGGCATGCGGAAAGCGCCCCGGCGGACCGGAAGCGCGCGCCGAAAAGCGCCGCGCCCGTGAGGATTTCAAAAATCGGGATTCCGAGCGCGAGCGTGGGGATCGCCCAGGCGGGAGCCAATCCAAATCCTGCAATCCCGTCGGAAAATGCGAGCGGATCGGGAAGCTTGAGCGCGCCGGCAACGACGAAAACGGCAGCGAGAATGAGGCGCGCGATCATTTCGGGAGCCCCGCTGCCGTCCATGCGTCCCATCCGCCTGAAAAAACCGCGACGCGCCGGTAGCCGGCGGCCGCGAGCGACTTGGCAACGATCCGGCTGTCGCTGCAATCCGCACCGGAACAATACACGATCAGCGGAGCCTCCTTGTCTTCGGGCAGGCGATGAGGTGCCCGGATTCGCGAGGCGGGGAAATTTGTTGCCCCTGGGATGTGGCCCTCCTCAAAAAAATCGGGTTCGCGGGCATCAAGAAAAGCCGCTGCGTGGTTCCTCCATGCGGCCTCGGCCTGGGCGAGCGTGGCGGCCGCCGGCTCCCGTTCGCGCGCCAATTCGGGGGCGGACGCCAGCAGCCGGGCCTCGCGACCGAGATAGCGGAATGGCAGCGGGTCGGTCCGGATCAGGTTTGTCAAACTGCCGGCGGCAAGCGACAGGATGAACGCCACCGCGACGAGGGAAAGATCGCGCAAAGCCGGATGGATTCCCGAGCGCCCCAGGACTCTCCTCATCGGTCCGGAAGAAAAACCCTCAGGACCAGGGTGTACTTCTCGCGGTCGGACGTGCGGACGATCACCGATTTGACCTGCTCGCCCTTCCGGTTGCCGATATCGAAGCGAACCTGCACGGAGCCGGCCCCGCCCGCCGGGACTTCCTTGCAGTCCGCCTTCGCCGAGGTGCATCCGCACGAGGTCTGGATGCCGGAGATCCCGACCGGCTCAGCACCCGTGTTCCGAAATGGAAACGCGACCGAGATCGCCTTCTCTCCCGCCTCCGCACGGACGTCGCGAAGCTTCGTCTCCCACTCGAGCCCGGCGAAGGCAGGCCCCGCAAACAAGATGAGAAAGGCCGGAAGGATCCGGCGCGCAATCGCTTTTGCCTTCGGCGCGGCGAGGTGGGAATGGAGAGGTTTCATGGTGTGGGTGGCTGAAATTCCGGCGGGGTACGGAAATGGTCTTGGAATACTGCGGCGGAAAAATATGCGGTGCATTCGCCCTGGGCGCTGCGGAGGTGAAAACGCTTTTTGTAGTAGGGCTGACGGAGGTGGGGCTCGACCTCTCCTTCGCGGGCGGATTCGACGGCGAGGAACGCCGCGTCCCAGTTCGTTGGAGGCTGGTCTATTTTATAATACCCGACCCGAGTGAAATCGCCAAGCATCCAGGGGAGCGGATAGTAGCTGTCCAGCAGGACGAGCCCGCTCATGTGGAACTGGCGCGGATCCCGCTCCGCCATGGCAAGAAGCGGGTCGGTGAGCGTGGAGATCCCGCCGTATGTCTGCACATACACGTAGGGCTCGTTGTCATCCGTAAAGTTGATAAAGTTCAGCCCCCATGCCGAGATCAGCGAGGCCGCCAGGAGGGGCGCAGCCGGCGCCCACAGGACAAGGGGACTTTTCCAGCGCCCCGCGCACTCGGAGAGGCACCCCCCGAGAATCAGGTAGAACGGCCAGAGGATCGAGACGATGCACCAGGGGGTCTTGTAGGGGATGATCGAATAGGCAAGCAGCACGCCCCCGCCCATGATCGCGATGTAGCGCAGGCGGGCGTCCGACGGCCAGACATACCGCACGCAGAGCGCCAGCCCGGCAAGCGCCGGCCACTCGTCGCGGGCCATCAGCGCGACCCAGTAAAAGTTCAGCGGGCCGATGGCATAGGACGCCTTCTCATGCCCGCCCGCATCCACTCCGGTTTTGAACCAGGCCCCAAATGTCTGGTAGAGCCCGCGCAACGACGGGAAATCCAAAAAGTTTCCAGAGTAAAAAAAGAGGATGAGGAGGATCGGGAGACCGGCTGCCAGAGTTGCATCGTCCCATGTCCAGCGCTGCCGGGCAATCGGAGCGCCTGGCTCCCCGGCATCCGGCATCCGTGACGGGAGCACGCGCTGCCAGGCCCAGAGAACCGCTCCTGCCAGGGCGAAGCAGCCGAGGTGGATGGCATAGGTCTCTTTCGTCAGCACGAGCCCGGCGGCCGAAAAGGCCGCCGTGAAAAGAGATCTCCTGTCGCCGGATTTCCAAAGCCCGAGGAGGCCAGATAAAAACAGGATGCTGAAGAGTGCCTGCCAGGACTCGTGGATCGAATACCTGCCATAGAACGTGAACGCGGGAGACACAGCCATCGCGAGCCCTGCAAGGCGGGAGGCGGGGTTTCCAAAAAACACGCGGAGGCGAAGGATTGCCCAGACGCAGAGGATGCTGGCGAGGATCGCCGGGAGCCGGAGCGCCCACAGGTGCCGCCCGAAGAGGGTCTGCGAGAGGAACACGGCGTAGAAGTGCAGCGGCCCATGGTAGTTCGTCGGATCGTAGTGGTAATACCCGTTCGCCGTCATCTGATCGGCGAACCAACCGTTCACTCCCTCGTCAAAATGCGGCGGCTTGATTTCGATGAGCCACACGCGCAGGAGGGCGGCGACCGCAAGAATTGCGATTTCTGGCCAAGGGAGCTTTGACAGACGGGCAAACACACGCTTGGGATAATCCCAGTGAGCATGTCGGATCAAGCCCCGCGAATGAGTATTGTGATTCCCGCCCGAAACGAGGCGGCCCGCCTGCCTGCCTCGATCCGGGAAATCCGTCGGGCCTTCCCGCAGGAGAATTGGGAGTTTTTGATCGTTATCGAGCCCGGATCCGACGACACCGAAGGCGCGGCAATCAAGGCCGCCGAGGGGGATGCGAGGTTCCGGATCGTCCCGAACACGGCTGCGCACGGCAAGGGGTATGCCGTCAAAACCGGAATGCTCCTCGCTCGAGGCGACCTCATTTTTTTTATGGATGCCGACCTGAGCGTCCCGCTGCGGTTTGTTGGCGAGTTCCTCCTAGCAGCCGGCCGGGCGGACGTGATCATCGGCAGCCGGCGCCATCCCGGGAGCGTCATCTCCGTCCGCCAGCCGCTCGCACGCGAGCTGGCGGGCCGACTGTTCAACCTTGTTCTTCGCTGCGCAGGAGTCACCGGGTTCGCCGATACCCAGTGCGGGTTCAAGGCGTTCAGCCGCGCGGCCGCGCACGGGATTTTTTCGCGCCTGGAGCAGAGCGGGTTCGGCTTCGACGTGGAGGTCATCGTGCTTGCCGAAGCGCTCGGGTTCCGGGTCGAGGAGATGCCGGTCGAATGGGCCGACGCAACCGGCTCGAAGCTTCGCCCGATCCGCGACGGCGTGCGCGCATTGGTTGACGCCGTGCTTGCAGCCAGGCGGATCCGGCGCGAATATCCACGGAAATGCCAAGCCTCGGAGTAAACATCGACCACGTTGCCACCCTCCGGCAAGCCCGCTACCGTGAGGTGGCAGACTGCCGGAATGCCGAACCCGACCCGATCGCCGCCGCCCTGGCGGCCGAGATGGCTGGCGCGCGCGGCATCACCGCCCACCTGCGCGAGGACAGGCGCCACATCCAGGATCGTGACATCCGGGCGCTCCGCGAGCAAATCACAACGAAGCTCAACCTCGAGATGGGAGCCTCCGAGGAGATCCTGCGCATCGCGCTCGAGATCGTCCCGGAGGACGTTTGCCTGGTTCCGGAGAACCGCCGCGAAGTCACGACCGAGGGCGGGCTGAACTGCTGCGACCAGAGGGAGGAGCTCCGTCCGGTCGTGGCGCGGCTCAAGGACCGGGGGATCCGGGTCAGCCTCTTCATTGATCCCGAGGAGGATCAGGTTGCGGCGGCAGCAGATTTGCATGCGGACTTCGTCGAGTTCCACACCGGGTCATACTCGCACGCACCGGAGGCGGAGGGCGAGCTCCGGCGGCTCATGCATGCCTCCCGCCTCGCCGTGGGAGCTGGCCTCCGCGTCAATGCCGGGCACGGGCTGAACTATCAAAACACGTCCGCGATCCTGGGGCTTCCGGGCCTCGAGGAGCTGAACATCGGCCACTCGATCATCTCGCGTGCCGTCACCGTCGGGCTCGCGCAGGCTGTCCGGGAAATGTGCGCGATCCTTGTGGCCTGAAAAATTCGGACGGGGTGATGATCGCGTCCCCCCTTCCGATCTTCGCGATGGGGAGGGAATTTTCTCGATGCGACCATGAGGAAAGAGCACGCTTGCCGGAAATTCTATGCCAATCGCAGATCTTTTCCCCGGGCTTTTCGCCCAATTCTCCCACATCGCGCATTTTGACGAGAAGACCATTGCTGCGGTCGAAAAACTCGTGATCAATAAGAACGACAAGCCCTATCTAAAATGCCTTGTCCGGCACAAGGAAGTCTTGGCCAAACCAGAGGAAATCGTCCACCAGCTCTGGCTTCACACGCTTCTCCACCGCTATAAATATCCGGTCTCCCGGATTCAGGTCGAATACCCGATCACCTTCGGGCGCGACAGCTCGAAGCGGGCGGACATCGTGATTTTCGACGCCGACCGTCCAACGGTTCCCTACACGATCATCGAAGTGAAGCAGGCGACCGCAAAGGGCGGCAAGGAACAGCTCAAGAGCTACACTCACGCGACCGGCGCCCCGCTTGCCGTCTGGAGCGACGGCACTCAGGTCATCGTCTGGCACCGGAAAAACCCGAACTACTTCGAGGAAATTCCCGCGCTCCCGGGTGCGCACGAGACGATCGAAATGATCGCAGGACAGCCTTGGACGATCGATTCGCTGCTGGAGTTTGAGAAGCAGCGCGATGCCGAGGGCAGCAAGGGCCGCAGCCTCCGCCAGCTCATCGAGGATCTGGAGGACGAGGTCCTCGCGAATGCGGGCGTGGATGTCTTCGAGGAAGTTTTTAAGCTCATCTTCACGAAGCTCTACGACGAGCTCGCCTGCTACTCGGACCTTTCGCCGCACCTCCGCTTCCGCAACGTCAACACCGCCGCCCAGCTCAAGAAAGCTACCCAGGACCTTTTCGACGAAGCGAAGGACAAATGGGAAGGCGTCTTCGCTGCGGATGAAAAAATCCGGCTGACCCCCGAGCATTTGCAGGTCTGCGTCGGCTCGCTGGAAAAATGGAAACTCTTCAACTCGAACCTCGATGTCGTGGACGACGCGTTCGAATACCTCGTGAACAAATCCAGCAAAGGCGAGAAAGGCCAGTATTTCACCCCTCGCTGGGTCATCGAC
Source organism: Verrucomicrobiia bacterium (assembly GCA_037127695.1). Lineage (GTDB taxonomy): Bacteria > Verrucomicrobiota > Verrucomicrobiia > Chthoniobacterales > Terrimicrobiaceae > QYQL01. The sequence goes on along the minus strand of JBAXXX010000001.1, from coordinate 10,801 downwards.
ATGTGCGTGAAGATGCTGAATCCGAAAGAGGAGGAGACGCTCATCGACACCGCCTGCGGCAGCGCGGGGTTCACGATGCACAGCATCTTCCACGTCTGGAGGCAGATCCTCATCGATTCGGGCAAGAAGGCTTCCCACCTGTTCACGATGGAGAAGAAGCCCACCCGCTGCACAAAATACGTGCAGGAGAAAGTTTTCGCCATCGACTTCGACGAAAAATCCGTCCGCGTCTCCCGCTGCCTCAACCTCATCGCCGGCGACGGACAGACGAACGTCCTCCACCTGAATACTCTCGACTACAAGCGCTGGGACGAGACGACAAAGCAGCAGGACTGGCTCGACACCTACCACGAGGGCTGGAAAAAACTCCGCAAGCTCATGACGGAGAAGGACGACTTCCGCGGATTCCAGTTCGACGTGCTCATGGCGAATCCACCGTTCGCCGGGGACATCAAGCAGACCGACATGCTCAGCCCCTACGACCTCGCCCACAAACGCGCGAAGGATGGAGGACAGGGAAAACTCGAAAGCGCCGTCGGCCGCGACCTCCTATTCATCGAGCGCAACCTCGACTTCCTCAAACCCGGCGGCCGCATGGCCGTCGTCCTCCCACAGGGACGGTTCAACAACTCCAGCGACCAGCGCGTCCGCGAGTTCATCGCCGAACGCTGCCGCATCCTCGCCGTCGTCGGCCTCCACCCGAGCACGTTCAAACCCCATACCGGCACGAAAACCAGCGCCCTCTTCGTCCAGAAATGGAACGACGACCCTGCCGCCGGACCGCTCTGCCAGGAGGCGGATGACTACAATATCTTCTTCGCCACCCAAAGACTCCCGAGCAAGGACAACAGCGGGGATAAAATCTACGAAAAAAAGTTAATGAAGAGTTGGTATCGCCAAGATCCCTCAACTGGGGAATGGCGCGCCGAAACACGCGAGGCGAGCGAGGAGGAATTTGCTGCCTACACTTCCAACCCGAATGCACATCCCGCGCTTTATGATGTCATGGGCGGCTCCTCGCTGATCGAAACCGTAGATGCAGACGAGCTTCAGAGAAGAGGCTTGCAATTCCCCGATGTTTCAGCCGTCCGCATACGCAAACTGGTTCCTTGGTTTTTTCGAGAACGCCTCCGCGACACCCACGGACACTGGGTCGTCCAACACGACCTCTTCAACCACGACGGGCTCACGCGTGATGGCATCGCCGAGGCTTTCGAGGAATTCGCGGCGAAGGAAAAACTAAGTTTTTTCTGAGCTGCCCCTTCAACAAGTCGCGCTATGCGTCTTTGCTGGAGGGGCTGGAAATCACAGTCCTTTCGAAGTCTGGGGCATTCATCGACAATCCAAATGATCGGTTGGACAGCGAGTATTTCAGAAGCGATATTTTGAAATCATTTGCACTCATCGGACGCTGCCGCCATGAACGATTGGCTGAAATTGTCGAGAGGGTCCAACACCCGATTGAGGTCGTCCGAACTTATGAAGATGAGGGACTTCACGTCGTGCTTGCCCAGAATGTGAGAGACAATGAAATCGAGTTCAACGAACGCGTATTCATGTCGCCGACGCTCGCTCCTGTCTTGGCAGCGAATCGTTTGAATCAAGGCGATGTTCTTATGACAAGAAGCGGAGCAAATTACGGCCAGGCATCCGCTTGGAAGGAGGATGGAGACGCGTTTGCTTGCGCCGATTTATTGGTGTTTCGTCAGCCGACATGCCCGAGTGGATACCTTTCCACTTTCTTCTGCACTACGCATGGCAAGCTCATCATCGAACGTGGTGCTTATGGAATGGCGCAACCCCACATCGCACCGACTTACCTTGAGCAAATTTCAATTCCCAGATTTGGAGCTTTAGAGCTGGCTGTTGACGGGCTGGTGAATCAATCGGTGCAATTGAAGCAAGAACAGTTGCGATTTCTTGCCCAGGCCGAGCAAACTCTCCTCCGCTCCCTCGGTCTGGAAAACTGGCGGCCGCCCGAGCCACTGACCTACACCCGCCGGGCTTCTGAGGCCCTCGCCGCCGGGCGTTTCGATTCCGAATATTTCGCGCCGCGAGTCGCCCATCTGCTTGCCAAGCTCCGAGCGGACGGGCTCACCATCGGCAACGTCGCACCCGCGAGGCATGAAGCCTTCGACCCGAAAGCGCCACAGGCGCGGCCTATCCCAGCCCAGGGCAGCGCCCTGGGTATTCGATCACACAAAGAGCAAGCCCTGAAGGGGCGGCTTAACCCCGAAGAAATATGCCGCCCCGATGGGGCTTTATCATCTATTATCCCCGAACCCAGGGCGTTGCCCTGGGCTGGGATAGGACAGGCCGTTGGCCTTGAAGAATCCGACTCCGACACTTTCCAATACATCGAGATCGGTGGGTTGCGCGGCGACGGCACCGCGACCAGCGAAGCCACGCCGACCGCAAAGGCTCCCAGCCGCGCCAGCCAGCGCGTGAGGGGAAACGATATTATCACGTCCACCGTCCGCCCGATTCGCCGCCTGAGCGCGATCATCTCCCCGGACCAGGACGGCCACGTCTGCTCCTCTGGATTCGTCGTGTTGAACCCGACCGGCATCGCCTCCGAAGTCCTCCTCACCTACCTGCGCCTTCCTGCAGTCTGCGAGCTCATGGATCTGCACACCAGCGCCAGCCTTTATCCCGCCATCTCCGAGCGCGACATCCTGCTACTTCCGATTCCAAAAATCGACAACGCGACCACCGCATCCATCACGCAAAGCATCCGAGCCGCCCACGCCGCGCGGCAAGAGGCGCAATCCCTGCTCGAACGCGCGAAACGCGCGGTGGAAACCGCCATCGAGGAAGGCGAGGCGGCGGGGATGGAGTTTCTGAAAGCTGCCCGCGTCTGATTTTTCCTTGACCCTGCGACAGTTTATCGGGGAGCCGGTGATGCCACTGCTGAACCGGGTGATGACCTGGATTGCGAACGGGTGCGACGTTCGGATTTTCACCGCCCGCCCGGGTGGCAAGGCGAGTTGTCAACCTGCTGGTTGGCCTCCCTCGGCAATCCTGCGTTGCATTCAATGCCGCCGGGATTTAGTTTTGCGGTATGACACTGATGATCGAGCAATTTCAAAAGGACGCCAAACCTTGGCTGGCGAAGCTCAAAGAGACGGGGGAACCGTTGCTCCTGCTTTCCGGCGAGGAAGCGTATGAAGTGCGAACCGTCCGGCCGATCCCAGCCAATACGTCCCTCGGCGACCTGCAGAAGCTTCTGCCCAAACGCGACATCATCGTCGGCGACCCCGATGCCCTCGTCCATATCGACTGGTCCTCCGAATGGCGTCCGTGATCCATCTTGACACCCACGCGGTTGTCTGGCTGGCGGCCGGAGAATTGGAGCGATTCGCCCCGTTCGTGCAACCTCTGCTCCAGCAAAGAAGATGCGCCGTCTCTCCCATGGTGAGGCTGGAACTCGATTACCTGCATGAAATCGGCCGCATTAAGATCCCCGCCGAGGATATCTTTCAAGACCTCGCGACCAAGATCGGACTGGCGATAGATGGCGGGTTGTTCCCAAACATCGCGGCGGAGGCGGCCAAACTCATTTGGACTCGCGACCCCTTTGATCGGATCATCTGCGCAAGCGCCCGTTTGGCGGGCGCGGTGCTGCTGACACGGGACGCCAACATCCTAGCAAACGAGCCAGCCGCTTTCTGGGATCACCGGCCCGCCGGGCTCGGATGAACCATGCTTCTCCGCCCGCAAAGAACGATTTCGGACGGGGTGATGATCGCGTCCATGCGCGCATCGTGCGGCTCGCAGGGGACTTCAGAAACCAGCTGGTCATCGAAGCAGACTCCGGATACAAACCCGGACGCGCAAGCCAGGAAGCGATCGTAGTATCCCCGCCCGCGCCCGAGCCGTCCGCCATTGCGATCGAAGGCGATTCCTGGAACCAGGATCAGATCAAAAGAAATCCCGGCGGGCGGCGCGTCCGCGCGCGGCTCCAGAATCCCGAACCGCCCGATCACAAGCTCCTCGCGGTCGGCCACCCAATGGATCATGAGCGCCTCGCCGTCCACACGCGGCATGGCGATCCGCTTTCCTTCCGGCCAGGGATCAAGGACATCCAGCTCATCGGCCAGCGCGGAAAACGCGCAGATGGCTCGAGCGGTCTGCCAGACTGTCCAGCCCCGAAGGCGTGTAGCAAGGCCGGAGGTCGGGCCTCCGACCTCCACACGGTTTCGTGCGATTTCGCGCATTTTTTTCCGAAGGAAGCCTTTTTCAGCGCTCATCGTTGCGGCTCGAATATCCTACCCGCGATGGCAGAGCATCGCACGAGCATCGGAGCGCGGGCAGCGGCCTTCACTCCCGCTCCGCGCGGCCGAGCCGCTGGCAGATTTCCCGGGTCGCGGTGCACTGGTTGAGCGTATAGAAGTGGATTCCTGCGACCCCCTGGTCGAGGAGGTCGGCGCATTGTTCGGTGGCGTAGTGGAGCCCGATCTGCCGGGTCGCCTCCGGCGAGCCGCCTCCGCGATGGAGGGCCTTGAGCAGGCGCGCCGGAAAGCGTGCGCCGCCGGCGAGCTCGGACATCCGCCTCATCGAGGCCAGGCTGGTCACCGGCATGATGCCGGCGAGGATCGGAACTTGGATTCCCGCCAACAGGCAGCGCTCGCGAAAATCGTAGAAGTCGTGGTTGTCGAAAAACAGCTGGGTGCAGAGGTAGTCGGCCCCGGCATCTACCTTGGCTTTGAGGTGTTCCATCTCGACGAGGCGGTTCGGTGTGGCGGGGTGACCTTCCGGGAACCCAGCCACACCGATCCCAAACCCTCGCGGATCCGCGTGGCCGATAAATTTTTTGATGAACCTGACCATGTCCGCCGCCTGCGGGAAGACATCCTTCGCGTGGTCGTAGCCCGGCTGGTCGCCCGGCGGGTCGCCGCGGAGGGCGAGGATGTTGCTGACCCCTGCGGCGGCGTAGCGCCCGAGGATCGCCGCGATCTCGGCTTCGGTGTGGCCGACGCAGGTGAGGTGGGGGATCGGATCGAGGGATGTCGTCGTCTTGATCCGGACGACCAGCTCATGAGTCATCTCGCGCGTCGAGCCTCCGGCCCCGTAGGTCACGCTGACAAAAGCGGGATTGAGCGGCTCGAGCTGCCGGATATTCTCGAACAGCTGCTCGAGCGCCTGGGGAGTTTTGGGCGGGAAAAACTCGAACGAGAACGTCGGGGTGCCCGGCACCAGGATGTCGCTGATGTGCATGGGGCAGCTCTTACCAGCCGAGAACCTTAGCGAAGATCAGCGGCGCCACGATCGTGGCATCCGACTCGATCACGAACTTCGGAGTCTTCTCGCCCAGCTTCCCCCATGTGATTTTTTCGTTTGGCACGGCCCCCGAGTAGCTCCCGTAGCTGGTCGTCGAGTCGCTGATCTGGCAAAAATACCCCCAGAGCGGGACGTCATCCTGCCGGAGATCCTGGTGGAGCATCGGCACCACGCAAATCGGAAAGTCGCCCGCAATCCCGCCGCCGATCTGAAAGAACCCGATGGAGGACGCCTTGCTCGTCGGAGCATACCACTTGGCCAGAGAGATCATGTATTCGATCCCCGAGCGGACGGTATGGACATTTTTGACATCCCCCTCGATGCAGTGTGCGGAATACATGTTGCCGAGCGTCGAGTCCTCCCAGCCTGGAACGAACATCGGAAGGTTTTTTTCCTTGGCCGCGAGGAGCCAGCTATTTTTCGGGTCGATTTGGAAGCTCGATTGGAGCTCCTTCGAGCCGAGGATCCGCCAGAAGAATTCGTGAGGGAAAAGCCGCTCGCCGCAGGCATCGGCATCCATCCATTCTTTGAGGATGACATTTTCGATCCTCCGCATCGCCTCCATTTCGGGGATGCAGGTATCGGTGACACGGTTCATGTGCCGGTCGAGGAGCGCCTGCTCGTCAGCGGGAGTGAGGTCGCGGTAGTTCGGAATCCTCTCGTAGAAATCGTGAGCGACGAGGTTGAAGACATCCTCCTCGAGGTTCGCGCCCGTGCAGACGATCCCGTGGACTTTCCCCTGGCGGATCATCTCGGCGAGCGAGATGCCGAGCTCGGCCGTGCTCATCGCCCCGGCCAGGGTCATGAGCATGATCCCCCCGCCGCCGAGGTGGCTCGAGTAGGCGTCGGCGGCATCCTTCAGCGTCGCAGCATTGAAGTGGCGGTAGTGAAGGTCAATGAACTGCGAGACGGGTCCGGGATTCATGGGTTGTTCAATTGTTTCTTTAATGCGTCCATCTGCGCTGCAATCTCCTGCGAAGGGACGACCTCGTAGGCCAGCTCGTATTTTTTCAGGGCCTCAGAAAATTTTTGGTTGTCCACCAGCATCTTGCCCTCGTCGCGGAGCACGAGAAATTTCCCGACATCCCCGTTGACCTGCTTTCGGATTTCGGCGAGTGCGGCAGAGGTTTTCGGGCCGATGAGGCGTGCTTGGCCGACGAGCAGGTCCAGTCGCGCCTTCGCCTCGAAAAGCTCGCGGGCCTTGATCTGCCCAGCGAGGGCCGGGAGGTTTTCCCCGAACGCCGACATCGCGTCGGCAAGCGGGAGGGGGACACGGATGATCGGCGGCGGGGAACCTGCGCGGAACTGCCTTGCGGACTCGGACATCTGCTGGAGGCTGGCGGCGAGCTCCGGAGCGATGGATGGCGGGGCGGAGGCAGACGCCTGCCAGACCGAGGTCTCGAACCGGCCTTGAACCTCATTGATTTGGGCTGTGAGCGCCTCCGCTTTGCTGGTGGCCGTGTCCCAGCTTTGGATGTAGAGGTTCGCAGCCGCCTCCTCCTGCGGGCACAAAGTTTTCAGCTTGGCAACCAGCGCGGCCGCCTGGTCAAGGGAGAGGGAGTCCGAGTGCAGCTGCTGGAGGATAATCGAGCGCTCCTCCTTCCGGACGAGGCTGTCGTAAAGCGACTGGACCCCTGCCATGATCGGCCGGATCGATGGCTCGGACTCGGAGAGCTCCTTCAGCCCGACGAAATAGTGGTTTGTGGCGAGGTCGAAGTCCTTGATCTTCGGGGCCGCCAGGATCTCCGGCTTGATCAGCGCCGCAAGCGAGGCGGCCTTGGTCTTGGAGTAAACCCCCCGCAAAATCCACGCCCCGTTTTCTTTGATGTTCCCCTCGTCATATTTCGCAGCATCGGCCTTCAGCGGGTCAATCGCCTGGCCGATGAGCCTCTCTGCAGACGGAAACTTTTTCGTCGTTGCGGCGAACTCATCCAGCGTCTTTTGCAGCGCGGCCCGCTGCCCGGCGGTTGTGATCGAGCCCGGGAGCTCCGGGTAAAGAATGACGGAAACCACCTTGGAGGAGGCCACCTGGTAGGCAGGCTGTTTGGCGGTGCGGAACTGATAATACCCGGTGCGGTTCGAGACCGCTTGAAACTCCAGAACCGTCGCCTGGTCATCTTTCGACCAGGCCTGTGGTTTGATCATGGCGATCCCGGGTTTTTCCTGGGCGCCACCTGGCCCGACCGCCTGGGCGCAGAGATGAGCGGCGCAAAGCAGGAGAGAAAAAGCGGCAAGGGACCGGATATTCATGAAGCGAGACGCTATCTGGGGCCTGCGGCGAGTGCAAACCCAGAATGCTTTTCTTGCGCTCCTCGCGAGGCGCGCTCAATCTGCGATCTCGGCGTAGCACTCGCGGGCCATCTCCAGGCTCAGGGCGGCGATGGCGGCCGAGTCGCTCATGCCGAGCACGTGCTGGACAAGAGCTTCGCAGCGCCCCGCATCGAGCGACTGGACTGCCTTTTTGATTCTGGGCACCACGGCGCTTGCAGCGCTGAGCTCGTCCACCCCCAGCCCGATCAGGAGGGGGGTGAGGAGCGCGTCCCCAGCCATCTCGCCACAAACCCCTGTCCAGATGCCGTTGGCGCGGGCCGCATCCACGACCATCTTGATCATGCGCAGGATGGCCGGATGGGTCGGGTTATACAGGTGCGCAATATTTTCGTTCCCCCGGTCCACGGCGATCGAATATTGGATGAGGTCGTTCGTGCCGATGCTGAAAAACCGGACCTCGCGGGCTAGGTGGTCGGCCGAGAGGACGGCGCTCGGGATCTCGATCATGATGCCGACCTCGATATATGGGTGGAAGGGGACTCCGCGCTCAGCGAGCTCGGCCTTGCTCTCCTCGAGGATCGCGTTCGCCTGCCGGAGCTCCTCGAGACCGGAGATCATCGGATACATGATGCGGACATTTCCAAACGTGGCGGCGCGCAGGATCGCCCGGAGCTGAGTCCGGAAAATCTCCGGGTTTTGGATGCAGAACCGGATCGCTCGGCAGCCGAGAAACGGGTTTTGTTCTTCCGGGAGGTGGAGGCTTTGGGTCGCCTTGTCACCGCCGACGTCGAGCGTGCGGATGATGACTCCGTGCGGCTGCGCCCTCTCTGCGGCGATCCGGTAATGCTCGAACTGCTCGTCCTCGTCCGGGGGGGCGAACCGGTTTAGGAAGAGGAACTCCGTGCGGTAGAGCCCGATCCCCTCGGCCCCGCTCTCGACCATGTCGCCAATCTCCTCCGGAAGCCCGACATTTGCCGAGAGGACGACATGCTTTCCATCCAGCGTGGTGGATGCGGTCTCGCGGATGAGCCCCAGCCGCTCGGAAACCTGCTCTTTTTGGGCTTCGATCCTCGCGTATTCGGCGAGCGTCTCGGCGGAAGGGTTCAGGATGAGCGTTCCCGTGTAGCCGTCGAGCAGGATGTCGTCCCCGCTGGTGAGCAGCTGGCAGACTCCGTGGATCCCGACAATCGCCGGGATATCGAGCGAGCGGGCCATGATGGCCGTGTGCGACGTTTTGCTGCCGATCTCGGTGGCGAAGCCCAGGACGAGATCCCGGTTCATCTGCGCGGTATCCGACGGGGTGATGTTGTGCGCGACGATGATGTGCGGCTGGTCGTGGGCGGCGGGGTTCCGGGGCGCCTTGCCAAGGAGGTTGCGGATGATCCTCCGGGTCACGTCCTCGATGTCCACCACGCGCTCGCGGAGATACGGGTCGTCAATTTCCGCCAGAGTGCGGCAGTATTTCTCGGCCACCTGATGGAAGATATATTCGATGTTGCAGTGATCCCGGTCGAGCCGGCGAAGCACCTCGTCAATCAGCGTCCGGTCCTCGACGACCAGAAGGTGCGCATCAAAAATGCTGGCGTCGCTGGCCCCGATCGCAGCGGCGATCCGCTGCTGGATTTCCAGGAGCTCCGCGCGGGTCGCAATGAGCGCCGTCTCAAAGCGCGCAATTTCTTCCGGCAGCTCATGCAGCTCGATTTTCCGGAGAGAAATCTCCTCGTCCTCCTCCCATTGAACCATGGCCGCGCAGTGCGCAATCCCCGGGGCCACAGCGATCCCCGAGAACCGTTGTTCGCCGCCATTTTTTGTGGGGATTTCCATTGCTCGGCAACCCGTATCAGAAATTCTCCGGCGCGTAAATAGCCTTGACGCCAATTTCGCTTTCGCTGGCGCGGCGGCGCGTTTTCAGAGCCGGGCGGCGATTTCTTGAAGGCCGGATGCTGGGGCCGGCTCCCCCTCGCTCACTCCTCGCCGAAGCGGGTTCCGACGAGATTTGTTATCTCCGCGACCGCCTTCTCAGCGTCCGCTCCCTCGGCGATGACCTGGAGGCGGGATCCCTTGCCCGCCGCGAGCATCATGAGCCCCATGATGCTCTTGCCGTTCACCCGCTCGCCGTCTTTCTCGACCCAAACCTCCGCCCGGTAGCGGCTGGAGATTTTGACAAACATCGCGGCCGGGCGCGCATGCAGCCCGTTCCTGTTTTCAATGACGACCTCGGACGTGCATCTCTGCAGGTCCTCATTGGATTTTTTTTTGGAAAGGATTCCCATTACCTGCTCCGGCGTTCGCTGATCATATGCAGCAATCTTTGGTTAAATTCCACTGCGCTGTTTTCTCCCATGTCTTTAAGTTTTTGGTCTAGGGCCGCAACTTCCACGAGGCGTGCCAGGTCGCGGCCGGTTCTCACCGGCAGCGTGACATGCGGGATTTTGATCCCGAGGATCTCATAGTTGTCGCGGTCCAGCCCGATTCTATCCACATCTTCGAGCTCATGCCAATCTTTGAGTGTGACAACAAAATCGAGGCGTTTTTCCAAGCGGACGGCGCCGACGCCGAACATCGAGGCGATATTGATGATGCCGATCCCGCGGACCTCCATGTGGTAGCGTGAGAGGCTGTCGGACGTGCCGAGGAGCTCGCGACCCTCGATCGAGCGGAAGCGGGTGACGTCGTCGCTGACGATGCTGTATCCCCGCTCGATGAGGCCGAGGACGCATTCGCTTTTTCCGATGCCGCTGGCTCCGCGAACCAGGGTGCCGACGCCCATGATGTCCACCATGCTGCCGTGCTCGGAGGTGGAGGGGGCAAAATCGAATTCGAGCGAGATGGTTGCCGCATTGATGAACTTCATCGTGATCATGCTCGTGCGGAAGACCGGGGTCTCGAACGCGCCGGCCGCTTCCAGGAGAAGCGGGGGGATCGGCGCGTTCCTTGCCACGACAAGGCACGGCATGCTTTTGGCGAAGAGCGCCCGCATGCGCTCGCGCAGATCGTTGTCCTTGAGGCTCCTGAGGTAGCTCAGCTCGGCAGCTCCGAGGACCTGGATCCGCTTGACGGCAAAATAGTTAAAAAAACCGCAGAGCGCGAGCCCCGGACGGTTGACTGTCGGCTCGCGGATCAGGCGGTTGAGCCCGCGCGAAGCCCCTTCCAGTCGCAGGCCAAGCTTCTCGGCATGGTTGGCATAGAAGTGGCCGACCGTGATGTGTGGCACCCGGTTGTCATTGGGCTTCTGGGGGGGCTTCTGGGG